>JAOZSS010000160.1:0-4147 GCA_029939545.1 Kiritimatiellia bacterium | reverse complement strand
CGTAGCCGTAGCCGGCTGGCTTGTAGCCGTCGCCCTCCCAGGGCACCAGGCGGTAGAAGTCGGGGTTGACGTAGTTGAAGGTCGAACCCGCACAGCCCGCGCCGGTCAGGTAGCTGTGGCTGACCCCGCGGAACTGGTCGTTGTGCTTGAGCATGCCGGTTTTGCCCTCGCCCTCGAAGTACATCGTCAGGCACTGCTCGTTGCTGCCGGCACCCTCGTCGGGATAGCCCAGGCCGTCAATCACCGAAAGCACGGCGCCATTCTCGTAGGTGACCCGGCCATTGGCCCATAGGTAGCCCTCGTTGCCGTTGGGGAAGCGGCCCTTGACCCCGGTCACGGATATGCCGACCGGGCGCAGGCCGGTGATGAACTGGACCAGGTCGACGTAGTGGCAGCCGACGTAGACAAAGGGGTCGGTCTTGTCGCAGGTAAACCAGTTTTGGAAGTTGGAGGAGCGGTAGAAGTAGGGCTCAATCATTTTGGCTTCGCCCATCACGAATTCCCCGAAGTCGCCCAGCTCATGGTGACGCCGCGCCAGCAGGGAGCGGCGGTCAAAGCGCTTGTGGTACTCGATTCCGATGAAGAGTCCCTTCTCCAGGGCGAGGGCTTCGAGTTCCTCGGCCTGCTCGTACTGCAGCACGAGCGGCTTGACGCAGAGGATGTGCTGGTTGCACGCCAGGGCCAGCTTCACCACGTCGTAGTGGAACTGATCCGGCATAGCCACAACCACCGCCTGACGCGGCGGCATCGCCGCCAGGACCTCTTTGTAGAGGTCGGGATGATTGCTGTCGGCCGGCTCGGAGAGGGCCGGGTGGGGGGTGAAGGTCTGGCTGGGGAAAGCCTGGGCCATCTCGGCGTTGTCGACGAGCTCCTGCAAGGGGGGGCTGTTAAGGGCGCAGATATCGATTGCTCCCACCACGCCGGTGCGTTGCAGATGATAGATCGAAGGCAGGATCAAGTCGTTGGTGATCATGCCCCCGCCCACAATGGTTACGTCAACTACCGTGCTCATTTTTCTCTCCCGTCTTCGTGTTGCTTTTTCCACAATCCGTCGGACGGCTCGGCGTGTCGAGGTAGGCCTGCCCGTTATGAACGGACTGCTCAATAATCAGTCCCTGGTCCCATCTGGCCAGTACAAACGATGCCTCTGCTCCGACCTCAATCTCAGGGAGGGGCTCTCCCAGAATGCGGGCCGGGATCTCGCTGCAGAGCCGCCAGGCTTCGTGCAGTGTGAGGCCCTGGGTCTGGACCAGCCATTCAACCGAGCGGTCGAGTTGGAACCAGGCCCCGGCCAGCATGGGCGAGTCGGCGATATGCAGATGCCCGTTCGGTTCGATCACGCAGGGATCGGCATAGGTGTCTTCGTAACGGCCAGGCGGACAGCCGGAGAGCGATGCCGCGTCTGACACAAAGAAACAGTTGTCCGCATGCCGCACCCGCAGGGCCGTTCCCACCAGATCGGGCGGCAGGTGAAAGCCATCGCCGATCATGCCCAGGCGCAGACGCGGCTCGTTCAGCATGGCCCATAAGGGGTTGTCGAAGCGCGGAAGCGGGCTGGCTGCTCCGTTGCCGAAATGGGTCACCATTGTGGCCCCGGCATCGGCCGCACGATGCACCGTGGCGGCATCCGGATTGCAGTGGCCGAGGCTGACAATCTTGCCGGCGTCAACGGTCTGCCGTATGAAGTCGAGACCGCCGGGCCCCTCGGGGGCCACGTTGACGATACGGATCCGATTGCCGCTCAAGGTGTCCAGTGCTGCCAGGGCCGCCGCGTCGGGGGGGGCGACCCAACGCAGGTCGTGCACGCCGCGCCAGCCATCCTGCGGCGAGATGTAGACGCCCTCATGGAACAGGCCGCGGTAGAGCCGCTGTAGGTCGGTGTCGGCTTGAAGTGCGGCATCAAAGTGCGCCACGGATCGGTTCAACGTGTCGGCAGGTGCCGTGATCAGGGTGGGCAGGCAGCGGCCCACGCCATGTTGCCGTATCAGCGTGGCCACCTCACGCAGGCCCTCGGCTCCGCACTGGCATGTGTCCGTAAAGGCGTGGCCCAGCGCCCCGTTATGCTGTAGGTCGACCAGGACCGGCAATAGGTAGGGAAGCGCGTTGTCGCTGGCGATTGGAGTGATATGTGTGATGCACCCATGCTCAACCGCAACGGAAAGGGCGGTCCCGTCCTTGAGTTGTCCTTTGTAGCTGCGTGATGTGGCGCGCATGCCTATTCCCCCACAACCTCATCAATCGCCTCCTCGAAGACGGTGATCGATTCGCGTAGCGCCGCTTCTTCGATGACCAGCGGCGGCGCAATCTTGAGGCACTCGCCGCCGATCCCGACCGGGGCGAACATCAGGAGGCCCTTCTGGTAGCAGGCCACGTTGATCTGTACTGCCAGTTCGGGGTTGGGCTCCTTCGTGCCCGGCTTCACGACCTGGATGCCGGCCACGAGTCCCTTACCCTGTACGCAGCCGAGGACAGAGGGGTGCTTCTGCTGAATGCGTTCCAGTTCCGGGATCAGGATGGTGCCCAGCTGGGCGGCGCGCTCGGTCAGCTTTTCGTTCTGGATGAGCTTCAGGTTCTCGATGGCGCTCACGACCGGCAGGGGGGAGGCCGAGTGTGTGGAGGTCATGGAGCCCGGCGGATAGAGGCCCATGATGTCCTTGCGGCCGATCACCGCTGAGATCGGCAACGAGGAGCTGATGCCCTTGCCGCAGGCGATCAGGTCCGGCGCGATGCCATAGTGTTCGTACCCGAACATCTTGCCCGTGCGCCCGAAGCCGGCCTGTACCTCGTCCATGATCAGGAGGATGTCATGCGCGCGACAGAACGCCTCAAGCTGCTGTGCATAGGCCACCGGCATGAAGTCGGGGCCGACGCCCTGGTAGGTTTCTGACATCACCCCGGCAATCTGTTCGGGCGCGATGCCCTTCTCTGCCAGCGTCGCGAGAAAGAGCTCGAACGAGGTGTCCTCGTTCTTGTACCCATCGGGGAAGGGCACCTGTACGAAGTCGGGGGCATCCGATCCGATCCATGTTTTGAGCTTGGCCATGCCGCCGGCCAGCTGCGCGCCGAGGGTGCGGCCGTGGAACGCGTTCGCGAAGGTGACGATGACCCGCTTCTGCGGCCCGTGCTTCCCGAGCGCATAGGTCTTAGCCAGCTTGATGCAGTTCTCCGTGGCCTCGCTGCCGGTGCTCAGGAGGAAGACATGGTAGTTGTCTGGGTCGGGCGCGAGTGACTGCAGCATGGCGGTCAGCTCGCCGCGCTGCTCGTGGACGAAGACGTAGGAGGCGAGCAGGCCCTGGTCGATCGCGCGCTTGAGCGCCGCGCCGATCTCGGGACGGCCGTGCCCCGCGTTGGCGATCAGAACGCCGGAGGACCAGTCGATCCAGCGGTTGCCCCAGCGGTCGCAGACCGTGGCACCCTCGGCATGGTCCCATACGATGGGGGGCTGGCCCTGCATCGAGCGCGGTTCGGATTGCTCCAGTTTCTCAAACACAGGAATGGATTCGGGCACCGGCAGTGCGGTGACAATGCGTCGATAGGCGGTCTCAACCGGGGGGACGGCCACGGGGGTTCGGTCATACTCAGCCATTAGAATACTCCTTCCGCCGCTCGACGGCGGGTCTAATCAATAGAATGATGCACCGCAACATACAAAGCAATGTCGCGCAACATCAATAATCTATGCGATTGACATTCAGGCGTCAACCTACGAATCTATTTTCTGTGAAAGCGGTATCTGACGGTGAATGACGCTCTCAAGCAATCTACGACTCTGACCCTAAGGATAGAGGGACAGGCCCGTAGAGATGGCTGGATTTCGGAACACGCCACCACCGGGCTCGCCCCGGTGGAGCGCATGAGTGTGGACGACTTGCAGCCAGAATAAGAACATCTGGGGAGCCCGACTTGGAGCGAGTCTTGCTAGAAGCGCTCTTTTCGCTCTATCCGGGCGCTGTCCCTTGTCTTTGCACCTTCTTGTAGTTGTTAAGCATGGCTCCCTCCGCCGTCGCGCTTCGCGGCTATGGCGGGACGCAGTCGGCGCAAGGCCGGTGGTGGCCGACACTGTCTTATGAATAATCCAGGTTAAATCGTGAGTCTTTGAGTAAATGAGTCGAACCATTTGATCTGGGTATTGTGTGATAGCCACGGT
>JAOZSS010000159.1 GCA_029939545.1 Kiritimatiellia bacterium | reverse complement strand
AACACGACCGCATCCAATTCGGCGGGAGCCAGCCCGGCATGCTGTAGACAGTAGTCCACTGCATCCCCCGGAAAGCCCGGGTCGTGCTTCTTGCGCGAAAAGCGCTCCTGCTGCGCCGCCGCCACCACCTCGCCGTCTACTACCAGGGCCGCAGCACTGTCGTGATAGAACGCGGATATTCCAAGTATTGCAGGCATAAATGAATCGCAATCACACAGGACAACAACCGACTCTTGGCACCAACGCATCTCATCAGAAGCTCTGTGGCAAAGATAGTGTAGGCACGCGGTGAACCCGGAACAACTTCAAAGTACCCCGCCGACACGGGCAAACCGTGTAGATACCCGTGCGGTAAAGGCAGAGAGACCCGTGTAGTGACTGACTATTCTGCGTAAGAATCACCTGTCATTCCGAGCGGAGCCGAGGCATCTCCGCCCTACCGCATGCGGCAGAGATCCCTCGGCAAGCTCGGGATGACATAGTGCAGATGTTGCCTTTATGGATTTATAAATTGGGATACTGGCTGCTGCCGGTACAGTAGTCCATCGGGTTTGCCCAAGGCGCCATACAGCGCTTCGGCGATGGCGCGATAGCCACGCGCCGTGCAATGCCCGTCCTTCTTCCAGTAGAGCGCGCCATCTTCTCGTGCGGCCTTGAGTGCTTTCGTCGTATCGATCACGGGGATGCCTTGCGCTTCGCATACGCGAAGGAGGTCAGTGCGTGTTCTGTCATCATCGTCGAGTTTCATCGGGATGTAGCAGACGGCCATAACCGCCCCCGCCTCGGCGGCCGCCGCCCGGATCAGCCCCAGTTCTTCAGTGATCTTCTCCCATGCTGCCCTTTTCGCTCCCTCATCTCGCCCGAATGCCCGCCATTTCTCTCGACTGGTGTCGACGCCGAGGCGACGGTGGATCAGCCGGGCCGCATGCGAATGCAAGATCAGCCAGGTCCTCGTGTAGCCGAGACGTTTCGCTTGGGCATTCTTTAGAAACCCCGGGTAGACGCGCGTTGCTTCGATGCCCAGGTGGGCCTCGAAGATGTCGGTCTCGTTGAATCCCACTAGAATGAGATCCGGTTCGTAGGCGACGCCTTCGTGCTCGACGAGAAGGCGTTGCGCGTGGGTGCCGAAGCCGCCAATCCCGACCTTGATAATCTCGACAGTGTGGGTGGCCGATGGGGCGTCATTCATGGACTGTTCGAGGACGGCCAGGTATGTGTCTGCGTAGTCAACCCCCGCTCCGTAAGTGAAGCTGTCGCCCACACCCAGAATGCGAAGGGTGTTCTCCGGCTTGGCGAGCGCATGCTCAACGTCGCGGAACCCGGCCGCGTTATGTTGCATATGCTGTGTGAATTCTCCGGAACCGGCCGGTACCGTCTTCTCAACTGATGGTGCCAAGTGGTAGGGAAGGATGGGGTGCGGGATGAAGACGGAATCTCGATACAGCTTGGGCAGTGGTGGTGCCATGCCCGTGATTCTCACAGCTGCCTCAATGGCGAGAAGGGCGAGAACCGCTAACACGACCACGTAGGCAATGGATCTGGATAGTCGACGATGCATGGGCTCCATTCGTGTTAGCCTACATTCGGCAGTTGAGAAACTGCGAAATACACGAGAAGCACAAAAGAGACTGGGGACAGGGTACTTCTGAAAGGAAGACAACCACCAAGTTTTGCACCCAACGGGTGCAACGCTTCCGTACACCCAGACGTCCGGAATCCCTATTCTTTTCTGGATTTCCTTTCGCGTATTTCGTAGTTTAACTGCTCCTTACAGGGTTAGTATGTGATCCGTGCCGAACGCGGCAAATATGATCTGGGATGGTCCGTCGGGCAAGGAGAAATGATCCCACGGCTCGTCCGGCTAGCGCTGACGAGTACTTCATTCAGAATTGCTTTGGCTACGTTCTCTGCCGTCGTGGACTCGCCCACGCATACGATCGTGCATGCTTCGTTGCCGACAGCCGAGAGGGAACCGCGCATGTGTTGCCGTGTGAGAAGTACGCTACCTGCTAGTCGCAGCCCTATTTCGAGCATGACCAGCGTAATGGCGATGGCCGCCGCTCCAAGTCCCAGCTTCTTCGCCCACAGGGAGAGTGCACTCTTCGAAAGCGCAGGAATCCATTCGCGTTCCGACTGAAACATGGACGTTATTCAGTCATAGCTCCGGCCTCGCTGACCAGGCCGGCCGCAAGCTGTTGTCGGGTGGCTTGGATGGCTTCACAGAGTCGGGCTTCGGATTCGTAGCAGGCGCGGTCGGCCGCATGGCGCTCCTCGACATGCGTCTCCCATGCAAGTGTTGCTGCCGTGAACTCCGTCTTTGACATATCCCCTGCCGCATGTCGCGCTGCCGCCTCTTCATAGGTGCGTTTTTGGGCCGATACCGCGCGCAGCCGTTCGGCTGCCTGCGAGGCGGCGCGGCATTGCACAAACGCGGTAACTACGGCTTGCTCGACCTGTCGCTCAAGCGTTGGCAGGTTGGAGGCGAGCGCATCGCGGCGCGCGGTGGCTTCTTCAATCCGGGCACGTGTCTGGCCGGCATCCCAGAACGGGATGGTTAGCTGGACCATCGCGAAGACGCCTTCCGGATCGTCCTCCCCCCCAAGATCTTCTCCGCCGCTGTCGTAGCCCAGTCCCAGGCGGGCCCGGGGAAGTCGACCGTAGCGTGCAAGGCGAACGGCGTTAGACATGGCACGTACTTCGGTGCGGACCGCGGCGAGGTCACTCCGGTTGGTGTTGCTCCATGCCAGACAGCGTTCAAGATCTATGGGTGGAAACTGGTAAGCGGGCAGAGGCGCGAGCGCGACATCAGTGTTGTCCAGGCCGCACAGATCACGCAGATGGCCCATGGCTTGTGTCCGAATGATTACGGCATCCCGGAGGGCTTCCTCCGCATGCGATGCATCAAGAATGGCAAGTGCACGCCGGTCGCGAAGGGCTGGCTCATCTACTGTTATATCGGCCCATGCCTCGCGGTCGGCCCGGGCTGCGCTGTATCTTAACGCCGCCAACCGATGAGCGCCGCACGCTTCATCGGTCTTGAGATAGGCCCGCACCGCTTGTGTGGCGTAGCGATTATAGGCATACAACGCCTTCTGATTTGCCTGCTGTATCCGCGCTCTCGCCAGTCGCCGCCGCACGATGTTCTGAGGAATGTCCAGGAGGTGCTCCCCCAGTTCTACCCCCATGTCGAGCTCGGTGTCACCGCTACTGTCCAGGTAGGTGCGCAGGCGTGGCGTGAGGTGTAACTGGGGACGCGACTGCGCCCGCGCGCGACGGTAACCCGCGTTCGCCAGTGCGATGTTGGAGTCGAGCAGGCCGACCGTCTGCGCATGGGCAAGTGCCTGTTCAATGCATAGGTCGAGGGATAGATAACCGACCGTGTTGGTGCGCTCACCTGCCTGTATCGTCTGTGGTGGGCATAGAAAGAAGAGAAGAAGTGACACACTCAGCAGGAGCCCGTATCGAGATAGTCTAACCATAGCGCAATGCCTCCGTGGGTTCGAGATGGGCCGCGACAATGGCAGGAAAGATTCCAGACAGCAATCCGACAAGAATCGTCGTGCCCAAGGATAAGCCAAAGAAGACCGGGTGGAATACGGGAGTCCATGTGGACATTTCGCTGACCGAGTTGGCCACGAACCCTGATGCCTCGGATGCAAGCAACACGCCCAGAAAGATCCCGATCGTACCTCCCAGAACACAGGTCAGCACCGATTCGGCAAGGAAGAAGGAGAGCACGTCAGCATCGGTTGCACCGACGGCCTTCCAAACGCCGATCTCGCGTGTGCGTTCCCGAACCGATACCAGCATGATGTTCATAATCCCGATTCCGCTGACGAGCAGGGAGAATGCTGCGATTGAGATCGTGAGAATTCTGAACGTGCTCATAGTGCGGCCATACTGCGCTACGAGATCGTCCTGGCAGAAGATACGGATCTCCTCTGGATCGCGGCCATGCAGCCGTGCGAGGACTTCTGCTTTCAGCTCGGTACGAATCCGGGATGCAGCCTCGCCGTCCCGCGCTTGGATCAGGAGGGCATTGACCATATCGACACCGGTTCTTTCCTGTAGGGATGTGATTGGCACGATGATCAGCCGGTCGTAGTCGAAGCGCATCATGGTGCCCTTTTGCGCAAGGACGCCGACGACACGCCAGCGTGAACCGAGCATAGATACCGTCCGGCCGACTGCGGCGGATTGTCCAAAGAGTTTATCGGCGGCTTCGGCTCCGAGGACGCAGACCTTCTCAGAATGGTCTATATCGGTCTCGATCAGGTGTCGCCCTTCGGTGATTTGGAGGTCTCTGACAACAGCTCCCGCCGGGGTGCCGCCTTCGATACGAGCCCCGAAAGGGCTCCCGCCGGCCTGCGCGACGTCTGACCAATGTGTCATGACCGGTTCGATCATGTTCGCGCCGGGAAAGCGGGCACGAAGGGCGGAGACATCACGCATGCGCAATACGCCATGAATGGGAACCGGGACGTTCTCGCTGTCACCAGACGACTCGGACGCCTCAGCCATGCGGCGCTTCACGAGTATCCTGCCTTTCGCCGTCGTACTGTCGGGTGCCGCCTCTTGGGAAAGGGTGACCTGGTCTCTCCTGTACTCGTGGGTTATGACCGTTTCCGGCCGAAGCCGGTCTTCGAGAAAGACCATGTTGACGCCGAGTCTTTCGAGATGCAGGCTCAGTTGTTCTCGTCCGCCTTCGAGAACAGCCAGGCTCGCGATGACTGCCGACGTGCCGATCACAACCCCGAGTATCGACAGGATGCGTCGCAGGCGGTTCGTCTGCATGTCACGCAACAGGGCTCCGGTTGTGTACATCCAGTCCATGGCGGGCTATTGCTATTCCTTTCGCGCGTCCGATATGATGCGGCCATCAGACATGGTTACCTTACGTCTTGCCCGCGATGCGACCGACGCATCGTGCGTAGCCATGATGACGGCTGTGCCGTACTCCGTAGCCAGGCGCATGATCAAGTTAAGGATCTCCTTTCCTGTCGCGCTGTCAAGATTGCCCGTGGGTTCGTCTGCAATGAGCAGCCGGGGCCGGTTGACCAACGCCCGGGCGACCGCGACACGTTGTTGCTCGCCACCGGACATCTGGGATGGAAAGTGGTCGGCACGGTGGGCAAGCCCCACAGCTTCGAGGGCGTGCATGGCGGCGGTTTTCCGGGTGGAGCGAGTGTTGGCCCGGAAAGAGAGTGGAAACATGACATTGCGCCACGCTGATTCCCTGGGGAGTAGATTGTAGGATTGAAAGATGAAGCCAATGGCATCGCCCCGCCACCGGGCCTGGTCGCGACGTGATACGGTCCGTGTATCGCGACCATCAAAGCTATAGCAGCCGGCCGTCGGCCATGTCAGGAGGCCAAGGATCGATAGGAGCGTTGATTTGCCGCAACCCGATGGTCCGACCAGGGAGACAAATTCGCCCGCTTCGATACGGAGGTCGATACCGCTAAGGGCAGGGACCTTGACAGAATCGGAAATGTTATAGGTTTTCTCGACGCCTGTAAGTTCCAGTTGCACGGCTACTCCATCGATACTTCGTCACCGGCGTTCAACCCGGAGAGGATCTCGACAAATGTTTCGTCAGCAATGCCGATTGTGATATCCGATTGAACGGATTGTGTTCCCTTGCGAAGCAGAACGTAGTAGCCAGCGTCTTTTCGCCTGAGGAAACGGGCGGGAACGGAAACTACGGCCTCCTTATGCTCGGTCACGACTGACAAGTCTGCGGTCAGACCGGGCA
>JAOZSS010000158.1 GCA_029939545.1 Kiritimatiellia bacterium | reverse complement strand
CTGTTTTCTATGTTTTTCCTCTCTCAGGCAGGAGCGGAAGACCGGTTACACCCGTGAGGCAGGCCTGCTGAACGGTCTCGGACTGCAGCATCTCTGACACGGCCTTGATCTCATCAAAGAGGGGGCGATCCTCCTCGAGCTGGGGCGAGAGGGCGAAGACCCTGTCCTGCAAGTCACGGTACGCGGTCCCCATGGTGCCCGCTTCGCGATGGGCGCCGGCCTGCGCCACGGCCATGGATTCGACCGCGAGCAGGGTCCACACCTTGGGCAGCAGCTCCTGCGTCATCTTGGCGGCAACGGTCCCCATACTGACCACGTCCTGGTTGTTTGCGTTGGTCGGGATCGTCTGGATCGATGCCGGCATCCCCATGATGCGGCACTCCGCCGCGAGGGACGTCGCCAGGATCTGACAACCCATCATCCCCGAATTCAGGCCGGGAGCCCCGCCAGCCAGCAGAGGCGGCAGCCCCATGCTGTAGCGCCAGTTCACCAGGCGATCGAGCTGTCGTTCGGAGAACAGTCCGAGCTTGATCAACCCCAGACGAAGGTAGTCCGACACCATTGCGATCTGTTGGCCATAGAAATTGCCGCCATGGATGACCGTTTCCATCTCAGGAAAGATCAGGGGATTGTCGGTCGAGGCGTTGAGCTCGCGATTTACGACCTGCTCAACATGCCAGAGCGCCTCCTGGAATGCACCGAGAACTTGCGGGGCACAGCGAATGGAGTAGGAATCCTGTATCTCGACGCCCGCCTCAACCGGCTTCGCGTTCGACCCCCATTTGTGGCCCTCGATCCGGTCCTTGTAGCCTGGGTGCGTTTTGAGATAATCCGCAATTCTGGCGGCCACCGACGATTGCCCACGGAAGCCCCGGGCCTTGTGAAGCTGACTACAGAGGACCTCGGGCGATGCGAACAACACCTGGAAACAGCATGCCGAAAGGAGCTCCATCCAGCCGAGCGCCTTGCCGGCCTCATGCGTCGACAGCGCCGCCAGCCCCGTCATGACGGATGTTCCATTGACCAGCGCCAGCCCTTCCTTGCACTCCAGCACCACCGGCTTCAGCCCGGCCGCCTCAAGTGCGTCGGCTGCCGTCATGCGTTTACCCCCAACGCGTACGTGTCCGAGCCCGACCAGCAGGCGCGCCATGTGTGCCAGCGGCGCTAAATCACCGCTCGCGCCTACCGAGCCTTCGGAGGGAACTTCGGGCAGGATATCCGCATTCAGACAGTCCACAAGCAGCTCGACCACGCACTCCCTAATGCCGGAAAATCCACGCGCCAGGGCATTGGCGCGTGTCACCATGAGCGCACGTGTCTCCGGTGCCGTGAACAGCTTCCCCTGCCCCACGGCAAGATGGTGGAGCAGGTTGATCTGGTGCTGCTTAAGATCCTTGGAGGACACACGTGTGTGGCTCAGTGGACCGAAACCGGTATTGATCCCGTAGATAGCGCGCGGCTCGTCAGCCAACTTCTCCACAAGCGCCCGACTCTGGCGCATGGGCTCGCGGGCACTGTCGGCCAGGACGCACGACTCCGACCGGTTGGCAACGTTCCACACATCCTCAAGGGTCAGATTGTGTCCATTCAGTTCAATCATCCGGACCGATTCCTTTCCTCTTTCGCACAAAGCCTTCCGCGTGGCTGAGCCGGCATATTACTTAACGCGACACCGCCGCACAAGAGCGAAGCCCTTTGCGAATTCTGCGCTGCGCTCCGAATCAGGGCTCAGGAGGCAGGCGTCAGGGGTCAGCAAACCCGGCATCAGCCGGAGGTCACTTCTGTGCATCTGTAACCCGTTGGAAGCCTGGGGTTTGATTCTGCGCTGTCCTTAATCTTCTGATTCCTGATTCCTGTATCCTGACCCCTTTCCTGGGGAAAACGAAATCTTGCACAACTATTTCGCGCTGCTCGCATTGACTCGTTTCGCTTCTCAGAATGCTCCCTTCAGCGTGCCTCCGGACGCACCGGTGCGAGCGTGCGGGACTCCTTGAAGCTCCAGATCAACGCGCAGCCCAGAACGGTATTGTTCTCGGTTTCCACCAACGGACTGTCTGCGAATACGGCACCATCCACATTGCTCCAGGAGAGGAACACGGATGCCCACAGCTTTCTTCGGAGCGCCTTCGTGGCATAGGTGGACGCCGAGAACCCCACATAGCCTCCGCTGCCCCGGTATTCCGACCGCGTCGGCAGCGCATACGCCGCCGGCACGCCGTACACATAATCCGTGTATTCGCTGGACGCAAAATCGACGCTACAGCGAGCACCGAACGTGATGCGACTATCCTTGAAGAGCGTGCGGTTTCCGTAGACCATTCCGAGTCCCATGCGAACACCGCGAGCGCTGGAACGGTAGTCGTTGTGCACGTCAAACGCCAACACACCGCGCACGGCTCCGCGGATGAAGAAATTGTTGGGCGATGCTCGATCCAGAAAGTCATACTTCAGGGCAGGGCCGATCTCAATGATACCGCCCACGTTGTACATGCCTTCACGTGCCCGGTTGTCCCTTGAGACAGGGGGGCTCCCCTGTAGCGACATCTCGGTCTGCAGCCGTCCCATCCTGAGCAAGATGCCTTTCACGCCATCCCGTCCAGCCCGCACCACCTCACCGCGATAGACGACGTACGGGATGGGTACCACGTAAGTGGTATACTCGTCCGATCCGCGGTAGTCCGGTATGCGCGCTACACCGTTGAAGAGCCCAAACTCCCACAGCGGCCGAGGGTGCCCCGAGTCCCCCTCCTCGTCGACAGAGAGTGGCTCACCGCCCCCGGGCTGTACCAGGACGCACAGGAGCACAAACAAGGTCACCCAACAGACAGGTTTCATTTCTTCTTACTCCTCAACCGGCGGTTGCGCTTTCGAAGCAGCAGATCCCACAGTGGGCCAACATGACCTAAACTGTGCAGAAAGCGGAGCTTGGCATCCATACTGTCGGGCGGGAACACACAGTGGTCGAGTTCGGCAAACGCATCGGTCAACCGCTGCTCCAGCCAATCCCGATCCACGTCCGGGGCAAGATAGTAGACCGACTCGAGCAGCTCCTTGTCGTCGCTGAAAAGGCCATCCCGGCGGGCGATCTCGGCCAGGGGGGTGCCGGGCAGCACACGTATGCCCATAAAGATGAAGACGGCCGCGCCCTGTAGCGACCTGATATTCGCGATTCCCTCATCCACAAGGGCCTCGGTCTCGCCTGGGCAGCCAAACATGTAGTAATGCGCACAGGCGACCCCCTGTTCAACCAGGAGATCGCTGCAGCGCGCAATATCGGCAAAGGTGAAGCACTTGCCCAACCGCTTCAGCGCCGTGTCATTCGAGGCATCCGCCCCCAGCTCCGCGGCATGCAGGCCCGTCTCCTTCATTAGCGTCACAGTAGCGGTGTCCAACCCGGACGGTCTGAAGAATGCCGTCCAGGGCACATTAATACCCTCGCGATGCATCTGACGGACCACCTCGCGAAAATGACCCGCTTCGTCGTTGAAGACGGAGTCGGTAAAGAATATGTAACCCACGTTGTGCTCGTCGATGAGGCGTCGAATATCCGCCACCACATCGCGCGGCGCACGCGGGCGAATCGCGGCCCCCTCCAACACGGGATAGGAGCAGTAGACGCAATGGTGCGTGCATCCGCGTTTGGTTTGTACCCCCGCCAGGTTGCCGCTCTTCTGGTAGAAGCGCATGATGTCACGATCATAGACAGCGCCCGGCATCTCTCCGCCCATCAAGCCGGGTGCGGCCCGCACGCAGCGCGTTTCGGGATAGCGGCCAACCGCCGCTTCGGCAACGAAATCCACCATCAGCTTCTCGCCCTCACCCACGATCCCGTAGTCGGCCCCAACGGTATCAAGGATCACCTCTGGCATGATCGAGAAGCCGGAGCCACCCAACACCACGCGGCAGGATGACTCGCGACGCACGGTGGCCACGATCTCGCGCACGCAGGGAATGTACTGCTCCTCGTGAAGCAGATTGGTGTTGTCGATGTTGCGCAGCGAGATGCCCACGATGTCCGGGTCGGCCTCACGCACGGCCGCAGCCACGGCTTCCATCGATCGGTTGTTCTGAAGCAGGTCGAACTGAGTCACGGCGTGACCCGCCTTCTCAAGCGCAGCGGCAATAATACCCAAGCCAAGGGGATAGACAGGGTACGGCACCTGTGCCACGTTCGCCGAGATGAGCAGAATCTTCATCTCACCATTTCTTGTCGCGCGAGATGCGGCGATGCTTGTACGTTCCATCGGCCGTCTCCTTCCGCATCACATTCATAAACAGGCGAGCCATGCGCAGTTCCTGACTGCAGTCGGCGTAGAACGTATCCCAAGCATACTGATGCATCTCGGCCAGCTTGTCCGGACTCATGAGGGCAGGCTGAAAAACCACTTCGGAGGCCGTGTATCGCCGCCAGTCGTTGTGAAGAATACGACCCGCCTTCTCCAGCTCCGCGCGGGAGCGGGTGTGCGGGAAAGGCGTCAG
Organism: Kiritimatiellia bacterium; assembly: GCA_029939545.1. Taxonomy (GTDB): domain Bacteria; phylum Verrucomicrobiota; class Kiritimatiellia; order UBA8416; family JABMPJ01; genus JABMPJ01. Next base: position 1,288 of record JAOZSS010000158.1, on the reverse strand, counting down.
GACGGTGAACTCAGCCAGGTCCAGCTCCACCTCCAGCAGGAAATCCACCAGGCGCTTGATGGTGTCCTCATCGTGATCATCCAGCCCCAGCAGAATCGTACCTTCAACCCCGATGCCGTGGTCTTTCAATCGCTTGATGCGGTTGCGGATCACGTCGGACGTATCGAATACGGCCTGATAGACGTACCAGCACCCGGCCTCGGCGGCGAGACTGAGAATCTCGTCATCATCCTTGATCGGGTGTGAGATCCATTTCTTCTTGAGCGGCGCAATGGCCCGAAACAGATCCTTCTCCCACTGATCGTCCTGGGCCAGCGAGTTATCGACGATGAAGAGACGATTGTTGTCGATACTCTCCATCTCGGCCACGACGGCAGCGATCGGACGCGGACGGAAGTTGCGACCACCCAGAAACTCCGTGCAACAGGGATAGCACGCAAAGCGGCATCCTCGCGACGCATGGATGAGATCGACCATCTGAACGCCATGAAAATTGTAGCGCTCACGATTCAGAATGCTCCGCCGAGCCGTGCCAACCTGAGTGATGTCGGGGAAGTCATGGAAGAAATCATAGAGGGGTTTGAGCTGGCCATTGCGCAGATCGGCAAGGATCTCCTCAACATGTCCCTCGGCCTCTCCGAGAAAGACAGCATCCGCATGCTGCATCATCTCTTCGTGGTGCAACATGGTGGCAATGCCGCCCGCGATCACCGGCACCCCCAACGCCCGGTAGCGATCGGCAATCTCACAGGCCCGCGGCACCTGGCAGGTCAGCATCACGGAGAGTGCCACGAGATCCGGGGCATCATCAAACGAAAGTGTGTCGACATGCTCGTCACAGAAGGAAATCTCGATGTCATCGGGTATGGCCGCCGCGAAACAGACCGGTCCGTGGGGCGGCAGGTGAAACTCCTGCTGGTTGGGTAGCTTCGGCCACTTCGGGTACACGATCTTGACCTGCACGTCTTATCTCCATTTCGCACGATGTATGCCGGGACAGCGCTCCATCAACTGACGGCGAATGTCGCACAGCCGCCGCACCCGGTCAAGCTCCGCATCTTCTCCTTGGGCAGTGCAGTGCAGATGTCGCTTTTGTCCATGCCAGAAAAACCTCGGGGGGCACGGAAAGCTGGCCCCCCGATATCAGAGCGCAAGGTCTATGTGTTGCTTTATGCGGCGGGTGTAACCGGTCTCCCGCTCCTGCCTGAGAGAGAAAAAACATAGAAAACAGGGTGGCTGATGACGAAATGCGCCCTTCCACAATATATGGGGGGTGGTTGAGAGAATC
>JAOZSS010000157.1 GCA_029939545.1 Kiritimatiellia bacterium | reverse complement strand
ATGTGCTCGTCATCCTGACCGATATGACCAATTACTGCGAGGCCCTGCGCGAGATGACCTCAGCGCGCGGCGAGGTGCCGAGTCGTAAGGGCTATCCCGGCTACCTGTATTCCGATCTTGCCGAGATCTATGAGCGGTGCGGACGCATCAAGACGGCAAAGGGCTCGATCACGCAGCTGCCGATCCTGACCATGCCGAACGACGACATCACGCATCCGATCCCCGACCTGACCGGCTATATCACGGAGGGGCAGATCGTACTCGATCGCGAGCTGCACCAGAAGGGCGTCTATCCGCCGATCAACCCGCTGCCTTCGCTGTCGCGCATCATGAAGGACGCGATTGGGGGCGATCGGACGCGCGAGGATCATCCCAACGTGGCCAACCAGCTCTACTCAAGCTACGCGAGCGTCGGTAATATCCGCTCGCTGGCCGCGATCGTCGGGGCCGAGGAGTTGACCGATAGCGACCAGCGGCATCTCCGCTTTGGCGATGCCTTTGAAGAACGCTTCATCGGTCAGGGCCGCGATGAGCGCCGCACCATCGAGCAGTCGCTCGCTCGCGCGTGGAAACTGCTCGGCCTGCTGCCGCGCGACGCGTTGCACCGCGTGCCGCCTGACCAACTGGACGAGTACTACGACACATCGAGTGGGGTTGAGGAGGAGTAGGGGATTGAGTGTGCGATGGAAGTCGACAAGGAGTCTGTAGTGGTGGAATGGGCATGAAACCCAGGTATTCTGCCTGGGCTGTGATGTTCGACCCCTTTGGGGTCGGCGCTTTCCCGCACCCCAAGGGGGTGCTCCATCATAGCCCAGCGAGAATCGCTGGGATTAGTTGAAGTGGTTAGATAGGCATGGCTAGAAAACCGGCACCAACCAAGGCGAATCTGTTCAAGGCGCAGCATGACCTGCGTTTTGCGGAGGAGGGCTATGAGCTGCTGAACCAGAAGCGTGATGTGCTGGTGATGGAGCTGATGTCCGTGTCGGCTCTGTTTGTGGATGCCGAGGAGCGATTGCGCGAGGCGATGGGCGGGGCGTTCGATGCTTTTGTGCCAGCCTATCTTGCGGCGGGACAGGACACGATGAAACGGGTATTCTCGTCATCGCGTCCGGACGTGTCGCTCGAAGTCTCGGAACGTGCCGTAATGGGCACGTCGGTGCCGCAGGTGGGCATTGAGACCGGCGGTGATGCGTTGTTCACGGGGTTGCTGGATGCCACACCGGCGATGGATGCGGCCGTCAGCAGTATGGGGGCTGTCATGACGTCCCTGGTAGCGTATATTGAGACCGTGGCGACGATCTGGCGGCTGGCGACGGAGATTGAGAAGACCCAGCGCAGGGTCAACGCCATTGAGAATGTGTTTATTCCCGAGTCACAGGCTGCGGTAACCTGGATCAAGTCGGTGATGGAAGAGAATGATCGCGAGGAACTGTTTAAGCGTCAGTTGTTGAAGCGCAAGGGATAGAGGCGAACGGGAGCGAACTATGGACGAACATCTATTCGGGAAGATTCTCCTCGTGGTGGAGGGGTCCGACATGGACCATGCCGTGATGGCGTCGGCCATTGCGCGGGCGATGGCGAACAAGGCGCGACTGATCGCACTCAACGTGGTGGATCACATGGTGATCAACCGGTTGAAGCGACTGAGCGAGCAAAGCACGGCCGAGATCGAGATTGAGCTCGAGGAGAAAGGCTGGAAGGCGCTCTATTTCGCCGAGGAGCAAGCCAAGGACCAGGGCGTTCCAACCATGATTCTGCAAGAGAGCGGCGTGGTCGAGAACGTGGTGGTGAGCGAGGCCACGCGCCTCAATGCGGATCTGATTGTGTTGGGATATCCGCGCAAGATGCAGGGACAGGCGAAGCGCCTGGCCCAGGGGCGGGTGGAGAAGGTTGTGGAAAACGCCGAATGTAGTGTTCTGATTGTAAGGTAGACTGGTAACGGAGGAGTGGACGTGAAACTGAGTGAGAGTTTGAATGCGGATCGAATTGTTCTCGATTTTGATGCGAAGAAGAAGGAAGACGCGATTGGCGCACTGGCCGATCCCGTAGTGAACGGGTACGACCGGGATACCATTCTGAACGAGATCATCGAGCGAGAGAAACTGGGATCAACCGGCGTAGGACAGGGGGTAGCCATCCCACATGTTCGCATGGCCGAGGTCATGGAACCCGCGGTGGTGTTTGGTCGCTCGGCCAAGCCGGTTGATTTCGACGCGATAGACGACGAGCCGTGCTCGCTCTTCTTCCTGGTGCTTGGTCCCACGAGCGCAGACGCCCAGGACGGTTATCTCAAGACCATGGCCAAGATCTCTCGCCTGATGCGCAGCGCCGACGTGCGCAGCAAACTCGCCTCGGTCGCCACGGCAGACGAAGTCATCGAGATTATCGCCGCGAACGAGGCGTAGGCGTTTCGGAGCAAGGGGGGTGTAGGGCCTGGCTCGACTTCCCTCTTCTGTGTGCGGATCGACACCAGATCGGCCACATTTCGCCGCCCTTGTTGCCGCCTACGAATATAATCGTAATATTTGGGTTGATGTTACGAATGCGTTCGTATAGTGTGGCGACGATGACCGCCGCCGATTAGCCGAGAAGATGATTCATGGCGAAGAAGAAAACACCCCAACCTACTGATGCCGAATTGGCGATTCTGAGCGTACTGTGGCAGAAGGGTCCCTGTACCGTGAGGGTCGTCAACGAGGTGCTCAATGAACAGAAACCCACCGGCTACACCACCACCCTCAAGTTCATGCAGCTTATGACGGAGAAAGGCCTGCTGCGCCGGGACGACTCGCCGTTCGCGCACATCTACAAACCCGCCGTAAGCGAGGAACGAACGCAGAAGCAGGTGGTGAGCAGCATCGTGGATCGCGCCTTCGCCGGGTCTGCCGGCAAACTCGTCATGCGGGCGCTCTCTGCAAAGAAGATCTCGCCGGAGGAGTTGAAGCAGATCAGGAAGATGATCAAGGAGATGTGAGGGGGAGTCCTGTGACTGGATCAACATCGAGAACGGGAAGCTCTACTACAACATAGGCAACGCCTACTTCCGGGCCCAAGACGTTGGTCGCGTGATCCTCAACTATCGCCGCGCCGAGCACTACATTCCGAACGCCCCGCATCTACAGCAGAACCTGTGGTTTGCCAGATCACGGCGAGTGGATAAGGTGGAGGAAATACAGAAGAAGAAGGTGCTCAAGACGATCTTCTTCCGACCCGACCGGGCCAGTCCCGTTTGAAGTGAAACGCGACAATTGAGGATCTCACGCCGGACTTGGCCCAGCGTTTCGGCTGCCAGATGGACGATGGCGTTATCGTGTCATCCGTTTCACCAGACACTCCAGCGGCGTATGCAGGATCAGTAGTGGTCGGTCACCGGCCACCCGATTCGGCATGCAATCGATTCCGAGAAAGAAGTGCAGCTAACGGTCATTGGCATCCCTGGAACGATGAAGCAGTAGCCGATGATGTCAACGCCCACTCGGATGGCAGTCTACGCTTTCGGGTCGCAAGCACACGGGTTCCGCTTCGCCCGGAGCATCCCTTGAATCGTTGCGCCGAATACGATAGCACAGGCTGAAGAGAGGGCCGCGATGAGCGCCCAGAAGCTAACGGACTCGAACCGGTCGACGGCCCCGGACGAAAGGGGCATCCAGTGCAGCTCCGCCAGCAACACGGGTACCTTCGCGGCGCGACTTGCCGCGACGATGAGCATGGCAACGCCCATCGTATACTTGATGGTATAGTCCTTGACGTAGGTTGTCCCGATGGCGGCGAACTGTATACCGAGCAGCGAACCGGCCAGGATTAGGAGCGTCAATCGAATATCGACAAAGCCGCCGACGGCCCAGTACACGGCACCATACAGGCCCATCACAAAGGCCGTCACCAATTGGGTCGCGGTGGCGACGATTGCCGTTGTGCCCAGGGCGTAGATTGAGCCGGGGACACCGACCAGCCCACCGGCCGCGATGGTGGCGACCAGCAGGCCCGAGGCCAGGCCGACCGGCACCGTGACCCACACAGAAAGCTTCAAGCCGGCGACAGGGAACTCCATGACAGGAGGAATGCGAACCTTCTGGACCGCCAGGGCCAGTGCGGACGTCTTGACCTCGACCCCCCCTCGCCACAGCCGCCATGCGTCGAAGAGCACGTAGGTGCCGAACGAGAGAAGAACCGCCACATACGCAAGGCTAAGATACAGGTCGGATCCGGCCTGCCCCCAGGCGGCAAGGATTGCTTTCTGGACCCGGATGCCGACCTGTACGCCGACAATCGCCGAGCCTCCGATCACGAGACCCAGCTTCAGATCTGCCTGTCCGTACCGGTAACGTTTGTAGCCCCCCACTAACGCCTTGGGAAACTTGTGGCACATGTTGCTGGCAATGGCCACCACGCCAGGGATACCCAGCGACATCATACTTGGCGTCATGACAAAGGCGCCACCTGAGCCGATGAACCCGCTCAGCATCCCGCCGACCAGACCCACGAGCACAAGGGCGATCAACAGTACCGGCGTCAGCGTGACGAACATCGTACTTATGCCTGCCACCACGGCGAGACCGTCTCGCTGCTCCATGCGGACGATCACACGCGACCCCACAGAGATGCACGACGCATCCACCGATTCAGCCAGCGGAAGCGTCATTGCTGTGTCAACGCCCTGAGGGCGGAAAACAATCGTGCGGGTCTGGGGATCGACAGAGTTGATGATGCCGGTTGGGGGTAGGTCTTTGGGTACTCCGCCCGCAACAGCCGGAACAGACGACGCGGCGAAGAGCAGCCCAGCAGTGAAGATGGCACTCAATCGGGTGATCATTGCTGCACCTTTTCCCGTGATGCGTCCCCGGCCTGTCCCCGATCGGCAGCGCCCTTTGTTGCCGCGCGTAACCCGAGCATATGCAGAAGGCCACTGGTGAATGTCCCGTGGACTAATGCGAAGTAGAAGGCCGTGGCAAGCGGAAGCATGGCATACACGCCACCGCGAGTGAAGTTACGCGTAACCCACTCCTGATGTGTGAACACAAGGATGTACGATGAGATCGAAACGACGCCGGACAACAGGAGCGTCGCACATAGTTTTCTACGCTCACTGGAGGCCATCGCTTAGTCCTGTGTTGCGGGGCGGTATTCGAATTCTTGTTCCGGGTTGCCAACAACTCCTTCGTCCGACAACTTTCTGATCACTCGTCTAAGTTTCGTGTTGGAGCGGTTGACTGCGGAAAGCTTCTTCTCCTGGGAGTCGCGATGGAGATACCCGCCGCAGAGTTTCTCCACCGTCCTGACCTTGTCCCCCTGCTTCACTTCAAACTGAGCAAGGAGTTGCGTAATGGGGTATTGCTCTCGGATGGGTTCATGATACCTCAAGCCGAGGCGCATCTCTGTGATGGGCACCTTGTGCGCTAGATCGAGACAATCGTCGAGGTTGCATGGTCTACGGGGCAGTCTGTACCCAATACTCTGCATATTGTCGCGTCCTTTCTCTCTCTTGTGCCGAATGACTCAGATCATCATCAAGAATTGGCATGCCAATTCTTGTATGAGGGATCTGTTCGTGTCCGCCCAGCATGGGCGTGTTATAAATGGGATGCAAATCCCTTGCAGGAGGACCGCACGCAAAAAAACGTGAATACCTGCTGCGTGAAGCCAACTAAGGAAGGGTAACCGAACGTGGGGAGGCAGGCTAGCGGAAACTTGTGGGCCGACGAACAGAAATCTCCTAAGGGGGTGGGCGGTTAGCTCCTCCTGCCCCCATATATCCCTTCGAACGCACCC
>JAOZSS010000022.1 GCA_029939545.1 Kiritimatiellia bacterium | reverse complement strand
TGTTTTCTATGTTTTTCCTCTCTCAGGCAGGAGCGGAAGACCGGTTACACCCCTAAAGGTAACGGTTAACGCTTCTCTCACGCTCACTATTCAGGTGCCTCTCTATCGCCGAGAGCTGTTTGCGCAGTTTGCGATCATGCGGCAGCGCATCTCTGAGTTTCTGCTGTTGTTGTCCCACGGACGCGCCGCTGCTGATACCCAGTTGACCGGCAATCTCCCGCTGAGTCAGCCCCGCGTACTTTGAGAGCATCTGCGACCCTATGGCTCTCAACATCGAGTTCCGTCGTCGCTGTTGGAATGCCTCCACGTCCTCGGCTAGCGCTCATTGCTCATCTCTGAACAACCGTCGGCGCGCCGATAGTCTGTACTATACCCCAATGCAATGGTGAATTCTGCGCTGTCGCTCCGAACCAGGGGTCAGTTTGCTGACCTCATGCCTCAACTTCTGAACGATACCAAGCGCTTTGCGCGCCGTTGTCCGTCCAACCAACGTCGCGTCACGCCCCACCGCTTGCCTCTTCACGCATAGCTTTGACCCGCTTGAGGATGGCGCTTCCGACGGGGGGGCAGCCTGAGACGAAGATGCCGCGCGCTTTGTGCCGCGCCGTGCAGTTGCCGATGCAGAGGGTCTCCAGGGGGACATCCTCGTGCCCTTTCCCAATCGCGATGCGCAGCGGATGATCCTTTGGAAAGTACTCGAGAAGCTCCGGTCCGTTCCGCTGAAGCAGGAGCAGCAGGGTCGACTGGCAGGCGCTGCACGATTGCTCATCGAGCACTTCCACATTCGGGAACTCGAATGACAGACTCGCAGGCGCGGCCTCAAAATATTCGGCCCACTCGGTCCAATGCGAGGGCGTCACATCAATACGCTTCAAATCAATAATCCCCAAGCCGCGCTCCGCACCACTTCTCAAGTGCCCGATATCTTGGGCGCTTCTGTTCATCAGGCGACACGCCACGGCATCGACGGCAAATGCATCGGCCCCGGCCACGACCGTATCAAAGCGGCGCGGCGTTCCGGCGCTGGGCCCCAAGCCTTCCATACCTATGGTCCCGTCGACCACGGAGAAGTGCGGCCGCAGCGCCCGGGACATGACGGCAATCGCAATGTTGAGCGGCTTGTCGTTGCGTCCCTCCAGTGGCGGCAACATGTGCAACTCGACCTTGCTGCGGCGCCACAAGCACCCCTTCATGTTCTTCACGGCCAACGTTACACCCGTGTGCATGTGGATCTTCATGACGGGGACCGACACCACGAGATCATACTCGAACACCTCGGGACATACTTTGAGTGAGTCAATCACCTCGCCTTCGGGCAACGCCACATCGATCGGCGGACGCGCGTCCATATCGATCAGCGGACAGTCCCGCTCCCGCGCAACCGCTGCGATTCCGGTGGCTTCGAGCGCTTCCAGGGTCTTCACGCCGGTGATCGGGCTCTCTCCAACGGCTACGTCTGCACCCGCAGAAACAAACGCGTCAATCACGGCTCCCACAACTGCTGGATTCGTCGTGACACCATCACCCGGCGCTGCCACGCGTCCGGCATTGGGTTTCACCAGGACCCGTTTGCCCGCAGCCGGTGACAGATCAAAAGCTGACAGAACGTCGCACGTGGCCACATAAGGATCCTTATTCCGAGCCACCGCCACACGCGGCCTGTCGCAATTCTCCAGGAAGGGAGAGGAGGATAACTGACGAGCTTCCATATGTGTTCAGTGTAGGCGAGGCGCTATCAGGCCAGCAACAAGAACTTCCAGGAGTTCTTTGCACTGTCGAGCTTCGAGCACCGTTTCCCGCCCACATCCGAACTCATAGGCGGCGCAGGAGTGCGAGCTGTTGCGTGGCGTCCGCGAGAAGGTGCCATTCCTGCGGAGGCTGACAGCGGGCCGGCTCCAGCACCTTGACGACTGAAGTCCACTGCGTCGCCTCAGGTGCGAGATCCACAAGACGATTGTCCGCCTTCTCAAAGAATGACTCATCCATGCTGTGTCCGTCTCTACCGGGGAAGATCGCCAGATACAGGATACCCATTTCGACCAGCTCGTGAAAGAAGTGGCTACCGAGGCTGAGGTCGGGGGTCAGGCCTTCATGCATGCTGGCAATCTCGCCAATGGCGGCCGCCCCACAGAGTTCAGCAAATGTGGTGGGGACCCCAAGGGAGGGACTGCCGGTCCCCCATCGTCCGGGGCCCAACAACAGCGTCCGGCAGCCTTCGGGTCGTTTATGTTTCATCAGGGTTCCGATCAGGCGGGCGATTGTGTAGCGATCCTTGACGGGCAACTGCCCATAGGTCTTGGGAACCACGTAGATCACCTGGTCAATGGAACTCTCACGACTCTGCCCGATTACGGGCCCGGCAGACCGCAGGATGCATTGATCGAGCGGTACGGTTTCCGCCGCGACACTCGAACGCCCCATGCCTTCCGTCAGGAAGGGCCGACATTGCAGCAGGTTGATCCGGTAGTGGCCATCCGACTTGATGCTCGCTGCGAACTCGATATCCACCGGGCTTTCATAGGCTGTGCTCAGCGTGGCAAGCAGGCGGCGCATACGTTCCACAAAATCTGTTTTTCGGAACAGCCCCTCAAAATCAACGACCCAGGGGCATATTCCGCTTTGCCCCCTCTCGCGAGCCATGCGCTGTAGGTGTCGATCCTGAGTGGCGACAAAGGGCCGCGGCAGGTCGATCTTGGACTGCACGATATCCGTAAAGCGTGCACTCGTCACATGCCCCGAATCCAAGTCCAGCAGGTCCGCGTATTGCTGGGTTTGTCGTAAACCGTCATCGCTGGTCTCGCAGAGCTCCAGGTCCGGCTCGTTCAGTGCCGCGATGCGCGTGTAGTCATCCGGGTGCGGGTTGACGGCCCGTGTGCCAAGTCCAAAGACGATGCGCAAGACGCCGGCTTTCGGGTCGATGCGTTTATCCCAAACATATGGATTGAAAGACAGCCCCACGCCGGCCACATGTGGAAAGTGCTGATGTCCATAGGTGGTTCCTGATACACGCTGCACGAGGATGGCCATTTGTTCGTCCTCACCGAGCAAACCACGTGCCGCCCGGTACTCGAGTGAGGCGGCGCTCATGTTGCTTGCATAGACGCGCCGGACTGCCGCCACAAACTCCTCCAGACGCTGCTCCGGCGCGCCGCGGTTTGTGCACAGCACACTCTCGGCTTTACCGGCAAACGAGCTGCCGAAATCGTCTTCGAGCAGGCTGCTGGACCGCACGATGACAGGCGCCTGCCCGAAATGCCCCAGCAGATCCTCGAACTGCTGCATGATGTAGCCGGGAAACTGTCCGTTCCGAATCTGGTGACGGGCCAGGGGCAAGCCGTCGAGGTAGTTATCGGCAGCTTTCTGGCGCTGTTTGATCCACCAAAGCCCGTTCTGAACAAGGAAGGTGTAGAAAACGTCGGCACCGATGAAAAAACTGTCGGGGGGTTCGAGGATCGCCTCCCAGTCCGGGGAGGCCTTGCGCAGCACCGCCTGGGCCAGGATCAGCCCCACCGATTTGCCGCCGACCAGCCCGGTTCCGATCATCCGCCTGCGCGTCGCCAGCAGGTCCCCCAAGCTGAGGTGAGCTTCGGCCAGGGCTAACATCGGACCGGACCGAGCAATCAGCATTCGGCATAGCTGGCGTCTCGTTGCGTCAACATCCGCCCCGGGATCTTCGCCCCGCTTCACTGCGGCGGCAACGTCCTCCGCATGCGCGAACAGGCTGCTCCAGTAGCCCTGACGCCAACTCTCACTGTCGAGGCGATTCCATCGCCTATCGGCAAGCACTGCGGCGATCTCGGCGCTCGCCGTCACCGGCACAAAGTCATCGTCCGTGCTCACATGCAACGAGAACATCGTGTTCGTGTACCGATACTGCACCTTCTGAGGGTGCAGGTATAGCCGGCCGTCATGATCGTACAGGTCCACCAGAATCTGCGTCGTGTGACGCACCGGATCGGTTGCGTGGAAAGAGTGGCGGTTACGCAGCAAGGCAAAGTAGGCGGCGCCGCCATGGTCATAGACATATGGGCAAATCAACATGTAGAAGTTGCCCAACATGCGATCGCTGCACCAGTCGGCCGCAAGTTCGGAGAGGCAATCGAAAACACAGACCGTTTCTCGGCCTCCTGAGATGAGCACGTCGTGAATCTCGGAGACAAACACCTCAAACCCGAGAGAAGGTTGCAGGGTTGCAATGGTGAGGCCCTCTGCCTCTTCGAGTAACGGCGCGTGCGTCGCAAAACGAAAATAGACGACCCGACGACCCCGCCGCACGGACTCCGCAGCGAAGGCACGCGCCATGGGCCGATACTGCTCCACCGCATCCACCTGCCAGACGAGATTGTCCCCATCTCTCAAGCCCTGGAACACATCGTCAAGTCCCGGCAATCCGGTGCTCAAGCGGGAGTGACCTTGCATCATGATAAGCACACCTCCTTGTCGCAGGGTTAGCGGCGTCTACATCTCAGCGTGATAATCCTGCAGTGCCTTGACGCCGGTCTCTCCCCCACGGCACGCGGCAATGCCTTCGACCGTAGCCAGGGCCGCGGTGATGGTGGTGATATAGGGAACCTTGTGACGGATGGCGGTCTTGCGGATATAGGAATCGTCGGTCACACTCATCTTGCCGGACGGGGTGTTGATGACGAGCTGTATCTTGCCGTCCTTGATCGCGTCATTGATGTTGGGCCGCCCTTCATGGACTTTAAGGATGGCCTCGCTCGCCACGTCGTGTTGCGTCAGGAAGGCGTGTGTGCCTGCGGAGGCCAGCAGCGTGAAACCAAGGTCGGATAGTCGCTGTGCCGCCACGGCAACCACATCACTACGGTCCCGCTCGCATATCGACAACAGCACAGTCCCCTTCGTAGGCAGCGGTACCTTGGTCGCATCCTGCGCCTTAAAGAAAGCCATCCCATAGGAGTCCGCCATTCCGAGGACTTCACCGGTTGAACGCATCTCAGGTCCGAGCACGGGATCCACTTCCGGGTAGAAGTAGAACGGGAAGACGGACTCTTTGACGCCATAGTGAGAGATGGCCCGCCTCTCCAATCCCAGCTCACCCAACTTGCGCCCCATCATGATCTCCGTCGCGCTGCGCGCCATTGAGAGTCCGCAAACCTTGGAAACCAACGGCACGGTCCGCGACGCACGCGGGTTGGCTTCGAGCACATAGACGGTGTCTTCCCATATGGCGTACTGGATGTTCATCAGCCCAACGGTGTTCAATTCCACGGCAATCTTAGCGGTGTAGTCGTAGATTGTATCGATGTGCTTCTGCGGAATACTGACCGGTGGAATCACGCAGGCCGAGTCACCCGAATGGACGCCGGCCTCCTCGATGTGCTCCATGACGGCCGGCACGAATGCATCCTTCCCGTCGGTGACCGCATCGGCCTCGGCTTCAATGGCATGCGCCAGGAAGCGGTCGATCAGGATCGGGCGATCAGGGGTGACACCTACGGCTGCCGCCACATAGGAGCGCAACGTGCTCTCGTCATACACCACCTCCATGCCGCGACCACCGAGAACATACGAGGGGCGCACCATGAGCGGATAGCCGATGCGCTCTGCAATCACCAACGCGTCCTCAATGGTGGTTGCCATGCCGCTTTCGGCCATGGGAATACCCAGCTTCTCCATCACCCGGGCAAACCGGTCGCGGTCTTCGGCCAAGTCAATGGTTTCGGGCGATGTTCCCAGGATCGTTACGCCGGCCTCTTCGAGTTCCTTGGCGATGTTGAGCGGGGTCTGGCCGCCAAACTGACAGATCACCCCCAGGGGCTTCTCTTTTTCGTAGATCTGCAACACATCCTCAACCGTCAGCGGCTCAAAGTAGAGCTTGTCAGACGTGTCATAATCCGTCGATACCGTCTCGGGGTTGCAGTTGACCATGACGGTCTCATACCCCATCTCACGCAAGGCATAGGCGGCATGCACACAGCAGTAATCGAACTCGATGCCCTGCCCGATCCGGTTCGGGCCGCCGCCCAGAATCATAACCTTCTTCGGATTGGTCGTCGCACCTATGGCATCCTCGGCGCAGTAGGTTGAGTAGTAGTAAGCCGTCTCCTCCACACCGCTGACGGACACGGGGTGCCAGCCCTGGACCAGCCCGATCGCCTTGCGGTGTTCACGGATCTCCTTCTCGGGAATGCCGAGAATCTGTGCGAGGTAACGGTCGGCGAACCCGTCTTTCTTGGCCTGGGTCAGGAGCGCATCCGGCGGGATAGAGCCCTTGTGCTGCAGAAGGGTTTCTTCCAGGTCGAGCAGCTCTTTCATCTGCTCGATAAACCACGCCTTGATATGCGTCCTTTCGAAGAGTTGCTCAACCGTGGCGCCTTTGCGCAAGGCTTCGTACATAATGAACTGACGCTCACTGCTGGGCTCCACCAGCAAGGCCATCAGGTCGTCCAGGGAGCGTGTGTTGTAGTCGGCCGCAAACCCGAGTCCATAGCGGCCGTCTTCACGCGACCGAATCGCCTTCTGGCATGACTCTTTGTAGGTCTTGCCGAGGCTCATGACTTCACCCACGGCCTTCATCTGCGTGCCCAGCTTGTCCTCAAGCGCTTTGAATTTCTCGAAGGCCCAGCGCGAGAACTTCACGACCACGTAGTCGCCCGATGGCGTGTACTTCTCCAACGTGCCATCACGCCAATAGGGTATCTCATCCATCGTCATCCCCCCCGCCAGGAGCGAGGAGACCAGGGCAATCGGGAAGCCGGTGGCTTTGGAGGCCAGGGCCGATGAGCGGGAGGTGCGCGGGTTGATCTCGATGACGACCACACGCCCCGTTTTGGGATCGTGCGCCCACTGCACATTGGTTCCGCCGATGACCTCGATGGCTTCCACGATCGCGTAGGAGTAGTCCTGCAGACGTTTCTGCAGCTCAGGGCTGATCGTGAGCATGGGGGCGGTACAGTAGCTGTCACCCGTGTGCACACCCATGGCATCCACGTTTTCAATAAAGCAAACCGTGATCATCTGGTTCTTGGCATCCCGAACCACCTCGAGCTCCAACTCCTCCCAGCCAAGGATGGATTCCTCAATCAGAATCTGACCCACCAGGCTCGCATTCATCCCGCGTTCAGCGAGGGCGCGGAACTCTTCCATGTTGTAGGCGAAGCCACCGCCGGTGCCGCCCATCGTGTAGGCCGGCCGTATGACGCAAGGCAGCCCGATACGACCAATGATGGCCTCGGCCTCTTCCATGTTGTCCGTGATCTCACCGCGCGCCATCTCGATATTCAAGCTCGCCATCGTATCGGCAAAGGCCTGGCGGTCTTCACCGCGCTTGACCGCATCAATCTGAACCCCAATCACGCGCACACCATGTTTTTCAAGAATGCCAAGCTCGGCCAGCTCCGACGACAAGTTCAGTCCGGACTGCCCCCCCAGATTCGGCAACAGGGCATCCGGCCGCTCGGCGATAATGATCTTTTCCAGGTTCTCGATCGTGAGGGCTTCAATATAGGTACGGTCGGCCAGACCGGGATCGGTCATGATGGTCGCCGGGTTGGAGTTCACCAGCACGATCTCATAGCCGAGGCCGCGCAGCGCCTTGCAGGCCTGCGTACCGGAGTAGTCAAACTCGCATGCCTGCCCGATCACAATGGGTCCAGAACCAATAATCATTACTTTGTTGATGTCAGCGAGCTTGGGCATGGGGCTTCCTTTCGTTGTGCGGTGCGGCGTTCCTGTTCTTTGTTCTCGATCGTAAAAGGGGTGGACTAGGGGATGTAGAGATTCTTTCCGGCGAAGTGCGGATCGCTTGTCACGTTCACGCCCAGGACGCGCAGTCCGGCTTCATCTCCCGGCGTCGGCATATGCGTCAGGTGCATCTCGCAGTTGCGCAGCTCCGTCAGTTTCTCCATGGCCACCTGGGCCGCCGGGTTCGTAATGGCACTGACGCTGAGCGCAATCAAGGTCTCTTCCAGATTCAGGCTTAGCTGGCGGGTTTGCAGGATGTTCCGCTTGAGTCGCGTGATAGAACCGATCGTGATGTCGGTCAGAATGTCCATCTCGTGAGGAATCTTGGCGAGCGTCTTCACGGCGTTCAGGACCAGACTGGACGATGCGTGCATAGCATTCGAGTTTCGGCCCGCGACCACACGGCCATCAGCCAGACAGAGAGCCGCCCCGCAATAGACCCCTTCCTTACCCTTCCCGGCGTCGACGGCCTGGGCGGCGGCCTCACGTGCTACAGGGACGGTGGGACGCTGTTCCGGGGCGCCACCAATCTCCTCCATCAGCAAGGTCGCCCGTTCGACCGTCTCGGGAGAGGCAAAGCCCAGAGCGTGTTCGCAGCCATACCGGAAGTACCTGCGGATCACCTCCTGCGTGGCGGCCTCGCAGACCACCTCGTCGTCGACAATGGCAAAGCCCGCCCGGTTGACCCCCATCTGGGTGGGTGACTGGTATGGCGACTCCGCCCCGGTGACCTTTTCGAGGATACGCTTCAGAACGGGAAAGATCTCAATGTCGCGGTTGTAGTTGATAGCGCGCTCGCCGGTCGCCTCGAGGTGAAACGGGTCCACCATGTTCACATCGCCGAGGTCCGCGGTTGCGGCTTCATACGCAATGTTGACGGGATGCTTGAGAGGGAGATTCCAGATAGGGAAAGTCTCGAACTTCGCATAGCCGGACTGCCGGCCGCTTTGATGGTCGTGATAGATCTGCGAGAGACAGGTGGCCATCTTCCCGCTGCCGGGCCCCGGCGCCGTGACCACGACCACCGGGCGATCCACTTCAATGTAGGGGTTGGCACCATACCCCTCTTCGCTGGCGATGGTATCCACATCGGTCGGATACCCCTTGGTGGCGCGGTGGGTGTAAATACGGATCCCCCGACGCTCCAACCGATTCTTGAACTGCACCGCGGCGGGCTGCTCTTCGTAGCGGGTGATGACTACGGCGGCAACGTGCAACCCCCAGGCCGTAAATTCATCGAGCAGGCGGAGAACATCCACGTCATAGGTAATCCCGAAATCCGCACGCAACTTCTTGCGTTCGATATCTCCGGCGTAGATGCAGAGAATGATATCTGTGACGTCTTTCAGGCGCTGCAGCAGGCGAATCTTGGCGTGGGGGTCGAAACCCGGCAGCACCCGGGCCGCATGATGGTCACAGACCAGCTTGCCCCCGAATTCGAGATACAGACGGTCACCAGAGGACTTGGCCCGCTCGAGAATATACTCGCTCTGTTCCTCCAGATATCGCTCGCTATCAAACCCCACCGCCTGTTTCCCCATGCCATCCGCCTCCCGCTCCCTTTTTATCTTCACTCCGGCGTATGGTAGAATAGAGATTCGATGAGGTAAATGCGATTATTCCACCCCTGTAACACCCGTTGGACATAGGCGCTCCGGCTGCCCAACGGCTGCAATCGTTTTCCGCCGGGTGGCCTCACTGGAGTCTCGCTACAGCCCCTCCGGGAGTACATTGTCGGTGTTGAGCGTTCTGCCACTGAAGACCGGATAAGGGTCGGCATCAAGAGCCGCTACGCGCCGGCTTCCATACCATCGGCCTGCCGACGGCGGCGCCAGACTTCCCGGGAGATGAGTTTTTCGCAGGCGCGCAGTTCCAGCATGCCCAAGTAGCGTTGATCGGCATGGCCAACCACGGGCATGGCTTCGAGACCGGCATCGCGCAGGCGCTGCACGGCGTCGGCGAGTTCTGTTTCCGGCGCGACACTTTCGCATAGCGGCTCCAAAAGGTCGTCCGCCACCAGCCAGGTGCCCATCTCCATGTCGGCCAGGCACTGCTTGAGACGATCGATGGTGACGACACCCAGGACCTGCTGCGATGCATCGTCCACGACGGCATAGTGCATCGCATCGCTGTCGGCGATTTGCTGCATCATGTCGGATACGCGCGCATACAGTGGAAATGCCGGGGCATTGGCATCCAGCACGTCGCCCACGTTCATGGAATGCAGGAGGTCATCCTCCGTGACATTCAATCCGCACTCGCCCGCGCGTGTGACAGCCAGCTTTACGCAGGGCGGACCCACCAACTGAACCAGGAAAGTCGTCGCCGTAACGATCATGACAATCGCATCGCCCATATTCACGGCACCGAGCTGCTGCTCTCCGAAACGGAGTCCGGCCATGATGGCCAGGCCGATCGCCACACCGGCTTGACTGAAGAGGCAGAGACCGAGGTAGCGACGTATGGCCTCCGACGCGCCGGCCCAGCGTGCGCCCCAATAGGCCCCGAGGAATTTGCCGGCGCTACGGCCCAGTACGTAGGCCGCGGCCAGGGCCCACATGGGGCCGGTCAACCCGTGCACGACCAGGCGCGCGCCCACGAAGACGAAGAACAGCACATAGATCGGTTGCGCAAAGCGTTCGGCGATTTGGAAGGTTTCGCGGCTGCGATGCGGGGCCAGGTTCACCAGCGTGGCGCCCAGGGCCATAGCCGCCAGAATCACATCCAGCTCCAGCATCGCGGAAAGCCCGAGGACCAATGTCAAGATCCCAACGATGAATGTCAGGTGTTTGCCGTGGTCGTGAATGCGGCGAACCAACCGGTTCAGCATCAGTCCCGCACCCACGCCCAGCAGGACGGCTCCGCCCATTTCGATCCCGGTGTGCCCCAGACTGGCTGCCAGCGAGGATTCGCCGGATCCGAGCAGGAGGGACGCGATGCTGGAGGCAATGCTGTAGAGAACAAGCGCAAGACCGTCGTCCAGGGCCACAATTGCCAGCACGGTCGTTGTGAGTATGCCGCGCGTCTTGTACTCCCACAACACGTCGACCGTAGCAGCGGGCGCCGTGGCCGACGCAATCGACCCCAGGATCATGCCCAGAGCCACCGACGTACGCGCATCGCCGGTAGCGAGGTAGGTGATGCCCGCCGTAAGCCCCCCCGCGATGAGGGCAGCCGTGAGCCCTTCGGCCAACAGCACGATCAGGAACTGGCGACCGTGCTTCCTGAACACGCTGCCGCGCAGCTCACCGCCGATGAGGAATCCGATGATGCCGAGCGCGAGCAGGTTGAGCGGCAGGAGGGCATCCAGCATCGTGTCATCGATGAGGTGCAGGCCCGACTTCCCGACAATGACCCCCATAATGATGTAACCCACCACCTGGGGAATTCGGAGCAGCTGGAACAGGCGCCCACCCACGGAGCCGGCCAGAATGACGCACCCCACGAGGAGCAGAACAGGAATGTGAGAAAAGTCCATCGGGCACCTACCGTCAGTTGCTTGGGCTGTCACCGCTTGTCTGGACGAGCAGGGCGTAGAAGGCATCGGCATCCGAACAGTCGAGCAGGCAACCGTCCAGGGCCTTGGCCCGCGAGCTGATGGCCGAAAGCAGACGCAGGTACTCGACATGCGCCCCGGAAGGTGCCGCAATCAGGAACACGAGGTGGACCGGCTTGTCATCGAGAGAGCCGTAGTCGTCGATCCCGGCGCGGGATATGCCGATGGCCATAACGAGTTCGCCCACGGAGTCCATACGTACATGCGGAACAGCCAACCCCATACCGATACCGGTACTCATGACGGCCTCACGCTTGAACACCGCATCTCTGAGCGCGTCCTTGTCGATGACAGAGGAGCTGGCCGCAAGCAGGTCAATCACGTCGCCAAGCACACGGTCCTTTGTGGCGGCCTCAAGAAAGCAGATGCGATCCGGCGTTAGCGCCTGCTGCAGCAGCATCGCCTTCTCATTCTGTCCACTGGTTGTCATCATGCCCCACCTTTTAGAAGATGCCTTTGTCTCTTTAGGTCCTGTGTTGTCCAAACTTGTCCAGTACTGGGCACTGTATGACGACAGCTAGGCGACGTCAATCGGATTTGTGCGAAGAAAGCGGATTGACCGTAACTTCTTCATGGTGTTACGGTTCTTGAGTTCGTAACACATGGAGCCTGTATGACCGATCTGTCTCGTTTCAGCATTTCCATAGAACCCAGCCTTCTTGAGCGGCTGGAAAGCCTGGTCAGGAAGCACAAATATGCTAACCGGTCGGAGTTTGTGCGCGACCTGCTGCGCGAGCGGCTGGTTGAGGAGGAGTGGCAGGGCAACGAAGAGGTGGTGGGTACCATCACGCTGGTTTACGATCACGAAACGCGTGAGCTCAGCAAGAAGCTGACCCGTCTTCAGCATCATCATCATGATCTGGTTCTGGCTTCGACGCATGTGCATCTCGACAAACATATGTGCGCCGAGATGGTACTGACCAAGGGTCCGGCCACCGAGATCCAGGAGATGGCCACTATGTTGCGACAGCAGAAGGGCGTACTGCATGCGAGCCTGTCGCTCAGTTCGACCGGCAAGGAATTGGGATAGACGGGAGAAAACCAAACCATCTTTTTTTTGAACGAGCGGTGTTACGGAATACAGAATCGTATGCCGTGCAGCGGCAAGAGGTACGGATCGAGCAGAGCGAAGAACAGGCACAAGTGGGACGTATTGCCAATGAGAGAGAACTATGCGAGAGGAAACAAGAACAATGAAGAGAACTATTCTGACTGTTTGCTGTGGAATGCTAGCGGGAAGCGCGTTGGCGCATCACGCGATGGAATACATCGAGATGGAGAGCTACTCAACCGCCAAGCGGGGGGAGTCTGTGCTTCATCTGCACTACGACTATATGGTGGATGACAGGGACAATCCCAACCTGGATCACTGGGAGTTCACGCCGGGTATCTCCTATGGAGTCACGGACCGGCTCATGCTCGATATTCATACCCATTTCGCCGGATTCGGCATCGACCATATCGTCGATGAAGAACGCGAGAACTATGAACCCAATGGCCCCTCCCCCTTTATGGAGGCCGTAGCGGGGAGTCTCCAGTATCGCGTGATCGAAGACTGGATTGTGGACATCGCCATGGTCGGAACCATTGAAGTTCCGTTCCACCGGGCGGAGCAATTGCTCGGCAGTGAAGATAACGTGTACGCGGGTATGCTGATCGTTGGGAAAGACTTCGGAGAGCACCGCAATATCACGCTCAACCTGGGCTATGAAGAAGAGGGTGATGAGAGCGATACGACCTGGGCGCTCGGCGTGAAGACGCCCATTTCGGCAGCCCCCCACGGAATCGCCACCGGCATTGAGCTGATGGGCAGCTTCGAGGATACCGGCGACAACTGGTCGATCATCCCCGGTATCTACATGCCGCTCGGCAACCAGAACATCACGCTCAAGACCGGCTTGGAGTTTGGTAAAAGCGATGGTGCAGACGCGATGCGTGCCAATGTCACGCTCATGTACAAGTTCTAGCACACAATCCTTTTCTTGATCATTGTCGACGAAGATCGAGACGAAGATGAAGGAAACAAGGATCGGGACCAAGATGGGCCATTACGGCATAACACGATGCGCGGCGCTGTTGTGCTTGTGTGCTGCTACTGCGGGGGCGCACGAGCACTGGATGGATGGGGACGATTTCTACCCGGTCACGGGAAGCACCGTTTGCGTACATGTGTGCAGCGGGCACTATTTTCCGAGAAGCTCCTTTGCTCTGAAGGACCATGTTCTGGAAAGCGTGACGGCGCGGGGCCCCGACGGTGCCGCTGCCGCAGTCGCGACTGTCAAGGAAGAGAAGCAGCGGACAGGAATCCTGGCAATGGATTCCGAAGGGGTACACGTCGTAACGTTCACGCTCAAGCGACCGCGAGCCAAAGAACCCAGCTACGAAGGCAAAGTCCTTTTCGTTGTGGGAAGCCAGTCGGACGACACCAGCCGGTATGCGCTGGAAACAGGCCTGGAACTGGTTCCCGGGAAGCCCGTGTCCGCACTGACGCCCGGCGATGAATTGCCGATATCCCTTCGCCTGAATGGCGCACTCCTTGCGGGGACGCTCTCCATCTCGGCGGAAGGCGGCAAGACCTCATCGCTAAGGACAGAACCGAACCGGCCGGCATCGGTCAGACTGCGCAAGGCCGGCCGCTACCTCGTCACGGCCAGCCATGAGGAACGCGGTTGTTCGCTGGTGTTCATGGTGAGAAAGGCCGGAGGGCGAAAATCGGAGGTCCCTCCGTCGCCCTGCGGGCTATGGAGGGCAGGCGGAAGGCAGGCGGAGGGCGGTGAAGAATGAGGACGGGATCTGATCTGAACAAGCTCACATTCGTCATCGTGTGCGCGATGGGGCTCCCTGCGTTCTGTGTCGGTCACGGCGTGAAACACAGCGTGTTCTCAGCGGGAACGGGCATTGAAGCCACCTATGACAATGGCCGTCCCATGGCATTCTGCGATGTGGTCGTGGTTTCGCCGGCCAATCCCGACAATGAATATCAAAGCGGGATCACGGACCCCGCGGGACGTTTTGCATTTGTTCCCGACACAAACGGGGTTTGGAAGGTTACCGTCGACGACGGCATGGGGCACCTTGTCACCGCCGACGTGCAGACGGGACCGAATAAACAGGTCAGCGACGGGGTCGATACAGGCATGAACCGCTTCGCCGGCGGCATGATCGGGGTCAGCGTGATCTTTGGCCTGTTCGGACTCTACAGCTTGGTCAGGTTCCATCCAAGAAGAACGGGTAGGGCGAGCTCTCCGAGCGAGCCGCGTACAACGCAGAAAAGCATGGAAAAAAACAGCGGAGGGCCAACATGCACATCACCGAAGGCGTAGCGCCGGCCTCCGTTGCCGCCGCCGGGGCACTTCTGACCGCGGGCGGAGTCGCGATGGGACTACGCGCCATGAAGGACGAGCAGATCCCGCGAGCGGCACTGATGTCGGCCGCCATCTTCGCGGCCTCTCTGGTGATTCGGCTTCCACTCGGCCCCTCCAGTGTCCACCCGGTACTCAACGGCCTGGCGGGACTGCTCCTCGGCTGGGCCGCCGTACCGGCTTTTCTGGTGGCCCTCTTCCTGGAGGCCCTGCTCTTCCAGTTTGGCGGCATCACGACGCTGGGACTCAACACGATTACCATGGCGGCTCCGGCGGTGGTGTGCTACGCCATCTTCAACCGCCCGCTCCGCCGTTGCCGGCAGAAGAACACCGCGTTCCTGCTGGGGATGGCCGCGGGAGTGACGGCGCTGCTCCTTTCGTTTGCGCTCTGGGCGGCCGTACTGGTTCTGAGCGGGAAATCGCTGATCGTTATCGTGAAACTCGCCCTGATTCCTCACCTGGCCATCACGGCGATGGAGGGACTCTTTACCGGCTTTGTGGTTAGCTTCCTGTTCAAGGTATATCCCGGCGTGTTTGACCTGCCGCTGACACGGGAAGGCGGGGTCGCACCATGAGCTGCACAACACATTTCGCCGGACACACCGTGATCCACCGCCTCGATCCGCGGCCGCGGATCGTAGCGACGCTGCTCTTTGCCGTCTTCATCGCTCTGGACAACCCCTACCCGGTTCTGGCGACCGGTTTGGGTGTGGGAATCGTGCTGGCCATGCTGGCGCGTCTGCCCGCACGGCCACTGGCCCGGCGTCTGCTTCATATCAACCTCTTCATGGCGCTGCTCTTTCTGACGCTCCCGACCACAACGCCCGGCGAACCAGCGTTCAGCATTTTCTCGCTGCCATTCAGCCGCGTGGGGCTTCATCTTGCCGCGATGATAACGCTTAAGGCCAACGCCATTGTTCTCGCATTCACAGCGCTGCTCGGGACCGTAGAGCTTTCAGCGCTGGGTCATGCGCTTCAACACTTGCGGGTGCCAGATCGGCTGATTCACCTGTTCCTTTTCACGCTCCGTTACCTGGATGTCATTCACCATGCGTATGAGGATCTGCTGCGCGCCATGAAGGCGCGTGGATTCCGACCCCGCATGGACCTCCACACCTACCGCAGTTACGGATCGCTGATGGCCATGCTCCTCGTGCGCAGCCTGGAACGTGCGGAACGCGTCATGGACGCCATGAAGTGTCGCGGCTTCAAGGGCCGCTTCCTCACCTACCGCCCTTTTGACTTTCATCGGCGCGACGCCGTGTTCTGCCTCGTCGCAACCATCGTATTGTGCTTATGCGCGTCCCTGAGATGGGCGCTCCCGGGAGGTCCGCAATGAGTGATAATCAGCCGCTGCTTCGTCTGAGCGGGGTGTCGTTTCGGCATGCACACGCCGCGCCCATCCTGAATGATATCAACTTGGCTCTGCATCCAGGAGAACGCGTCGGGCTGATGGGTGCGATCGGTTCGGGCAAAACCACGCTGCTCCATCTCATCGTCGGTCTCCTCACGCCGCATAGCGGTCAGATCGATATCCTCGACAAACCGCGCCGTGAAGAGCGGGACTTCTGGGAGGTCCGCGAACGTGTCGGATTGCTGTTCCAGGATCCGGATGACCAGCTCTTCTGCGCTACCGTCCAGGAAGATGTGGCCTTTGGTCCGCTCAACCAGGGCAAGTGCCGTGAGGAGGCGCACCAGGCCGTCCACAAAGCACTGGCACTCGTGGGCATGGACGGCTTGGAAGACCGCATCACCCACCATCTCTCTGGCGGTGAGAAACGCTTGGTCTCACTGGCGACGCTCCTGGCCATGGAGCCCGACGTTCTGCTGCTCGACGAACCGGAGAACGGGTTGGATCCGCCATCCTATGAGCGTATCCGTTCCCTGCTGCTCTCGCTCCCCCAGGCCATGATCATCGTGTCACACAACGCAGCGTTCCTACAGACGGTCACCACGCGACGTCTACGACTGGTGGAGGGAAAAGTGGCGGGTGCCGAACCTTGAGTTCCTACAGGGGAAATGCTATGCATTCGAGTGATCTCGTAATCTCTGAACTATGAAGATAACCGCATCCATATTCTGTGTATGGCTCCTCGTTTGCGGGGCACTTATCCTGCCCGCGCTACATGGGGCGGGGCTATGCCGTCACCACAGCGAGAGCTCGGCTGCTGCGGGCCCACACCAAGACCAAGAACATGAGGGCAATGCCCCAGATTCGGGCGGAGATGACCACGAGTCTGACGACTGTGCGATCTGCCAGTTGGCTGCAACGTCGACAATCGCGAACTCCAGCGCAATACAGATTACGCCTCTACACCTGACGGTAGAGCCATTGCTGTTTGCCAGCATCCCAACCACTTCCCGCCTTGATTCTGGAACCTTCCAGGCCAGGGCTCCTCCCTGCCTTTCTTCCATCTGATGTCGGTTGCGCAACCTGCGCTATGTTACCGTGAGGGCTCACTGTCCTCTTGGGTGCCAGGCACGCATCGCACGTCTTACACCCGGACGTTCTTCCTCTCTGGAACCGTCCTCAAAACAGAAGGAATTTACCTATGAAGAAGGAGGTATCCATGTACCGAAAATGGGATTTTGTTGAGTGTGTGTGTTTGAGTATTCTGCTGACACTTCCCGCTGCCGTCTGCATGGCGGAAGAAATCGGCGAGATTCAGGCGCTGCGGCGTGCTGCCAAGGATGAAATGGCGCAGGAGGCGAAGGAAGACACACGAGAAGAGGCGTTCACTTCGGGGGCTTTAGGGCTTCAGAAGTTGAACCCGGAGATCAGCGTGACCGGTGATATGCTGTGGACCTGCTCGGACAGTGAAACTATGGACAAGAAATCGGACTTCATACTTCGAGGTCTTAGCATTCACGCAGAAGCTTATCTGGACCCGTATACGCGGTTCAAGGCGGCCTTCTCCATGGATGAACACGACATGCACCTGGGGGAAGCCTACATGACACGCTTCGGCATTCTGCCGAATGTGAATCTGACTCTCGGCAAGTTCCGTCAGCAGTTCGGCGTTGTGAACCGCTGGCACAAGCACGGGCTCGATCAAGTCGACTTTCCGCTCGCTTTGCGTCAGATCTTTGGCCCCGGAGGACTGAACCAGACCGGCGCTTCGCTGGACGGGACGATGCCGGAGGTGGTTGGCTGTTCACAGGAACTGCTGGTTCAGGTTACGGACGGCGAGAACGGACGCGTGTTCGCGGAAAACGCTGAGAACAATCCGAGTGTTCTTGGGCGCTACAAGGTGTTCCGCGATCTCTCGGCATCAACCTACGCCGAACTCGGTTTCAGTGGGCTCTACGGGAGAAACAACGAATGGGCCGTCGGCGAGGAGACCATTGATGAAGCCCTGGGCGCGTGGGTTCTGGGAGCTGACCTTACTGTGATGTGGGAACCCACGGACAAGATGCGGTACCGGAATGTCACCTGGCGGACGGAAGCGTACGCGCTGAACAAGGACATCCTCGCTCCGGACGGATCGGGCGAAGACACGATCAATGCCTGGGGGCTCTACAGCTACCTGGAGAGCAAAGTGTCACGCAGCGTCGTTCTCGGTGTCCGTGGCGACTACTTTGAGCCCGACGTGAAAGGCTATGCAAACTCCGAAGCCGTGAGCTTCTCACCTCTTGCCGTGACAGAAGATGGTGCAAACCGTTGGCAGGTGAGCCCATACATCACGTGGTATCAGAGTCCGTTTGTGCATTTCAGGGCTGAATACAATCACCAGGAAGGTGATGGCACGGGAGCGGACGAAGATGTGTTGTGGCTACAGTGCATCTTTGCGGCCGGCCCACACAAACACGAGAGATATTGAAGACTGAAAATTGGAGGATAACAGATGCTCACGAGGATGTTTTCAATTCTGGCGGTACTGACAGTTACTCTAACGGTACATGCGGTGGAGAAGCCTTTGCGGGTGGTGACAACGTTGCCGGACTATGCCGACATCGCGAAGCGCATTGGCGGTGACCGTGTGGAGGTGCAGGCGATTGTACACGGTGAGCAGGATGCTCACTATATTCGCCCAAAGCCATCATTTGTGGCGATGGTTCGGCGGGCGGATGTGTTTATTGATACGGGACTGGATTTAGAGATGTGGCTCCCGACCGTGGTCGACAAGTCGGGCAATTCCAAGGTTCGTAGTGGCCAGGTTGGATATGTGGCCGCATCCAAGGGGGTTCACATGCTCGAAAAGCCCCAGGTCATATCGCGTAGTGAGGGTGGGGTTCACCTCTATGGCAATCCGCATATCACCTGCAGCCCGGTGAACATGCGGACCGTCGCGCGAAACATTGCCGCCGGGTTGATCAAGAACGATCCGGCAGGCGAAGCCGAGTATGCGAAGCGGCTAGATGCATTCATCCGGGAGCTGGACGAACGCCTGTTCGGCAAGGCCCTCGTGGACCTACTCGGCGGCGACACGCTGGCGGACCTCGCGGGCAAGGGGCGACTCATGTGCTTCCTGGAAAAGCAAACCTACGAGGACAAGCCGTTGCTTGCACAACTGGGCGGATGGATGAAGCAGATGCTCCCGCTGCGGGGCAAACCGCTCGTGACCTATCACAAAAACTGGGTCTACTTCGTGACGCTCTTTGATCTCGAAGAGGCCGGCACGGTAGAGCCCAAGCCCGGAATACCGCCGTCACCGCGCCATGTGCTGGAACTCACGAAGAGGATGCGCACGCGGAACATTGGTCTGATCCTCGCGGCCAACTACTTCGATGAGCAGAAGATACGAACGGTTGCGTCTCGCGTTGATGCCGAACCGGTCATCGTTCCGCTCTACGTTGGTGGCAGCGAAGGCGTTGATGACGGCTTCGCCCTCGTCGAATGCTGGGTGAACGGTCTGCTTGATGCTGCGCGCAAAAAGGGCATCGTCGAGTGAGGTGATCTATGAGTGTCGGTGCTGAATTTTTTGTCATGCAGATCAGCCTGATTGCGGTGGTGCTGGTGCTGCATACCTACATGGGGCTGCACATTATCCGGCGCGGGATCATCTTCTGTGATCTCGTGCTGGATCAGTTAGCTGCCTTTGGCGTCGTGGTCGGGATCGGCCTGGGCATCCGATATGGCACTCCCCTATCCTACCTGCTCGCCATGGCCGCGGTGCTGGTGGGCTGTGGGCTGCTGGCTGTGCTTCATCCCAAGGACAAGCGAATCCCAGAGGAAGCCATCATCGGCATACTCTACGGGATGGCGTTGGTGGTCTCGCTCCTGCTTGCGGACAAGTTGCCCGAAGGTGGAGCCTACTTCAATAAGACATTGGTCGGTTCGATGTTGTGGGTGTCCTGGCCGCTGGTGGGCACGACCATCGCGGTGTACGCCGTCCTGGCCCTGTTGCACTACGTATTCAGGCGGTACTTTCTTCAACTCACAGATGACCCGGCTAATCTAAAACGGCATACGCTGTGGAACTTCCTGTTTTTCGTCGGCCAAGGGATCATCACAATCCTGATTGTGCCAGTGGCGGGGGTACTGCTCGCCTATGGGTTCCTGATGATCCCGGCGGCAATCGGCACGCTGTTCAGCCGCCGCTGGTTACCGGCACTGCTGGTTGGCTGGCTGTCAGGGATGGGGGCCTGTCTGCTGGGAATCGTGTA
>JAOZSS010000156.1 GCA_029939545.1 Kiritimatiellia bacterium | reverse complement strand
GTTTTCTATGTTTTTCCTCTCTCAGGCAGGAGCGGAAGACCGGTTACACCCGTCTTTCGATTGCCGCGTGCAAAGAGGTCCGCCATCGTTTTCCTCCCTAGGTTTGCTTACTTATGCGCGGTGCTTTCGCAGAAAAAAACGGTGCAGAGCAAGACCTTTCTCGCCGACGCCGACATTTCCAGTTTTGATTCGTCCTAGCCCAGGCGGGACAGAAACGCTATCTAGTTGATTTATTTATGCGCGGTTATATAGCAACGGTTTCTCGATCTTTATCGCGAAGTAGTTATTGCAACCGTCACATACGAAGGCGGCAACGTGTGATCCTTATTGCCGAGTGATTCAGAAATGATGTGCTCGACAGAAGTCGAGCCCTCAGAGACTTGCTTGCAGAAGATACACATCATCCAGCGCACCGCATCAGTTCGGCGCTCCAGACTTCTCGGGCCTCGCCATCGACCTCCAGCAGCAGCTCGCCAGACTTGCCGTAGCCGCGCAGGGTGCCGGTGAGGGGGCCGGTATCGGTGTGGAGCTCGACTGCCTGGTTTATCCAGACCGCGCGCGCCTGCCAGTCGGCCCGAATCGCGGCGAACCCGCTTTGCTGCCACTGTGCCAACCGTGCGTCCAGTAGCGGCACCAGTCGCTCGAGTACATTGGCAACCTCCATTATTTTCCCGGAGATGATCTGCATCGACGTGGCGGGGCGATCGATCTTCCCCGCCTCCTCGGCCGTCATGTTGACGTTGAGACCTACACCCACCACCACGCCAACCGCCCGGCCACCGGCATCCGTGGCCACTTCGGCGAGCAGACCACATATCTTGTCGCCGTTGACCAGCACGTCGTTCGGCCACTTGGTGGCGGCTTCGATCTCGTACGTGGCCAACAGGTCCGCCACGCCCAGGGCCACGGCCATGGGAAGGGAGACCATACGCTCCGGCGGTTCGGCCGGCCACAGGAATGAAAACGTCAGGTCGCGCTCCACGCCGCTCTGCCAGACCCGCTGCTGGCGGCCGCGTCCCGCGGTCTGGTGACGCGCGGCAAGGATCTGCCCCGGCGGCACATGAAACCCATCGGTTACACGGCACAATAGCTCGCTGTTGGTTGATGGCAGGCTTTCGCGCCATTCAACAGGACCCAGCCGTGCTTGTTCTTGATCGTTGGCGTTCACTGCGACTACAATCCCTCTTTCTGCGAAAGGGCTCAAGAAGGGAATGGAACATGGATGGACAGGATGAATAGGATATCCTGCCTATCCTGCATATCTATGTGACTTCACCTATCTGCGTCTGTGAAAGGAAATCATCATGGCTGGAATCTTTAAGGCATACGACATCCGCGGCATCTATGGCGAGACAATGGATGAAGAGATCATGTTCAAGATCGGGCGGGCTTTTGTCACGCTCCTGAAATGCAAGACCGTCACGGTCGGCCGGGATATGCGTCCCCACTCCACCCCGCTCTTCGACGCGTTCGCCAAGGGCGCCACCATGCAGGGCGCCGACGTGATCGACCTCGGACTCGCCACAACGTGCATGTCCTATTTCGGCTGCGGAAGCCTCAACGCTGATGGTGGCGTCATGATCACGGCCTCGCACAACCCGGGCGAATGGAACGGCATCAAGATGACACGTGCCCAAGCCGTACCGATCAGCGGTGTTACCGGTATCATGGACATCGAGCGGATCTGCAACGAAGAATCGTTTGATCCCGCAGCCGAAACACCGGGCTCGATCAGTCAGCACCACATTGCCGATGAGTACATTGCCCACATTCGCCCGCATGCCGAGATCACACGTCCGATCAAGATTGCGGCCGACATGGCGAACTCGATGGGCAGCGTTGAAGCGCGCGTGCTGGATGGCCTTATCGAGGTGGATGCAATCTACGAGGAACTCGACGGCACCTTCCCCAACCACGAGGCCAATCCGCTTAAGGTGGAAACGCTCGAGGCTCTGCAGGCGATGATTCGCGAGGGCGAGTATGACTTTGGCGTCGCATTTGACGGCGATGCCGACCGCGTCGGGTTCGTGGATGAGAACGGCACGGTGGTGGCGATGGACATGATCACCGCGCTGATTGCCGAAGACATGCTGGCGCACGAGAAAGGCAATATCTTCTACGACCTGCGCAGTAGCTGGTCGGTCAAGGAAGTGATCGAGGAGAACGGCGGAACGGCACTGATGAGCCGCGTGGGTCACGCATTCATCAAGCAGCAGATGCGCGATGCCAACGCCAGCTTCGCCGGCGAGCTGTCAGGGCACTACTACTTCCGCGACAACTATTTCACCGAGAGCTCCAGCCTGGCTGTGATCTGCGTGGCCAACATCGTGAACCGCTCAGGCAAGACCCTCTCCGAGCTGATCAAGCCGATCCAGCGCTACCACGCCAGCGGCGAGATCAATTCCGAGGTGGCCGATACCGACGCCGTGATTGCCCAGCTTCGCGAGGACTACGCCGACGGAAAGTTGATCGAACTCGATGGCGTGAGCTTCGAGTACGATGACTGGTGGTTCAACGTGCGCCTATCCAACACCGAGCCGCTGATCCGTCTCAACCTGGAAGCTAAGACTCAGGAGAAGATGGAAGCCAAGCGCGACGAGATCCTGGCGAAGATTCGTGGCTAGCTAACCGTACGCTTACCCGCCTTGCGGTCGTTGTACTGCTGCTCGATCCACGTGTAGGTGCGCTCGAGACCCTCGCGGAAGGGCAGGCAGGGCTCCCAGCCGAGCACTTCCTTGATGAAGGTGTTGTCGCTGTTCCGGCCGGCCACGCCGCGCGGGGCGTCCAGGTTATGCGTACGCTCCAACTTCACACCACCGATATCTTCAGCCAGGGAGACCAGATCGTTGATCGCGATCAGCTCGCTTGAGCCGAGGTTGATCGGCGTAGCGATGAGGTCATCACAGTGCATAATCATATCGATGCCCTCGACGCACTCGTCGATGTACATGAAGCTACGGGTCTGTACGCCGTCGCCCCAGATATCGATCGTCAGGTCGCCCGTGTCCTTGGCTTCGATAACCTTGCGGCAAAGCGCGGCCGGTGCCTTCTCGCGGCCACCATCCCATGTGCCATGGGGCCCAAACACATTGTGAAAACGGGGAATCGCGGTCTTCAGTCCGCGTTCGGCCCAATATTCCTGACAGAACATCTCCGAGAGAAGCTTCTCCCATCCGTATCCGCGCTCCGAGAGCGCCGGGTACGCGTCACTCTCTTTCAGCGCCCGTACATTGGGGTCCTTCTGCAGATCAGCGTTATAGACGCAAGCCGACGAAGAGAAGAAGTAGCGATCGGCACCGGCATTGTAGGCCGCCTCGATCATATGCGTATTGATCAGGATGCTGCGCAGACACTCGACGCGAAAGCGCTCGATGAAGCCCATGCCGCCCATATCCGCCGCCAGGTTGTAGACCTCAATCGCGCCTTCGCAGGCGCGGATGGCATGCTCTTTCTCGCTGAGATCCATACACAGACTCTCCACTCCCGGCGTTACCTGGTACCAGTCGTAGAGCGGTTTCTTGTCGATCGCACGAATACGCGTGAAGCCCTGTTCGGTAAAATAGCGCGCCAATGAGCCACCAATAAACCCACCGCCACCCCCAATGACAATCAAGTCATCTTTATTCCTTATATCGATCGCCTTCTTGTTCGGTGCCATGATCGGGTTCCTTTCTGTACTCAGTTGGAAGACGCACTTGTACCCTAATACCTGCCGGTAGTGCAATGAGATAGATGAATGCGAGGTTGTTATCCTATCAAGGAAATGATACTAACCCCGGCTCATTTCTTAGAGAGGACCAACGTGGCCACACATACGACAGACAAACTGCGCAACATCGCGATTATCGCGCATGTTGACCATGGCAAGACAACACTGGTAGACGAGCTGTTTCGCCAGAGCGGCATGTTCCGCGACAACCAGGTGGTGGCCGAGCGGCTGATGGACTCGATGGATCTCGAGCGCGAGCGCGGAATCACGATCTCCTCCAAGAACGGCTCGTTCGAATACAAGGGCCACCGCGTCAACATTATCGACACCCCCGGGCATGCCGATTTCGGAGGCCAGGTTGAACGCATCCTGCAGATGGCGGACGGTGCCTTGCTGCTGGTCGACGCGCAGGAGGGCCCCATGCCGCAGACCTACTTTGTACTGAAGAAGGCGCTCGCACTCGACCTGCCCATTGTGGTCGTGATCAACAAGGTCGACAAGCCGGCCGCACGCCCCGAGTGGGCGATCGATCAGGTTTTTGACCTCTTTGTGAAGCTGGACGCGCCCCACGATATTCTGGACTTCCATACCGTCTTTGCCTCAGCCAAGGAGGGCACCTCCAGCCTCGATCACCACCAGCGCGGTCAGGATATGATGCCGCTCCTGGATGCGATCCTGGAGCACATTCCCTGCCCTTCTGGCGACCGTGCGGGGCCGTTGCAGCTTCAGGTCAAGTCGATCGACTACTCGCCCTACCTCGGCCGTCTGGGGATCGGCAAGATCACCTCCGGCACGCTTCACACCAACACCAACGCGGTGGTCGCCACACCGCGCGGCACCTGTGAACCCACCCGCATCACAAAGATCTACCGCTTTGCCGAAAACAAGAAGATGGAGGTCAAGGACGCCGTGCTGGGCGACATCGTCGCCGTGGCCGGCCTCGACAGTGTCACCATCGGCGACACCTATACCGATCCGGACAACCCGATCCCCCTGCCCTTCGCTGATGTCGACCCCCCCACCCTGGCCATGACCTTTCTGGCCAACAACTCTCCCTTTGCCGGGACCGAAGGGGAGTTCGTCACTTCGACCCATCTCGGTGAACGACTCAAGCGCGAGGCGCTCTCCGACGTGGCCCTGCAGGTCGAGGACCGCCCCGATGGGACCGGGTACCGGGTCGCCGGACGGGGCGAGCTGCATCTCTCCATCCTGATCGAACGCATGCGCCGTGAGGGCTACGAGTTCCAGGCCGCCTGCCCGGAGGTCATCTTCCGCACCATCGATGGCAAGCGGCTCGAACCCTACGAGGATGTCACGATCGATGTGGCCGATGAGTACTTGGGCGCCGTGATCGAGAAGCTCGGAGTACGCAAGGGACGCATGATCGAGATGCACCAGGACAACGGCATGGCCCGCCTGCGCTACCATGTCCCAACGCGGGGCCTGCTGGGCTATAAGCCCGAATTCATGAGCGACACGCGCGGAATGGGCGTGCTAACCTACATGTTTGCCGAGTACGGGGAGTATGCTGGCGAGATACGCGACCGCCGCAACGGGGTATTGGTCGCGATGGACACGTGCACCACCGTGGCCTACGCGCTCTTCAACCTCCAGAACCGCGGCAAGCTCTTTCTCGGTCCCGGGGAGCGGGTCTACCGCGGCCAGATCATCGGTGAGCATTGCCGCGATAATGACCTGACCGTTAATCCGGCCAAGGGTAAGCAGCTCACCAACGTACGCGCGTCCGGCACGGACGAGAGTGTTACGCTCACACCGGCAACGCATATGACGCTGGAAGGGTGTATTACCTATATTAAGGAAGGTGAGCTGGTCGAATTCACACCCAAGAACATCCGCATGCGCAAGATCATGGTCGACAGATCGCAGCGCGGCAACAGTAACGGCTGATTTTTCTGTAGTAGCAGCCCATTTGAGCTTTTTCTTTGCGGAAAGAACCCGTAGTCCTCCCCCCGCTCAACCCCGACCTCCAGCGTTCACCGATGTTCGTTGCGGGTGTAACCGGTCTTCCGCTTCTGCCTGAGAGAGGAAAAACATAGAAAACAGGGTGGCTGATTGACTCAACCGGT
>JAOZSS010000155.1 GCA_029939545.1 Kiritimatiellia bacterium | reverse complement strand
AGTCCAACTGCTCAGTCTGTAACCGTTTGTCCAGCAAGCACTAAGCAGTTGGACTATGCGGGAACTGCGTAGCGTTCATGCATCCGGGCTATGGGACGAATTCACCGCCTTCCGCATAGCAAGAGAGAGGGATCGTCTATATCCTTACGCTGAGAATGATGGGAACAGGGAGCTTTTAGCCGCATGAGCGGGAGCGGGAGACCGGTTACACCCATATAGCGGAGCGGTATGAGGGTCTTACGTAAGCCTTACGTAAGCCGCACGCCGTGCGGCCCTACGCCAAGTACCTCTCCTCCCCCATGCTCATCAGGACTCTCCCCGAGCCGCCCACTGTCGCAAGTGCTCCAACTAACCTGAAGTTCCCCCCGCCAATCATCGGTCTCTTGACGTGGACCCCCTTGTAATCATTAAGGAATCGGGCGCCTCATGAATCGTAGCCTTATGCGATCACCATGAAACGTTGGTGTTCCGGCTCTGACAAGGCGATCCACAGATGCTTGATGCTTCGACGGAGTGATCCCGACTTCTGACCCCCCGATTCCCGACTTCTGACTTCCGGATTCAGGCTTGCCAATCCGAGGGCGAGCAGACTACTCTTGCGTGTTTATTTTTGTTGAGGCAGTAAGAGGGGATTGTTACATGCATTTTGTCGTCTGCATTAAGCAGGTTCCGGAGAAGAACGACGTCAAGATCAATCCGGAAACCAACACGCTGATGCGTGAGGGCGCGGACTCTATCGTCAACCCGTTCGACGCCTATGCGATCGAGGAATCGGTCCGTCTGAAGGAGCGCGTCGGCGGCAAGGTAACCGCTATCACGATGGGACCGCCGCAGGCCGAGGCCGTGCTGCGCGAGGCCATCTCCGTGGGCGTCGATGAAGGCATTCTGATTTCCGATCGTGCCTTTGCCGGTAGCGACACGTTTGCCACCAGCTATACCCTGGCCCAGGCCATCAAGAAGCTTGGCGACGTGGACATCATTCTGTGCGGCAAGCAGGCTTCAGACGGCGATACGGCCCAGGTCGGACCGGGAATTGCAACCCACCTTGACCTCCCGCAGATTACCTACGTACGTAAGATTGAGGAGATCGAAGAGGGGCGCATCGTGGGCGAGCGCCTCCTCGAAACCGGATACGAAGTGATCGAGAGCTCGTTGCCCTGCCTGCTGACCGTCGTCAAAGAGATCAACGAGCCGCGTCTTCCCTCGCTGAAGGGCAAGATGGCCGCCAAGAGGGCCGAGATTCCGATTTGGACAGCCGCCGAGATGGACTGCAACCCCGAGTATCTAGGACTGGACGGATCTCCCACGAAGGTGGACACGATCTTCACTCCGCCCCCGCGTGCAGGCGGCGAGATTCTGACGGGCGATCCCGAGGAGATCGTTCCTAAGCTGATTGAAAAACTCAAGGAACTTGTGGTTGGCACCGCATCGTAGGGAGCACGTGATCTTATGAGCAACGATCCGATCAAAGTTATCGACGAAGCCTGTGTAGGGTGTCAGCTCTGCGTCAAATCCTGCCCGTTTGGCGCCATTGAGATGGATGACAAGCTGGCCGTGATTGATCTCACCACGTGCACGCTGTGCGGGGCCTGCGTAACCGCCTGCAAGTTCGACGCCATCGAGATGCGGCAGAGCGAGAAGGTGCAGGCCGATTTCAGCGCCTACCAGGACGTATGGGTGTTTGCGGAACAGGATGATGGCGTTATCCAGTCGATCACCTACGAGCTGCTTGGCGAAGGCCGCCAGTTGGCCGACGATCTAGGCATGCATCTCTGTGCCGTCCTGCTGGGCTCCAACGTATCGGAGCAGGCCAACGAACTGATCGCCCGCGGGGCTGAGAAGGTCTACATGGTCGACCAGCCCGAGCTGACCCATTTCCAGGATGAGCCCTATGCGGCCATCATGTCCGACCTGGTCAAACGCCACAAGCCCAACGTTCTGTTGTGCGGGGCTACGACGATTGGTCGCAGCATGATCTCGCGCATTGCCGTGGAAACCGGTGCCGGCCTGACGGCCGACTGCACGGGACTGGCGATCGATCCCGAGACTAAGAATCTGATGCAGACGCGTCCGGCCTTCGGCGGCAACATCATGGCCACGATTCTCACGCCCGATACGCGGCCACAGATGTCCACGGTGCGTCACAAGGTGTTCAAGGAAGCTGAGGTGGACCCCTCACGCACCGGCGAGGTGATAGCGGTGGAAGTCGACAAGGCCCTCCTGGCCTCGCGCACCAAGCGTATTAAGTTCGTGCCGGAAGAGGATAACATCATCAACATCGCTGAAGCCGACTTCATCATCAGTGGCGGACGCGGCATGCAGAAGCCCGAGAACTTCGCCATTCTGCATGAGCTGGCCGAGGTCCTCGGCGGGGGTGTCGGAGCGTCGCGCGCGGCGGTGGATGCGGATTGGATTCCCTATTCGCACCAGGTTGGACAGACAGGAAAGACCGTCTGTCCGAAGATCTATATAGCCTGCGGCATCAGCGGCCAGATCCAGCATTTGGCCGGAATGTCCTCGTCCGACGTCATCATCGCGATCAACAAGGATCCCGATGCGCCAATCTTTTCTGTTGCCACATTTGGCATTGTGGGTGATGTTTTTGAAATCGTACCGCGGCTGACTGCTGAACTGCGCAAAGCACTGGGAAAATAGACTGATGCCCGGCCGAAGAACGGCCAGGGCCAATAAGAATCAACTGGAGATCCAGTCATGAATAAGATGCATACGTTTTTTATCGCCCTCCTGCTCGTCGCGGGCTTGGGACACACTGTCCACGCGGGCAACAAGGATCGCGCCGTGATTGTGATGCCCGTGCGCTACACGGTGGTTCAGTTTGCCTTTGACGTGGCACGCATTCGGCCGGTCGAGC
The DNA here is from genome assembly GCA_029939545.1 of Kiritimatiellia bacterium. Classification (GTDB taxonomy): domain Bacteria; phylum Verrucomicrobiota; class Kiritimatiellia; order UBA8416; family JABMPJ01; genus JABMPJ01. Next base: position 2,950 of record JAOZSS010000155.1, on the reverse strand, counting down.
TGCTGGCCTACGACAAGGGCATGGGCGATGAGCCACTGCTGCTGCACGCATGGGATTCCGCTGCGAACAACTGGTCGCCGGCTGACATCGCCGCCTACCAGGATGGATCGCTCTTTGCCCAGACACCTAAGCGTGTGTTCCTCGTTGGAGACGAGGCGGATCTTCCGGCCGAGCTGGCCGCCGCACCCGCATGGGCCAAGGACGTGACGCCGATCGGGTCCCTCAAGGTGCTCGACATGGCGAACGCGATAAACAGCAAGATGAAGTTCTCCAAGCGGGAATGGAAGAGGCTGGCCGCACGGCATAACCTTAAGCTGCACGATGAAAACGCCGAGAAACGTCGTTACGGACGTTATGGCAAGCCAGGCACGACGTACAGTGGACCGCGCAAGGTCAACCCGCTGGTCGCACGCTTCCGCAGCCTAAAGAAGGACAAGCCCGCCCTGAAAGAGGCCGTTGAGGAAGCCGTCGAGATAGAGGACGCGACTACCGAAACGCCTGCCACCACCCCGGAGGCAGAAGGCGAGGTTAAGGCGCCCGCCCTGGTCACCGGAACGATTTCGGAACCCGGCGAGGGCGCTGCCACGGCAGAGATCGAAGCGGCCATGTCTCCCGACTGGAAGTAGAGCCGCTACGAGCGGATCTGCCCTTTCCCGTAGACGAGGTACTTGTACGTGGTCAACTCCTCGAGGGCCATCGGGCCACGCGCATGGAGCTTGTCCGTGCTGATCCCTATCTCGGCACCCATCCCGAACTCCGCGCCATCCGTGAAGCGGGTCGAGGCATTGACGTAAACGGTCGAGGAGTCAACATCACGCAGGAATGCGCGCGAGGCTGCGTCTGACTCCGTAACAATCGCATCGGAATGGCGTGAGCCGTACGTGTTGATGTGATCGATCGCTTCCGCGACTGACCCCACCACGCGGATAGCCAGGATCAGGTCGAGATACTCCTCGTGCCAATCGGCTTCCGTGGCCTCTTTCATACCGGACACCATCGCACGGGCGGCTTCGTCACCGCGCATCTCGACGCCATTTTCTTCCAGGAGCACGGCCACTTGCGGTAGAAACTCGGGCGCGATGGCTTCGTGAATTAGAAGGGTCTCAATGGCATTGCAGACGCCGGGACGCTGGCACTTGGCATTGACCGCGATGCCCAGCGCCATCTCCGTGTCCGCCTCTGCATCGATGTAGAGATTGCAGACGCCCTTGTAGTGCTTAATCACCGGTACATGCGACATCTCGGTAACGGCACGGATGAGCGCCTCACCGCCACGTGGAATAACAAGGTCGACCATGCCGTCGAGCTGAACCAGCTCCTTGACTGCTTCCCGGTCGGTCGTGCGAATCAGTTGGATCGCGTACTCGGGCATCCCTTTCTTGCCACCGCCTTCGATCAGCGCGTCGGCAATGGCCGCGTTTGAATGCACGGCTTCCTTGCCGCCACGCAGAATCACCGCGTTGGAGGTCTTGAAACAAAGTGCGGCGCTGTCGGCCGTTACGTTGGGGCGAGACTCATAGATGATTCCGATGACCCCAATTGGCACGCGCTGCTTGATGATTTCCAGCCCGTTGGGACGAATCCAGCGGCTGATTTTCGTGCCGATCGGATCCTTGAGCGAGGCCACCGCCTGGAGGCCTTTGATCATGCCGTCGATCCGGACATCCGTCAGGAGAAGCCGGTCCAGCATCGCATCTGAAAGCCCGGCATTGCGCCCTTCCTCGATATCGATCGCATTGGCCGCCTGGATGGCCTCACGATGCGTTTCAAGCTCATCGGCCATTGCCAGCAGAATGGCATTCTTCTTGCGCACCTTCAGCGTCACCAACTCACGCGATGCAGCCAGCGAGCGCTGTCCAATCGCAACCATATCGTCATGCAAACTCATCGTGGGACCTCCTCAGCTACAGCGCCTTGCGCTACAGCCCCGAGGCAAGGATGATCGTGCCGACATCCTCGCCGTTCATGATGCGCGTCAGGACCTCTGCCTGGCGGCCATTGGCTATGACGGAAGAGCAACCCGCATCAGCAACCGACTTGGCTGCTTTCAGCTTGGTGGTCATTCCCCCTCTGGACAAGTGAGAGTCACTGTCCTGTACGAGCTTGAAAGTAGTACGATTGATCTTCTCCAGGTAGCGGATCCGGCGCGAACGCCCAGAATCCCCTATCTCGCGAACCCCATCCACCGTACTGAGCAGAACCAGGAGATCCGCCCGGATCAGCTTCACCACCAATGAGGCCAGAAAATCGTTATCCCCCACCGACTCCACCGCACGGATTTCCTCGTTCGCGACGACATCGTTCTCATTGATGATGGGAATCACCTCGCTGCGAATCAAGGTCTCCATCGTACGGCGCGCGTTTGTAAGCGTCACCTTGTGCTCAAAATTGTCATGCGTCAGGAGAACCTGCCCCACCTTGCAGCCTTTCTTGCCGAAGAGATCCTCGTAACGCGACATCATGTGTGTCTGCCCGACGGCAGCGGCCATCTGAAGCTCAGGGAGCTCTGTGGGCCGACGGGTCATGCCCAACGACTCCATGCCGGCGCCAATGGCACCCGAGGAGACCAGGACCACCTCTTTGCCGGCCTTCCGCAGCTTAGCAATCTCACCGACCAGCGCGCGCATACGCCGCACGTCGGGACGCCCCGTGCGCTGCACCAGCACCCGGCTCCCAATCTTCACCACCACCCGGCGCACATCCCGGATGACTTCACGATATTTGAGCGATCTCTTCATGGAAACGCCGTACCGTACCCAAAGCAGTACGGCAGCACAATGCGAAAAGCGGTTTCCGGCGGCATCAACGGGAGGCATCTAACAGGATACCATCCCTCTTATTTTATCTAACGGGGTGGGCGGTTAGCTCCTCCCGCTGCCAAAACTTGGAGAGTCATGGAAACCCTTAGTCGAAACACTTAGTCTCTGCCCTGACTCGAGTACCCTTAGAC
>JAOZSS010000154.1 GCA_029939545.1 Kiritimatiellia bacterium | reverse complement strand
GCTGGACCAGATGTTCACCGAGCGAATCAAGGGCGTTGTCCTTGATGGCGAGGGCAACCTTGTTGCGGATCGCACCGTTGAATCCCTGACCTCTCAGGAGATCAACGATCGCGACAAAGCCTCCGGGCTCAAGACGCTATATCCATTCTACACCTACCAGGATCCCGAGAGCGGAGCCAAGCAGTACGCCATGCACGTCAGCGGCAAGGGGCTCTGGTCAACCGTCAAGGCGTTCATGGCGCTGGAAGGTGATCTCTCCACTATCGCAGGCATCGTGTTTTACGAGCACCAGGAGACCCCGGGCCTCGGCGGCGAGGTCGAGAAGCCCTTTTTCCAGAATCGTTTCAAGGGCAAGAAGTGGACGGCCAACGGTGAAGTCCAGACGTTCCGTGTAACGAAGCCCGGTGCCGCTGCCACCGACCACTCTGTGGATGGTATCACGGCAGCAACGATGACATGCATTGGTGTTGAGAAGTTCCTCAATGCTGACTACGCAGTCTACCATCGCTACTTCGTTCAACTGGGGGAAACCCACTGATGGCCAAGCTACGTAAAATCGTTACGGATCCGCTGTCGGACAATAACCCCGTCACGTGGCAGGTGCTGGGCGTCTGCTCAGCCCTGGCCGTGACCACGCAGGTCTCCACGGCCCTGGTCATGAGCATCGCACTGACGGTCGTGCTGTGCGGTTCGAACGTGGTCATCTCACTGCTCCGCAACATGATCCCGGGCAAGATCAGGATGATCGTGGAGCTGTGTGTGATCGCGACGCTCGTGATCCTGGCCGACCAGGTGCTGCGCGCATTCGTTTATGATATCAGCAAGCAACTCAGCGTGTTCGTCGGCCTGATCATCACGAACTGCATCGTGATGGGACGTGCCGAGGCCTACGCGCTCCAGAATCCTCCGTTCAAGTCGTTCCTGGACGCCATCGGCAATGGGCTGGGCTACAGCGTTATCCTGATCGCAGTGGCGGCATTCCGCGAATTGCTGGGCAGCGGAAGCCTGCTGGGCATCCAGATCCTCAGCCCGGAGTGGTATGAGGGCAATACGCTGATGCTGTTACCGCCGGGCGCGTTCGTCATCATCGGCCTGCTGATTTGGTTCCAGCGTACGCTGATATCCAAGACGCTCAGGGAGGAGGACTAACCATGGGACTGCTCAACCTGGCGATCGAGTCAATCTTCATCCAGAACATCCTGCTCTCCCTCTTCCTGGGGATGTGCTCCTACCTGGCCCAGTCGAAGAAGATGGAGTCAGCCAAGGGCCTGGGCATGGCTGTGATCATGGTACTCACGATCGCGACGCCGCTCAACTGGCTGATCCGCCGCTTCCTTCTACAGCCCGGCGCCCTGGGATGGACCGGTGTCGAGGCGCTCGGCAGTCTGGACCTTTCTTTCCTGACCTTTATCTGCTTTATCGCCGTGATTGCCTCGCTGGTGCAGATCGTAGAGATGGTTGTCGATCGGTTCTTCCCGGTGCTCTACAACAGCCTCGGCATCTTCCTCCCGTTGATCACAGTGAACTGCGCGATTCTCGGTGCCTCCCTCTTCATGGTTGAGCGTCAGTACTCACTAGTGGAGTCGGTTGTCTACGGAACGTCGTCGGGCGTGGGCTGGGCCCTGGCAATCATGTCGCTGGCCGCCATCCGCAAGAAGATCCGCTACTCCAACGTTCCGGAGGGACTGCGCGGACTGGGTATGGCGTTCATCATTACGGGGCTCATGGCCATTGGGTTTCTCTGTTTTTCGGGTATTACTTTAGGGAATTAGTTTCATGGTGCTGTTTGTCATAGCGAGTGCAGCGGTTTTCACGGGCGTGATCGTCCTGCTTGTGATTCTACTGTCGGCCATCTCGAGCAAGCTCTCTCCCGGCGGCGAAGTCACGATCGACGTCAACGATGGCAAAAAGAGCGTCACAACGGCGCCCGGCCAGTCGCTCCTCTCCGCCCTCGTCGGTGCCCACGTCTTTGTTCCCTCCGCCTGCGGCGGCGGCGGCACGTGCGGTATGTGCAAGTGCAAGGTAGAGAAGGGCGGCGGCGATATTCTTGCTACCGAGCTCGGGTTTATCAAGAAGCCGGACCGTCGCGCAGGCGTGCGCCTGGCCTGCCAAGTCAAACTCCGCGAAGACATGGAAATTGAGGTCCCGGAAGAGGTCCTCGACGTCAAGAAGTGGGAGTGCACCGTTGCCTCCAACGACAACGTGGCCACGTTCATCAAGGAGTTCGTGGTGGAGTTGCCTGAAGGTGAATCACTCGACTTCCAGGCCGGCGGCTATATCCAGATCGACATTCCGCAGTACAAGCTGGGCTTCAACGAGTTTGATGTGGCTGAGGAGTACTGCGGCGACTGGGACCGCTTCAACTTCTTCGATCTCCACGCCGACAACGACGAGGAGTGCTACCGCGCCTACTCCATGGCCAACCACCCGGCCGAGGGAAACCGCATAATGCTCAATGTCCGTATTGCCACGCCGCCGCGCGGCATGGACGTGCCCCCGGGTATAGCTTCATCCTACATTTTCAACTGCAAGCCCGGCGACAAGGTGATGGTCAGCGGGCCTTACGGTGAGTTCTTCATGAAGGACACGGATCGCGAGATCGTGTTTGTCGGCGGCGGCGCGGGAATGGCACCGATGCGCAGCCACATTTTCGACCTCTTCCATACCCGCAAAAGCAACCGCAAGGCCACCTTCTGGTATGGGGCCCGCTCCAAGCGCGAGATCTTCTATGAAGAAGACTTCCGAGCCATCGAGAAAGAGTTTGATAACTTCAGTTTCAATATCGCACTCAGTGAACCGCAGCCGGAAGACAACTGGACCGGATATGTCGGATTCATTCACCAGGTCCTGCTGGACAACTACCTCGACCACCACAAAGACCCGACCGAGATCGAGTACTACCTGTGTGGTCCGCCGCTCATGCTCAGCGCGATGCAGAAGATGCTCTATGATCTGGGCGTCGAGGAAGACATGATCGCGTACGACGACTTTGGCTGATCTATTTGCGGCTGAAGCGCCCCATCGTTCCCGCAATCGAAGGACCCGCGAGGCCTGTGACATCATCTTCATCACAGATATTGAGCTGCTTCTTTGAGCAGGCCTCGCAGCTGATGGGTGCATCGCCGGGTGCCGAATGTGCACCGCACCCGCCGCGCATGACTTTGCCGCGTAGCAGGAGGCCGACGGACATCGCCACCACGGCCAGACCGATGATGACGGCGGCACAAGCGATTGCCATCAAGGTTTGCATGGGGTAACCTACTATCAGCGATCAAGGGAGAATGAAAATGACAATAGCAGAAGATCTGATCAAAGACAAGAATCGTGAGGTGGTGAGCACCCCCGCCGATACGCCCATCGTCGAAGCCGTTGCACTGATGGACCGTGAGAACGTTGGCTGCCTGCTCGTAACGCAAGACGAAGCCATGGTCGGAATCTGGACCGAGCGGGACCTGGCGCGCGATGTGGCCGAAGATGGCTTTGATATACATACCTCCACCATCGGGGCCTACATGAGCCACCCCCTTATTACCTGCGAATGGAGTGATTCGGTTTACAGCCTGATGGACAAGTTTCTAGGTTTACGGATTCGGCATCTTGTGGTCGACAAAGATGGCCAGCACATCGGACTTATTTCGGCGGGTGACGTGATGCGGGCAACTGTTCATGAGAAAGACCGCGAGCTGGCCGAGGCCAATGCCAACATGAGTTGGCAATACTACGAAGAGTGGAACACAAGTAGGGACTAGAAACCTGTGGCAGAACAAGACATAGCACAGATTCGCGAGGCGATCGCCGAGGCCTTGAGTCAGACCTCGGTACGCGAGGAATTCGAGCGCTTTGGCGACTCTGTTGACGGCGGTAAAATGCTGCGTGGTCGCCTGGTACTCCGGGTTGGCTCTTCGAACGGGACCGCAGGCCAAACCCTCTCCCGCCTGGCGGCCGCTGTCGAGCTTCTGCACGGCGCCAGCCTCCTGCACGACGATGTCGTGGATGGCGGAACCGAGCGACGGCATGCCCCCGCCTTATGGGTCTCCGAAGGCACCAAGGCGGCCGTCTTGATCGGCGATCTCATGCTCAGTGTCGCGCTTAGTCTCGTGGAGAAAGCAGGCGCACAGCACCTATCCGTCCTGATGCGGGCGCTCCGCGAAATGTGCGATTCCGAGGCTGAGCAGGAGTTCTCCCGGAATGTTCACCTCGACTCGTGGGCAGACTGTGTTCGGATTGCGAGGCGCAAAACCGGGTCGCTTTTCGGGTTTGCAGCCACCTGCGCAGGCGGGACAGATACCGCATTGGCTGATGCCCTCGAACATGCCGGGCGCGATCTGGGTACGGCCTACCAGCTTGCCGACGACATGCTTGACGCCCAGGTCGACCCAACGTTGGCAGGCAAGAGCCTGGGAACGGATGCCGCCACGGGAAAACTCACCGCCGTGGGCGCTTCCGCCGTCGAAGGAATCGATCCCGCAATCGTGATTGCAGAACTCTTGAATTCCGCTGAAGCCCATCTGGCCGACTGGCCGAAAGTCCAGACGCGGTGGCGCGACTATGTTGCCGCGATGATTCAGCCCCTGATCGACCAGTTTACCGGCACAGCGGCTGCGGCAACGTAAACGTCACGGATTCCTCCGCTACGGGGGGGAGATGGGTGGGCTCGAAGCCCCGCTCCGCCAACGCGGCCATCACCGCATCAAGAAACGATTCAGGCGTGGAGGCACCGGCCGTCACCCCTACCCGCTTCACGCCATCGAAATCGATCGCTGCCAGACTATCCATATCCGGCAACAGCTCAGCCGCCGTTCCTGCATTCCTCGCCACCTCAACCAATCGATTCGTGTTGGCACTGTTGCGGGCACCCAACACCAGCACCCGTTCAACCTTCTCGGAAAGCTGCCGCACGGCTTCCTGCCGATTGGTCGTTGCGTAGCAGATATCGCTGTTGGGAGGTGTCTTCAGAGACGGAAAACGATCCCGCAATACGCCCAGCACCTGTCCCGCCTCCGATTGGCTCAACGTCGTCTGCATCACCACCGCCACGCGAGACGGGTCGGGCACCCCGACCGCACGCGCCTCACCGGCGTCCTCCACCACGATTACGTGCTCGGGCGCCTCTCCGGCCACACCCACGACCTCCTCGTGGCCGCGCTTCCCAATCAGCACGATCGTATACCCGCTCTGGGCAAAGCGTTTCACCTCAGCATGCACCTTGGCAACGAAAGGACAGGTGGCATCGATCACGGTCAGCCCCCGCTGCCGCGCATCGTCGCGCAGTTGCGGCGTCACTCCGTGCGCACTGAACAGCACCACACCTCCGGAGGGTACTTCATCGAAGTCGTGGACAAACACCACACCCTTGTCCGTCAAGCGATCGACCACCTGCCGGTTGTGTACGATCTCGTTAAAGCAGTAGATCGGAGGCGGAAAGGTGAGCAAAGCCGCCTCGACCGCATCCACGGCCCGACTTACCCCAGCACAGAAGCCGCGGGGAAATGCCACCATGGCCAGTTTGGTCGATATGCGATCTGCTGCATTCATGAAGAGAAGTCTACGAGCAAGCGGCCGTAAACTCAAGATCACGCCTGATCCGTTCAAGCAACGCGAGGAAGGCGAATGGGAGGGGACAGGGAGCGTTGTCCCTTGTTTCCCCTACTCCCATGAACGGGATGTGGGGGCGGTTGCTGCTGGATGTTCCTGCAAGCAAGAGCCATTCCGCCATCCATTCCGAAAGCCCTTTGAGATCCAGTTTGCTCAGTTCCCGCTGATCGTCGCTGAGGGGTGTAACCGGTCTTCCGCTCCCGCTCATGCGACTAAGCGCCCCCATTTTCAGCGTCTGGCTATCCGCCGTCTTCTGGTTCAAATTCTTCGCCAT
>JAOZSS010000021.1 GCA_029939545.1 Kiritimatiellia bacterium | reverse complement strand
CCCTTTTCCTGGATTATTCCTTTCTTGAGCAGGAGCGGAAGACCGGTTACACCCGCGTTGAAGTAGAGGGTCACTTTCCCTGCATGCTCAGCACGACGTGCGCCAGCAGGCTGTAGAGAGCCACGCTGAGCACGCAGGGACTGATCGTGCGATAGACGTCGACCATCCGGGCATTGAAATACTCGCGCGTAACGAGGAGACAGAGATGCACCGGGGAGAGCATCATCCCCATGTAGCCGAACCCGTAGGCCAACACCAGCGTCGCCCATGGGGTCAAACCCGATCCCTCTGCGGCCATCAACCCCACCACGAGCGGGAACGATGCCGCCGCGAAGCCTACGGCCACCCCGGTCACTATTCCGGCAATGAACGGTAGCACCGCGATGGCGACTGCCAGCGGGATGCCGCTAGCGATCAACTCCTGGCTCGCAGTCGGCAGTAGCGCCGACTCCATCAGGAGCGACTTGAAGACCATCACGCCTACGAGCACCAGGAGGATGCCGAGTGACTTGGGCTTGAAGGCTGTCGCAAAGAGGCGGACGCGCTCAATGGCTTTCCCTTGCGCCTCAGCGCGACGCCGTTGCAAGACCTCGTCCACAGAGAGAACGACCATGCCGAGTACCAGGCCCAACAGCACACAGCTCAGCTTCTGAACCTGCGCCGTCGCCGATGGCAGCAGTTGACGCAGCAGGGGCGGAAAGACGAAGAGAGACCCCACCACGGTTATCAATGGAAGGAGCGTCATCATGGCCCGCAGGTTGTTGCCCGTGACCGTTGTCTCCGTCGCGGGGGCGTCGGCCAGGTGCGGCCGTACCAGGAAGAGATAGCCGGCGGCCACGGCGACAAGCGTGAACGGAAACTGCACCGCCATGAAGACACGCGTATCCATCTCAAACAGCGAAATGGCCACAATCACGCCGGGGTATAGCGGCCACCAGTATTCCCAGATATGGCGATGCCAGTAATTGACGGCTGAGCGCCACTCGGGCGTGGTGTCCATTCCCTCGCCGGCCTTCTCAACCAACGGTGCCGAGAAGAGCGCACCGGCCGGCATGGGCACAAGCCCCACCACCGCGGGCAGCGCCATCAACGACGCGGCCCGTCCGTGCCGGCCGCCCCAGCGCTGGGTTGCCGCCATGAGCTCGTCCGCATTGCTCGGCTGCGTGATGTGGCGTCCCAGCTCAATAATGAAGACTGTGACGGCCAGCAGTAGCCAGAGATCAACCGCCAACAGCGACTCCCCGAGATTCTGAAGCGTGACCCCCACCGGCAATCCGGCCCACAGGTTCAGCACCACGCCCCCGCCAATCAGGGCCAACCCGAGTGGCGCCTTTATGCGCGCCATCGCGAGCATCCCCACAAACACGATCAATATCTTGGCAATCGCAGGCATTCAAAACCCTTTTTCTGTAGCTACTTCCGCTCGAACCGGCGACACGTTACACCCGCCTCCTCAAAGAGGTCGCGAGCCGGGGTGGAGAAGGAATACTCATCCTCGTAGACGACCTCGACGATCCCGGCGTTGATGATCATCTTTGTGCACATCAGGCAGGGACTGAGCGTGCAGTAGAGCGAAGCGTGGCGCACGGCGATGCCGTGGTAAGCCGCCTGTACTATGGCGTTCTCCTCGGCGTGCGAGCAGATGCACTCGCCCAGGTCCGATCCCGTCGGCGCATCGCCGTTGCAGCGCGCGCAGCCTCCGTCACAGCAGTTGGTCGTGCCGCGCGGTGTCCCGTTGTAGCCGGTGGATATGATCCGCCGGTCCTTCACAATCAGCGCCGCCACCTGCCGCCGGCAGCAGTTCCCCCGCCGCGCCACCTGGTGCGCGATGTCCATGAAGTAGGTATCCCAGTCCGGACGTTCCATGGCTTCACCTCCCTCTGCCACCGCACGCGCAGGCGTATTCGGTGGACCATTGCAGCCAAGCATAGCCGGGAAGTGGCAGGTGGCAAGTGGCAAGTGGAGCGCGGCTTGGTCAAGTGATGTATCTTCACTGACGGCAAAGTAGGGCGAGCTCTCCGAGCGAGCCGTGTTGCCCAACTCGCCCATGACACAGGGGCAGACCTTTTCCGGTTGGCGCTACCGGCTAGCTTTGCCATACTCTGACGACTAGCCCTGCATATGTCATCCTTTTTCGTCGCGAAACGCTGGAGAGTGCTGTCATGTTTGAGTTGGAAAATACGGTCTTTGTGCTGGTGGATGTGCAGGGCAAGTTGGCTTCGGTGATGCATGAGCGCGAGGCGCTTTATCGCAACCTGGAGATCCTGCTGCGCGGGGTGCTCGCGCTGCGCGTGCCACTGATCTGGGTGGAGCAGATTCCCGAGAAGATGGGGCCCACCATTCCGGAGCTCACAGCGCACCTGGACGACCACACCCCCATTCCAAAGGCCTGTTTCAGCTGCTGTGGCAGCGACGAGTTTCTGCAGACCTTGAAAGAGAGTGGTGCCCGGCAAGTGGTCATGGCCGGCATTGAGACGCATGTCTGCATCTACCAGACCGCGTGCGATTTGCTGGAACTCGGGTACGAGATAGCGATCGTTGCCGATGCCGTCTCTTCACGGTTCAAGGCCAACCGCGATATTGCGATGCAGAGAATTGCCGGTCTCGGGGCGGGCATCACCAGCGCCGAAAGCATGCTCTTTGAGTTGATGCGGACATCCGAACATCCCGCTTTCCGTGACATTCTGAAGATCGTTAAGTAGGAGCGAGACCATGTGCCTATCCCGTGAAGCGCTGCGCTATAACTTCCAGTTCGTGATCCTCACGCTCGCCGTCCGCATCTGGATTCCTGCGGAGCGCCGCCGCATTATCGCGGCATTGGGCCTGAAGCCCGGCGACCGGGTATTGGACCACTGCTGCGGCCAGGGCGGGAACCTTGCTCCGCTCTGTGCCGCCATTGCGCCGGATGGCGAGGTGGATGCCATGGATAACTCCCCCGCCATGGTGAAGGCCTCCACCCGCCTGGCGAAACGCCGGCGCCTTCCCGTGACCGTCGTCAAGGCCGATGCCCTGAAGCTTCCCTACCCCGATGAAACGTTCGACGGCGTGATGCACAGCGGTGCCATCAACCAGTTTGGGGAGGGCAAGCAAACGGCCATGGACGAAATTCTGCGGGTCACCAAGCCGGGCGGTGTGATCGCGATCCAGGACGAGGGGATGAGCGAGGAGATGGCACAAACCCGCTTCGGCAAGTTTCTCATCAAGCAGAATGCCATGTTCCTCGACCCCATTCCCACCGAACTGGTCCCCAAAGGCGTCGAGGCCCAAGTCGGCCGCGTCATGTCCGGCCTGTTCTACAACATCGTCTTCCGGAAGCCGGAAGTTGGAAGTCAGGACTCATCGACTGCCGGATAGCTCGCGCAAAGACGCAGAGGCGCAAAGAGAGAAGAAAAAGGGATAAGGGTGGCGCACCACTCGGCCCATTTGGGGTAGATTTCCGCGTCGGAATCAGAGTAACATCCGGTACATGAAGCACACCAAAATTGCTCTTGGTACTCTCCTGCTTACGCTCCTTGTATGGGGCTACACAAGCTGGCCGCTTCCGGTGCGGTTTGGGTCGGGGATCCCAGCGGCGCATCACTGCTCTGAGGAGCGCCCCGACCGAGCAATGATCGCGGGCGACCATCTCCAGTTTCTCTACCACCTCTGGCTGGCTAAGGACACGTTCTGCGGGCCGACGCCGCTTTTCTACAATACCTACGAATTCAACATCGGCGATGACGAGGCACGCAAGGACACCGGGAAGCGCTACTATCTCCCCTTCTCTCTCGCGTTCATCCTGGGCGCACTGGGCGGCAACCAGGCGCTGGGGTGGAACCTGATGGGGCTCATAGCACTGTGGCTGACGGTGCTCTTCACCTGGCTGCTCGCGCGGCGCTATACCTCGAGCGCCGGGGGGGCGGCGCTTGCCGCACTGGTTGCGATTGCGTTCCCTTACCGCTGGTTCACGCTGATGGGCGGCAGCCCAACCGGTCTGGCAATGATGTGGGTGCCTATCATCTACTACGGCCTCGATATCGTTGTGCGCGACGGCAAAGCGCGGGGTGCGGTCCTGGCCGGCGCGGCGTTATCCCTGTCCGAGTGGAGCGATCCGCATATCACTTTTTTTGCAGGGCTCAGCACTCCATTCTGGTGCGTGCTGAGCTATATTCACCACCATCGCGGCCGGTGGCTGCCCACCGCACGCGAAATCCGCTCGTATGCGATTGCGTTCTCCCCGCTGGTCCTCTTCGGGGCGCTGATGGTCTGGCAGGCCCGGCGCGTGCAGGCGGGATTGCATGCCACGGCCATTGGCGACAAGGCGCGTCCTATTCTCGACGTGGCGATCAATTCGCCTGCCCTGCGTGGTACGTTCTCGTTCGACTACATCGGCATGCACAGCCAGATCTATACCGGTTACCTCAGCGTTATCCTGCTGGTGGTCGGTCTCTGCGTCCTGCTGGGCAGAACCCTATATGCGTGGCGGATGGACAGGGAAGCCGAAGGGCGAACCTGTCTCGTGGCGTTGCTGCTGGGTTTAGCCGTGGCGGGAATCTTCATTCTCGCCCTCGGGGTTAACATGCCCGGCGGCGAGCGGACCTGGCACCTGCTGACCCGTGTATTGCCGCCGTACGGGAAGATACGTCAACCGGCCAAGATTTTCGCCGTGCTGCCCATCATCCTGGCCATGGCCTACGCACTGGTGTTGCCGCCGTTGCTGCGGTTGGTCGCGCCACGCCAACGGATTCGGACGGGACTATGGGTCATGCTGGCGGCCGCCCTGCTGTTTGACTACGCGCATCACACCGATCCGGCCATCAGCCTGCTCGACCGCGAGCAGGGCGCCTATGCCGCCATCGCACAGGACGCAGAGACAGAGGGGCGTCCCGGCCATCTCCTGGCCATTCCGCTCTGGCCGGGCAATTCGCACTGGTCATCGCTCAACCAATACTACGTATCGCTTTACCGCCTGCGCATGGTCAACGGCTATCGTCCAACCCCAAAGACGGCCTACCGGGAGTATATCCGCCAGTTCGAGAGCTTCAACAAGGGCCACTTCGATAACGCGCAACTTGCAGAGCTGCAGAGCCGGGGCATTCACTATCTTGTCCTGCATGAGAACGCGTTCCCCGAGAAGGTGGCGCCTTTTGCCGCGTCAGATATCCTCCACAAGATGCTGGCGCATCCCCGCCTCGCGTTCCTGGCGCAGGATGGTCCTGTCTGGGCGTTTAGGATCGTCCCGGCGCCGGAAGGGGTCTATGCCAACCTGCCAGATTGGAAGTACGACTTCCCCTGTCGCCTCTGGCAGGGCGAACGCTCGCCGCATGAAGGCGGTGAGATCATGCCGTCATTCGACGACACCAGTGCCAACTACTTCCTCCGGCTCCCTCACCCCAAGACGCAGATGACGCTGCATGAATATCCAATCCTCTACTCGCCTGGGCTCTGCTACCTGGTCCGGATGCGCGGCAGCGGAGCCTGCCGGGCGGCTGTCAAGCAGGGCAACGCATCACAGCCGCCGGTCTCGTTTGCACTCGCCGCCACGTGGGAATGGTACACGGTTCCCATTGGCCCGTTCAGCGGCTATCCCCGCACCTCACTCCAACTCATACCGGAGCGCGGCACCGTCGATGTTGACCTGATTATTCTTGCCAACGACGCGTGGCCGGTGGAGGGACTGACCGAGCCGCTGGTGCTGCCGGCCCCGCTCTTCTTCCATGCCGGGCACATCGACTTGAAGCGCGGAACGGTCGTGTTCGATCCTGCCCGCGAACCGGCGGACTACATTTTCTATGGACCGAAACTCCCACTGCCCGCCGGACAGTACCACATCACGATCGACTACGAGAGCCCCGCACCGACAGGAACCACCCTCGCCTCCGTCCGCGCCCGCTATCCATCCGGCCACGTCACCCCCGACCAGCTCATCGCCGGTTCACCCGCCGAGTTTATATACGATCTGAAGACAAACCTGCGCCTTTCCATCGACCTGGGCTATACCCGCGCGGCTCCGCTGAGGATCAAGAGTGTCACCATCAGTCCCACGCCATAAGCAGACCGGAAGCGAGATCATGTCAAAGCGGCTCAAAATCACCTTTGCGATTCTCGTCGCTGCCGCGCTGGTGTTGCGGCTGGTGTTCTTCTGGATCAGCGTGAGTTTGGTTCAACCGACGGCGGATGAGAGCATTGCGCAGCTCCAGGCGGAACAGGTCATGCGTGGAGATTTCCCGGCGCTGATGCTGGGGCAGCCTTATCTCTTTCCTGTTGAGTCCTACATCGCCGCCCCGCTGGCGCCGTTGCTGCCGAACAATGCTTTCGGGGCACGGCTCATTCCAGCACTTCTTCAGCTTGCTGCCGTCGTGGTGGCACTTTACATCCTTGTCCGGATGTTCCGAGACCGGCCGCCCTGGTTGGCGGGGTTGTTGCTGCTCTTTCCGTCCGCGTACCTGTTGATGATGCAGGCCGCATACGCGTTGCCGGGATACAGCGGTCTACTGCTCCTGAGCGCGCTGGCCATCCTTGTCGCCATACTGCCGCGTCACGGCACGGGAAATCCCGGTCTGATGGCTGCGCTCGCGGGACTCTTCGCGGGGCTCTCGTTCGCCAGCCACATGCTCGCCATTCCGTTCATGGTGTCCGTTGGCATCTATGTATGCCTGGGAACCAACTGGCGCACCGCATGGCGCAACACGCTGCATTTTGTCCCCGCCCTCTTTGTTGGCCTGTTGCCTTACCTGGTTGCGAAGTGGCGCATTCCCGGCGCGCACGCGGCCGTGACGCAGCAGCACGGTCTTGCCGAAGCGTGGTCGCGCCTCTGGTCGCCCGCCATCAAGTGGACCCTCAACACCGGCATGGGTATCCGCACGACCCCCTTCCCGGACGGCGCGGCGATCAACTTTGACTTTCTGTCGCCTTCGCTGTTTGGCGGGATCTGGGCCGCGATCATCATCGCTGTCGTTCTGCTGCGAGCCGTCTCTTTTGTGCAACGGACCCTCCGCAACCGGTGGCCCTCGCTTGAAACGATTGATGTCTTCGCAGGCATTGCCGTCATCACGCTCGCCTCCTTTGTGTTTGGTAAGCGGGCCGACTCAAAGAGTTATCGCTACCTGCTTCCTCTGGTGTGGAGTTTTCCCTTCCTGATCGCATACATCTACCGAGTAACGCCAAAGGTTTTGCGCGCCATCCCGATCGCGTTCATCGTCCTGCTGGCCGGGTGGAATGTGGCGGCATCCAGCCTGCTCATGCGCCAGTGGCAGGCGCCCGGGTTCGACGTGGAAGAAGCCGCAGCCGCCGACCTGCTGCCGGTGCTCGATAGGCTGCAAGCAGCCGACATCCACCACTGCGTGGCTTCCTACGGCACGGCCTACCGCATCAACTACCAGTCGGGCGGCGACGTCATGGCCGGTCAACCGATGAACGAGCGCTTCCCGGGATGGCACCTCCCGTACAAGGCGGAGGTCGATGCCGCGTCGCCGGTGGCCTACGTCTTGACCGATACAGTGCGTTTTCTCACGCCCGCCATCTTCGATCGTCACCTGCGCACGATGGGAATCGCGTCCGAGCGTGAGGCGTGCGGCGACTACGTGATCTATACCCACTTCCGGGAGCTTACGCCCCGACCGGACGAACAAGCTGTTCCTGCCGCGAGCATATCCCTCGACGCCAGCCACAACCCGGACGACCTCGACAAGTTGACCGATGGCGACGACTACAATCGCTGGTCCACGCAGCATTACCAGGAAGATGGCATGTGGGTGCGGGTCACGCTGGAAGAACCCGTAGTGCTCAGTCGGCTACGCGTGGGGTACGGGAACTACTTCCACGACCACGCGCCGGAGATGGCCGTGATTGTGACAACCCCTACAGGCGAGACCGAGACCATTACCGGCATCACCGGTCAGCTTGACAAGTTTGCGTTTGAAAACGATCGTCCCGTCTACGGCGGTCCGGCACGCCAGACGATTGCGTTGCCGGAAGTGGAGGCCGAGGCTATCGCCCTGCATATTACCCGCCCCCACCCGAAACGCGCGTGGACGCTTTGCGAGTTGGAGTTGCTGAGGAAAGCCATTGATGAAGACTAATGGAAATACGTCTCGCGCAAAGGCGCAAAGACGCAAAGGAGAGAGAGTCTCTTCCCACTGCGCCTTTGCGCCTTTGCGCGAGATTCTCTCTTTCATAACCCGGCACTGGCCGGTGCTGGTGTTGTTTGGCGTTCACCTGGGGCTTGGCCTGTACTACATGCACGGGCGCGGGTTGAGCATGACGTCCGACCCTAAGGCCAACTCGTGGGACTTCTTCTGGCAGACGCTTCCCATGGATGCGATGCAGAAGGATCTGTGGGGGAGCCTGTGGAATCTGCACGCACAGCCGCCGCTCTACAATCTGTACGGCTTTGTCATTCACCAGCTCTTTGGTTCAGCGAACCACCTTGTCGCCCAGCATTACGTGCAGATTATTCTCGGCAGCATTATGTGCGGGATGCTCTATCCCATTCTGAAGCACATGATCCGGCGACCGCGTATTGCCTTCGTGGCCGCACTGATTATCTCACTCAACCCAGTCGCGTTTCTTTATGAAGCCTTCATCCTCTACACGCTGCTGACAGCCTTCCTGGTGGTGGCTGCGCTGTTTGCGCTGATGCGCTACTGTGAGACGTCCAAGCTGTCGCGCCTCCTGCTGTTCGTCCTGCTCATCAACACGCTGGCGCTCACCCGCAGCGCCTACCACGCGATCCTGCTGGTCCCGATTCTCGTGCTGGGAGGGATTCTTGCCGCCAGGCAATGGCGGCGCTTCCTGATCCTGTCGCTCCTCATCTGTCTCCCCACCCTGGGCTGGTACGCCAAGAACCAGGTGAAGTTCGGTTTCTTCGGTGCGAGTAGCTGGATGGGCTCCAACATGTGGCGCAGCGTGGCGGCGGACTACTCGAAGAAGGAGCTGCGCGCACTGCACAAGGAAGGTGTGCTCGAATCTGATGCCGTGGCACGGAAGTATTTTGATCCGCCGTCTGCCTTCGTGGAGCTTGGCTACAACAAGACCTCCAACGTCGATGTGTTGTCGCGCAACGATTACAACAACATCAACATGATCGATATCTCCCAGATGCATCTGCGCAACGCCAAGCAGCTGAAACATCACGATCCGAGACACTACTACACGAACGTGGCGCAGGCTTACCGGTTCCTCTGCAAGCCCTCCAACGAGACGCGGCCCCTGACGATCAACACGCATCGCATCATGGCCCACGTCAACGCCGCCTCCTATGTCAACGGACGCAAGCTCGCCAGCTTCCTCAACGAGCGGTTCGACACGCGCTTCACCTCGCTTTACATGCTGCTGATTCCCTTGCCGCTCCTGGTACTCATCATCCGCGCCGTCATCCGCGCACGCCTGTCGTGGCCGTGCTGGATAGACACGATTCGCGAAAACGCCGTGCTCATCACGATGGCTGGCCTTGTTTTCTACGTGACGGCCATCTCCTGTCTCTTCGAATATGGCGAGAACTGTCGCTTCAAGTTCTCAATCGAAGCGGTCATCCTGATGCTCACGGTGGCCATGTGCTTCCCACTGCGTAAGGCGGATACGATTGCGGGTGAGGCGGCGGATGTGGTACACACACCGGAATGAAAACACTATTCGTTTACACAGACATCAACGTCCGCGGTGGGGCGCAGAGTTTCCAGTTTGGGATCGCCATGGTCAGCGCGATGCTCAAACGTGCCGGGCATGACACACGTCTCCACTACATGTTCGGGACATACGACATTGCGCCGCTGAACGAGGCGATCAAGGAATACGACCCCGACATCATCGCTCTCTCCTGCGTCTCGCCGCAGTACCCTTACGTCAAGATGGTCCTCAACGACATGATGGAGCATCGCGCCTTCACGATTCTAGGCGGCCACCATGCCACGCTCGTTCCGAGTTGCCTCGAAGAAAATCCGCGCCTTGACTCCATCTGCATTGGCGAAGGCGAAGACCCTATGCTCGAGATGGTTAACGCCAAGGCGGCCGGCCAACCGATCGACGCTATTCAGAATCTCTGTATCAGACAACCGGATGGCAGCATCAAGAGCAACCCGACACGCTGTTTCACTTCGGATCTTAATGACCTCCCCTTTGCCGACTGGGACATGTTCGATGCACAGTCGATCATCGATTCCGACTTTAAGACGGCGCTCTTCATGTTCTCACGCGGCTGCCCCTATAAGTGCACCTTCTGTGCCAACCATGCGCTACGGGAGCAGCAGGATGGCACATACGTCCGCTTCCGCAGCGTCGATAGCTGCCTGCAAGAGATCCGCGATGTCGTGGGCACGTACAACGTCGAAGCGCTCTATTTCAATGACGATTGTTTCACCTGCCGCAAGAGTTTCCTGGATGAGTTCTGTGAGCGGTACAAAGCGGAGTTCGATTTCCCCTTCGACATCAACGCCCGCCCCGAAACGCTGTCGGATGAGAACTGCCGCCAACTCAAGGAGGCCGGCTGCCGCCGGGTCAGTATAGGGGTTGAGTGCGGGGACGAAACCTTCCGCGGCGAGGTGCTCGGACGCAAGCACAGCAACGACCGCATCGTGCAGGCCTTTGAGTCATGCCGCAAGGCGGGACTCAAGACCAAGTCGTTCAATATCGTCGGCTTTCCGCACGAGACCCCCGAGATCTTCCAGGAGACCGTAAAGCTCAATCAGCGCATCAACCCGGACAGCGCCATCATCGGCATCTTTGAGCCTTACCCGGGCACCAAGCTCGGTAATCTGTGCCATGAAGAGGGACTGATCAATCCCGAGCGGGCCAACGAGCTTTTCGTAGGACGAACGGACACGATTCTCGACATGCCGCAGTTCCCGCGCGAGCAGATTCTGCAGTGTTTCAGGACGTTCGCCTACCAAGTCTACAGGCCGCATTCGCTCAAGAAGGCGTTGATGTTGCGCGTCTACTACTCACGCTACGGTCAGGTGCTGTTGAAAATCATTGAGCCGTTCAAGAACCTGCTGCGCAAAGCTACGATGGGCGTGTAGGCGAAGGACGAACAGCCGAACATTCACCCCAACCGAACTACGAACAAGGGAGCGACCTGACTTACACTCTGTCTGTCCGGGATTCTCTTCGGTCACGCAGGATGCGTGCGGGCACGCCTGCGGCCACGGCATAGGCAGGAATATCGCGAGTCACCACAGCGCCGGCACCGATGATCGCGTGGCTACCCACCTTGACACCGTCACGTACCAAGGCGGCAGCGCCCAGCCAGGAACCCTCTTCAATAACGATGCCGTGCGATGTGCTTCCCTGCTGGGTCACACTGATGGCGGCATCGTCGGCATCGTGGTCGCCGCCAATCAGGTAGCCGTAGGCCGCCATGAGCACGCCCTCGCCCACCTCGACGCGACTGCCCGAGAAGATTTCGCAGTTGAATCCTATGTTGACGTTCTTGTGCAGGATGATATCGCCGTTCTTGCAGCTCAGAATGCTGTTGCGTCCGATAAACACGCCATCCCCGATCGTGATGCCGTTGTTCTGCCGGCCCTTGGCGTCCAACAGGCAGTTGTCATCGATGATCACATTATCGCCGAGCTCGATCTTGTTCGGGTTACGCAGGACCACGTTGGCTCCGAAGTTCACGTTGCGACCGCACCGTTTGAACAGGCAGGGATAGAGCCTTGCGCGGAGGAACAGACCCAGTGCGCCCGGCGTGCGGGAACAGAAGAGCATGATCAGCTCATGCTTCGCCAGGGCTCCTAGCCCGCGCTTGCCTACAATCAGGTCTGAGTAGAGTTGCAGCTTCGACTTCATTCCCGAAGTCACTTCCTGCTGAATCCGGACGCTCTCTTTATTGGCTTCTGTTGTCATGTCTTTAAACCATGAATAGACACGAATTGGCGCGAACATTCAAGCGCCAAGGCGTCTGATTCTATCATTGGCCCCGGTCATGAGACATGCCACCACCGGGCTCGTCCCGGTGGAGCACCTGACTGTCAACAAGCTGGTACGGCATCGCCCTTCTTCTGTGCCCGGCTTGGCGCGAGTCTCGCGTGATACGCGCACCTCGCTCCCGCCGGGCGCAAACCAAATTCTAGCCAAATATATTTGAAATTTCGTGGTTGAGCAGCGCGGGTACGCACGGCCACCATATCCTGCGCGCCTACTCAAAGAACTCCTTCGTCAAACAGTATGAAAAGGACCACACGTTTCTACGTATCGAGACGTGCTCGAACAACCTCAAAGACGTTGGCCAGAAGAAAGCCCTGAAATACCTGCCCGAGGTGGCTGCGAAACGCCAGGCGGTGAATGATCGCTTCGCCGATGCTCAAGCCGAGAATATCACTGTTGAAAGGGACTACCTCCGTCCCATCGCGGGAAGCCTCTTCAATCGGCCGCCGGAATCCACTCTGAAACCCCGTTCAAAACTTCAGGCCCAGTACCGGCAAAACGACCAAGTCTTTCCATGATCTGATCGCCCTGCTCAAAGCGGCCTGACACGCTGCCTGCAGCACAACATAACTCACCGGTCGCAGGCACCGGACTGCCCTCGACACAAAATACGCTTGGAAATCTGCCGTCGGAGCCTCGCTTAGTCGCAATTCGCTCTCTCAACCTCTGAACCTTTAAACCTTGAACCTCAACCGCGGCTATCACACAATACCCCGTTCAAATTGTTCAAATCATTTTCTCAAAGAATCAAGATTTAAGGAGATAGCCTATCTGGACAGCTATTGAAATGGCGATCAACACAACAATCAGAACTGGAGAACAACTATGAGTACGGCGTTGATTTTTTCTGGTCAGGGGGCCCAGTCGGTGGGGATGGGTAAGGATCTGGCGGAGAAGTATCCGGTGTGTGCTGAGCTCTATGCCAAGGCCGATGACGTTATTGGGTACGAGCTGTCTAAAATCTGTTTTGAGGGGCCGGACGAGGACCTGACGAAGTCGAATCACTGTCAGCCGGCCATCTTTGTAACGAGTGTTGCGTGTGCCAAGGCGCTGGAATCCGAGGGTACGGCCCCTGATGCCGTCCCTCCGTCGCCCCCGGGGCTATGGAGGGCAAGTGCGATGGCTGGGCTGAGCCTGGGGGAGTGGACCGCGCTTCACATGGCCGGCGTGTTGAGTTTCGAGGATACGGTCAAGGTGCTCGAGGCACGCGGCCGGTTCATGCAGGAGGCATGCGATGAGCAGGCGGGGGGCATGGTTAGCATTATTGGTCTGTCGCGTGAGCAGCTCGACATTATCTGCACCGAAACCGGTGTGACCGTGGCGAATTTGAATTCTTCAGCCCAGACGGTGCTATCGGGCACGAAAGCCGGAATCGGGAAAGCGGCAGCACTGGCAACGGAGGCGGGTGCCAAGCGGGCAATCATTCTGAATGTGGCGGGGGCGTTTCATTCGCCGCTGATGGCATCGGCCGGAGCGAAGCTGGACGAGATGCTGGCGGGTGTGACTTTCAACGAGCCCGCCGTTCCGGTGCTGTCGAACGTCAAAGGCGAGCCGCATGCCGGTGCGGATGCGATTCGGGCTAACATGGTACGCCAGGTGACGGATTCCGTGCTGTGGCTCTCCTGTGTCGAGTGGATGCAGGCGCAGGGTGTGGATCGCTACGTGGAGTGCGGGCCGGGCAAGGTGCTGACAGGGCTGATCAAGCGGATCGCGAAGGGCGCGACGCTGGAGAATGTGAATGATGTGGCGTCGGTAGAGAGGGCGCTAAGGCCTGCGTGACCTTCCCGCCCTGGTCTCCGCTTAGGTTATTGGACCTTCGCTGGGGTTGAGTGGTGGGCGGCTGATGTGGTCCGCCCCAACGTTCACTGGGTGGGATGGGGTAGATAACGGTGGGAGGAGTGAGGATATGGGTACTTTAGATGGCAAGGTGGCGATTGTAACGGGGGCGGCGCGCGGGATTGGTGCGGCGATCGCGGTGCGATTGGCGAATGAGGGCGCCGACATTGCGCTGTGCGATTTGAAGGAGGAATGGCTGACGGATACGGCTGAGGCCGTAAAGGCGGCAGGGTGCCGTGTGGGGTGTTTTGGCGTGGATGTGAGCGATTCTGATGGTGTCAACGAAGTCGTGGGTAAAATCGTGGCTGAATACGGTGGCGTAGATGTCCTGGTAAACAACGCCGGGATCACGCGCGACACGCTGATGATGCGGATGTCGGAGGAGGATTGGGATGCGGTTCTGAACGTGAATCTGAAGGGAACCTTCCTGTTCACGCGCGCTGTGTCACGCCCGATGATGAAGAAAAGGACTGGTGCAGTAGTCAATATCGCGTCTATTATTGGCTTGATAGGCAATGCCGGTCAGTGTAATTATGCCGCGTCAAAGGCAGGGGTTATAGCGCTCACGAAATCTTCAGCGAAAGAAATGGCTTCGCGGAATATACGGGTGAACGCCGTGGCGCCGGGCTTTATACAGTCGAAAATGACCGACGGGTTGTCGGAGGACATAAGAGACAAGATGCTGGGGAATATTCCGATGAAGCGTTTCGGAACCCCGGAAGACGTAGCGGATGTTGTCGTGTTTCTCGCGGGGGAGACGTCCGGGTATATGACCGGGCAGGTTCTGACCGTGAGCGGCGGGATGGTAATGTAGAGTCCAACCTATACAAGGAGAAGTAACATGGCTCTTGACGAGAAAGTCAAAGAAATCATCGTGGAGCAACTGGGTGTGAATGCGGACCAGGTCACAGCCGAGGCCTCGTTCATCGAGGACTTGGGAGCAGACTCGCTTGATACAGTCGAGCTGGTCATGGCGTTCGAAGAAGAGTTCGGTGCCGAGATTCCGGATGAGGACGCGGAGAAGCTCACCAGCGTGGGTGCGGTGCTCAGCTACCTGAAGGAAAAGGGCTTTGACGCCTAAGGAATTGACATTGGAATAGCCGGGAAGCCCCTCGTGGGGCTTCCCGGTTATTTCATTTTCAGGAAGAGGGAAGCACCCCCAAGGGGTGCCACATTATCACCCCGGGGTGCCTTCGGTGCTCCGGGCTATGATGTTCGGCCCCGTTGGGGCCGGGGAGACAGGATCGTTGGAAGCGAAAGGAAGGGCGAAATCATGAGAAGAGTAGTCATCACGGGGTTAGGTGTGGTTTCTCCTCTTGGCTGTGACCTGCCGACGGTGTGGCAGAAGTTGCAGGCAGGGGAATCGGGCCTTGGTCTGATCACGAAGTTCGACGCGACCGACTTTGGCAGCAAGATTGCTGGTGAAGTATCTGATTTCGATCCCAGCGAGGCTGTCGATCGGAAGGCGCAGCGCCGCATGGACGAGTTCTCGCTCTTTGCCATGGTGGCGGCAAAATCGGCCGTGGAAGACTCAGGCATCGATTTCTCGGCGGAAGATTCGACCCGGATGGGTGTGATCGTGTCGTCCGGCATCGGCGGACTACAGACCTTGGAAGTGCAGGCCAAGAGCATACGGGAACGTGGTCCGAGCCGTTGTTCCCCGTTCATGATCCCGCAAATGATCATCAACATGGCCAGCGGCCTGATCGCGATTGAGTACGGCTGCCAGGGCCCCAACTTCGCGGTGGTCACAGCGTGTGCTTCGGCCTCTCACGGTCTGGGTGTTTCCATGCACAGCATTCAGCGCGGCGAAGCAGACGTGATCATAAGCGGCGGTACGGAAGCCTCGGTGACCTCGCTGGGCGTGGGCGGTTTCTGCGCCATGAGGGCGTTGAGCACGCGCAACGACGATCCGACCGCGGCAAGCCGTCCGTTCGATGTCGACCGCGACGGGTTTGTCATTGCTGATGGCGCGGCAATCCTGATTCTGGAGGAACTCGAGCACGCCAAGGCTCGCGGTGCCAAGATCTACTGTGAATTGGCCGGCTTCGGCATGAGCTGCGACGCCTATCATATCACGGCACCCTCCGAGACCGGTGACGGAGCTGCGCGTGCCATCAAGATGGCTATGCAGACCGCCGGCGTCACTCCCGAGGATATCAGCTACATTAACGCACACGGCACCAGCACGCAGCTTAATGACATCATGGAGACACAGGCGATCCGGGGAGCGTTGGGTGAGGCGGCCAACAGTGTGATGGTCAGCTCAACTAAGTCGATGACGGGGCACATGCTTGGTGCCGCTGGTGGATTTGAAGCCGCCGCCGTCGCCTTGGCTCTGCGTGACCAGGTCGTCCCTCCGACGATCAACCATCACAAACCCGATCCGAAGTGCGACTTGGACTATGTTCCGAACGAGGCGCGCCAGACGGAGGTGAATGTCTGCCTGAGTAACTCACTCGGCTTCGGTGGGCACAACGCCTGCGTGGCGTTCAAGAAGGTGTAGGGAACAACCGAAGTACGAACAGCCGAAGTACGAACGGAGCTCTGCATTTCTCCTTTACGGACCTGCCATTCTTGAGCCTGCATTCGGCAGTTGAGAAACTGCGAAATACACGAAAAGCGCAAAAGAGACTGGGGACAGGGTGCTTCTGAAAGGAAGACAACCACCAGGTTTTGCCCCCAACGGGTGCAACGCTTCCGTACACCCAGACGTCCGGAATCCCTATTCTTTTCTGGATTTCCTTTCGTGTGTTTCGCGTATTTCGTAGTTTAACTGCTCCTTACAGGTTGAGTCTGTCGGCTTCCTCGGCTATGCTACGTTCTGCCATGAACGGACTGGATTCATTACTTGCCAACCGCACTCACCTTCGTGTGCTTCGTGTGCTGTTTGAGGCAGAAGGGCCGATGACAGGTCGGGCCGTGCAGCGTACGGCGGAACTTTCCAACAAGGTAATCATGGACGCGCTGCACAGGCTAGTGGAACTGCGGGCACTACACGTGGAACCGCATGGCCGGGCCCAACTCTATGAGATCAACCGCAACCACTACCTCGTGGACCGGGCGCTACAGCCGGCGTTTGCCGCTGAGGAGCATTTTTGGGAGGACGTGGCTCGCACCGTCCGCCGCATCATCCGACCCCGCCCAATTGCGGCAGTAGCCACAGGTCCACTGGCACGCGACGAAACCCAGTACGGCGGGCGGCTCATGTTGACCATGCTCTTCTCAACCGGTCGCAACCGGCTCCGTGCGCTACAGACGGTGGGGGCCTTGTCGGAGCAAATCCAGGATAGGTATGCCCTGAATCTTGAGCAGCAACTGCTGGATCTCAAGACCATGGACCGCGACGAGTACATCCCGCTCTGGCGCCGGGTTGAGCGCGAGGGGATTCTGCTCTTTGGCTCGCTTCCGTAAGAGAGAAGCGAACGACAGCTACTCCCCAATCTGCGAGCGGACGAGAGTGGCCAGGGTGTTGGCGATGCGGGCGGCGTCTTCGTCGGTCGGGGCCTCCACCATGACACGACAGATGGCCTGGGTTCCGGAGTAACGGTTGAGGATGCGGCCGCCGCTTCCCAGCTCGGCTTCGGCGGTGGCGAGGGCTTCGTTGTAACCGGCCAGTGACTCAAGCGTCGGCTTCTCCCTGACAGGGATATTGATGAGGATCTGCGGCGACTGTGTCATGACGGAGGCCAACTCAGACAGTGTCTTGCCGGAGCGGCGGATCGTGGCGACAAGCTGCAAGGCCGACAAGATGCCGTCACCTGTGGTGTGATGGTTGAGGAAGATAATGTGTCCGGACTGCTCTCCTCCCAGGACGGCATCATCCTTGATCATCAGCTCCAGTACATTGCGGTCCCCAACATCGGCTTCGGGATAGCGGATTCCCATGCCGTCGAAAGCACGGCGCAACCCGATGTTGCTCATGCAGGTGATGACAACCTTGTTGCTCTTCAGTTCACCGGCCTGCTGTAGGCCCTGGGCGCAGATGGCGAGGAGGAAGTCGCCCGTGATCTCCCTGCCCGTTTCGTCGACAGCTATCAGGCGGTCACCGTCCCCATCAAAGGCCAGGCCCAGGTTGGCGCCATTCTCCCTCACGGCCGCTTTGAGATCGCTCGTATACTGCGAACCGCAGTCGGCATTGATGTTGCGGCCGTTCGGCTTGTTGTGGATAGCGATGACTTCCGCCCCGAGTTCCTGGAAAATGATGGGCGCAACCTTGTAGGTGGCACCGTTGGCACAGTCGAGGACCACCTTTATGCCTTCGAGGTCCATGTCGTCAGGGAAGGTGTTTTTGCAGAACACAATGTAACGTCCAATGGCGTCTTCGATGCGCTTGGCGCGGCCAACTTCGGAGGCGGTGGGCCGGATGTCGTTGATCTTGCCGGTTGAGACCAGCATTTCGATCTCCGCTTCATCCTCATCAGAGAGCTTGAATCCATCGCCGGAGAAGATCTTGATGCCGTTGTCCTGGTAGGGGTTATGCGAGGCGGAAATCACAATGCCGGCATCGGCGCGCATGCTGCACGTGGTGAAGGCGATGCCCGGGGTGGGGAGGGGGCCCAGGAGGAGCACATCCACGCCCATGGAGCAGATCCCGGCGGTCAGTGCATTTTCAAGCATGTAGCCGCTCAGGCGGGTGTCTTTGCCGATGACGATGCGATGACGCTTGTCGTGTCGTCGGCAGATATGGGCGGTGGCGCGGCCGATCGCCAGCGCGGTTTCAACTGTCATGGGTGCCACGTTGGCGACGCCGCGGATGCCGTCGGTTCCGAAGAGTTTGCTCATTTTTAAGGTCCTGTTTTCTGTTGTGCGCACACGATTGATCGCGGCCCGCTCGGAGAGCGGGCCCTACCTGGCCGTTGATGGATCGACGCTGTTTTGCGTTAGTCTGTCCACAATAGTTTGTAGCCATTCGGTGCCCGTGGAGTGCGTGGGAGCGGAGAGATCCTTGATGGCGTTCAGATATGGGGTGCCAGTATTAACGGCCGCCAGGAACGCGTCGCGCCTAGCTTCATCACCCGGGTGAGTTGAGGCGGCCCCGAGTTGAGGTTTGAGGTCTGGCCATTGGGCCAGGAAGTGCTCGTGCAGGGCGAATGGTGTTGCGGGGAGACCGGCTGGGTGTTCGGATCGAGCACGGTCGAGCGACTCGGTGAGGCGGAGGGCGAGACGGTCGAGCTGTTTGATCCGCTCAGTGATCAGTTCGTCCAGTCGCAACAATGCCCCGGCATGGCAGCGGCGTGCCGAAGGTTCCGCCGTGAAGCGCGCGCGCACGTGCCGATACCATTCGCGCAGGGCATGCAGGTTGCCGAGATAGATCCAGTTGTTGCGCAGCACGCGGGAGATATCACCATAGAGGCCGGGCTGGTAGGGGCGTGGACGCGCTTTGGGTGCGGCGGATCCGGTAATGAGCATCCCGGACTCCAGCACATCGCGGCGGTGAATGGTGCCGGCGGCGAGTACGGTGCCAAACGCGATCCGCACCGGGCCGACGATGCCGCCCTGACCGCCAAGGAAAATGGGAGGCCGGTCCAGCATGACCCCGTTCGGGACATCACCCATGAGTGAGGCGGTGGCCTTATCGCGGTGCGGGGTGTAGTTGAAGTGAATGTAGGAGGATCCGACCTCGCTATGGTTGGAGCGGCTGGTCCCGCCGGTCATCATGCAGTCACAGAAGTTGATCAGACTGCCCAGCACCACGTGTGGCATCAGTACGGTCTGTTTGAGCCCCACGGTATGGGCACAAGAGGAGCCCTCTTCCAGCAGGCATCCCGGCCGGATATGGGCACCGGGTCCCACGTCTGCTCCGTCCAGGATCGTACAACGCGCGAAGCTGCCGCTGCCCAGCGTGACGTTGGATCCGAGCTGACTATCGTTGAGAGCAACGGGGCCATCGGTGCCGATGGCACAGCCCGATCCAATCGCAAGGTTAGCGCCGCTGAGACGTGTGCCGGGATGGAGCACGCTGCCGGGAGCAATGCGGCCGGGGTCCACATCTTCCGCAATATACACCTGGTCCGGTGCCGGGATGATGACGCCGGATGCCTTGAGAACTGTTACTCGATTGCCCATGAGATTGAACCACGGAGACACTGAGGCGCGGAGGAGAGAGGGAAGGAGCAACGTTGCGGGAATCCCTTCTCCTCCGTGTCTCCGTGCCTCCGTGGTTTCCTTCTTCTTTCTATTCCACTGTTACGGATTTGGCCAGGTTGCGGGGTTGGTCGATCTCGCATCCTCTTGCCTTGGCCACATAGTAGGCGAAAAGCTGTTCGGCGATGACAACGGGCACCGGCGCAATGAACTCCTGGCACCGGGGAATCCGAATGACATCGTCACAGTAGGCATCGATATCACTGTCGCCCTCGGTCGCAATGGCGATAACCGGCGATTTCCGCGCGCGACACTCCTGCATGTTGCCGATGGTCTTCTCTTTGTCCGGCAGGTCCGGTATCGGCACGATCACCGGTACTTTCTCATCCAGCAGTGCGATCGGACCATGTTTCAGCTCCGCGGCGTGATAGCCCTCGGCATGCATGTAGGAGATTTCTTTCAGCTTCAGTGCGCCTTCAAGAGCGGCCGGGAACATGTAGCCGCGCCCGATAAAGAATGCATTCTCGGCTGCGGCATATTTCTCGGCGATGACCTTGATCTCAGCTTCGCGCTCCAGCACGGCGGCCGTGATATCGGGAAGGCGGGCCAGCTCGCGGACCATCTCACGCCCCGCGCTGGCGT
>JAOZSS010000153.1 GCA_029939545.1 Kiritimatiellia bacterium | reverse complement strand
GGTGCGTTCGAAGGGATATATGGGGGCAGGAGGAGCTAACCGCCCACCCCCTTTCAGTGATTCATGTTTGCTTTCCGGCTTCCGCCTGCCCTCGTAGCTTCAGCGAAGGAGGGGCTTCCGATAACTGGGTATCATCCCGCCAACCGCGTATCACCGCCCGGCGGGTCGGTGATGATCGTATCGACCCGCCCTGATCCGACCTCCGAACAGTCGAGCGTACTGTGCAGACCGCGGCTTTCACGGCGCAGCTGGGCAGAACGAATGATCAGTTCGGCCACGGCCGCGATATTGCGCAGTTCGAGAATGTCGGCATTGACGAGATACTCCATGTAATACTGGTAGATCTCGTGATGCAGGTTGCCGATCCGGCGCGCGGCCCGCTCGAGCCGCTTGTCGGTGCGCACGATGCCGACATAGTCCCACATACAGGTACGCACTTCGTTCCAGTTGTGTTCCACCACGATGGCCTCGTCACTGGGTACGGCATCGCCATACTCCCAGTCGGAGATCGGCGGCATGTCGAAGTCAGGCGCCGGCGTGGCAACCAGGTGGTCGGCCATACGGCGCGCACAGACCACCGCTTCAAGCAGCGAGTTGCTGGCCAGGCGATTGGCGCCGTGCAGCCCTGTGCAGGTGACTTCGCCGCAGGCATAGAGGCCGGGCATGGCGGTCTCGCCATTCACCTTGGCCTCGACGCCGCCGCAGAAGTAGTGTGCGGCGGGAACTACGGGGATCAGGTCTTTGCTCATGTCGATTCCGAACCCGAGACAGGCGGCAAAGATGTTGGGGAAGCGTTCTTCGAGAAACGCGCGCGGCTGGTGGCGGATATCGAGGTAGACGCAGGGCGCACCGGTCAGCTTCATCTCCTCGTCGATCGCACGGGCCACAATATCGCGCGAGGCCAGTGCTCCGCGCTTGTCATAACGCTGCATGAACTCCTGCTCATTGCCGTCCACCAGCTTGGCGCCTTCGCCGCGAACGGCTTCGCTCACCAGGAACGATTTCGCTTCGGGGTGATAGAGGCAGGTCGGGTGAAACTGGATGAACTCCATGTTCTTGATCGGGAGCCCCGCGCGCCAGGCCATTGCCAGGCCATCCCCGGTCGCGACATCCGGATTACTGGTATACAGGTACACCTTGCCGCCGCCTCCGGAGGACAGGACCACGCGTGGTGCGCGTACGGCCAAGATTTCACCGGTCGTACGATCCAGGAGATAGATCCCCACACAGCGGCTGCCATCCTGGCCGGCTTCGCCCGTGTCCACCCCGCGATACGCGAGCCAGCCGGTCGTGATCAGGTCGATCGCCATGGCCTCTTCACGCAGCGTGACGTTGGGGACTTCGCGTATGCGTTCGAGTAGAACGGCCTCGATTTCGCGACCGGTGATGTCGCCGGCATGCAAAACGCGGCGCTCGGAGTGGCCGCCTTCCTTGCCGAGATCGTATCCGCCGCCCTCTTCCTCGTTGCGATGGGCAAACGAAATGCCGAGCGCTTCGAGTTCGGCTACGGCCTGTGGACCCGCGGCCACGATATCGCGCACCACATCCTCATCACACAGTCCGGCGCCTGCCTCGAGCGTGTCGGCCACGTGCGCCTCGAAAGAGTCCTGCGCGGCCATCACGGATGCGATGCCGCCCTGGGCATAGTTGGTGTTGCTGTCGGCCCCGCCCTTCTTGGTCACCACCAGTACGGAGCCACTCTTTCCCAAGTGTAAAGCCGATAGCAGACCCGCCAGCCCGCTCCCCACCACACAATAGTCGTAATCAAGTATCCGCATGCGACACCCTATGTAAGCCCCACCGCGCCCGGTGTCAACCCGTGACCGGTAGTTCTCAGTATGCTGTGTCCCCTGCCGCCTTGCGCGGCAGGAGCATAAGATCCTCGGGAAAAGCGGGCTCTTCTCGCAAGATCTTGCTCACCGGCGACACAAGGTCGCCGGGGTCGAGGAGCTTGAAAGCATGCTCGTGCGCGTCGGCCTTCTGGTCCTTGAAGAAACTGGGGTCACCCGCTGGTGGCCTACGCGTCAGCAAAAAGATTCGCCGCCGTCATCTCGGCGGGAACATCGAGGCCGAGCAGGTAGAGGACGGTCGGCGCGACATCGGCGAGCTTGCCGCGCGTGATCAGCCTGCGGCCGTTGCCGTCCCTGGCGATGTAGACCAGGTCCACAGGGTTGACCGTGTGACTCGTCTTCGGCTCGCCTTTCGCATCCACCATCTCCTCGGCGTTGCCATGATCGGCGGTCAGCAGGATATGCGCATCCAGCTCCAGCAGGCGGTCTATAACCTTGCCCACGCACTCGTCCACCACTTCGACCGCCTTGCGCGCGGCCTCGAAGTCGCCGGTATGCCCCACCATGTCGCCGTTGGCGTAGTTGACCCCGATAAAGGTGTAGGGATTGTCTTCCAACCGCTTCAGCAGCTCCTCTGTCACGTTGTAGGCATCCATCTCCGGATGCGTGGCAAATGTGGCCGGCTCGAAGCGGCTCGGAACTTCCACCTGGTCCTCACGGTCATACGGATCGGTCGACTTACCGTTGAAGAAGCTGGTGACATGCCGGAACTTCTGAGTCTCGGCTATGCGCAACTGCCTGAGGCCGACCTTCGCAATCACCTCGCCCAGCAGGTTTTCCATACCGCCGCCCGTATCCATTGGCGGGAGCAGGAAGTTCTCGAACTCGTTGTAGTAACGCGTGAAACCGACGAAGAAGCAGTCCGGCACGTTTTCGATCGAACCCGGGTAGTTCGGATCCACAAAAGCGCGCGACAACTGGATCGCGCGGTCCTGGCGGTAGTTGCCATGAATCACGACGTCGCCGGCCTTCAATCCGTCGTACCCCGCCACCACGCAGGGCGGCACATACTCATCAAACATCTCAACCCCATCGGGCGTCTTATCGTTGGCGTAGGAGTGCTCAATCGCGGAGACAACCGAGGCCACAGCGCGGCCCTCGGCGTTGACGATGCAGCGGAACGCCGTATCGGTCAGCCCCCAACTCTCCGAACGGTCCATCGCATAGTAGCGCCCCATGACCGTGCCAATGCTTCCGTCGACCTCGGCAAGCACTTCGGCCAGCGCGCCGATGTACTGCCGCGAGCTGCGCGGCGGCGTGTCACGTCCGTCCAGGAACGGATGCACCACGATGCGGCCTTCCTGATAATCTTTGCGCGCACGTTTGAGCAGCATGAAGAGGTGCTCCTGGTGCGCATGCACGCCTTCATCCTGGATCAGGCCCAGCAGGTGCAGGGCCCCCTGCCCTTCCTTCCATGACGCGATGATCCGGTGCCACATAGCATGCTCAAACAGCTCACCGGTGCGAAGCGATTCGTCGATACGGGTCAGCTCCTGCACCACGATGCGGCCTGCACCCATGTTAAGATGGCCGACTTCGCTCGATCCCTGGTAGCCGTCGGGCAAGCCAACGGGCTCACCCGAGCAGTCGAGCAGCGTGTGCGGGCATGTGTCGAGATAGTGGTCGTCGTTGGGCGTCTGTGCGGCCGCGACCGCGTTCCCCTCGACCTTGTCGCTGTGTCCCCAGCCGTCGCGAATGATCAATGCAACTGGTCTAGTCATCTCTTCTTCTCCCGTGCCACAAGGGCGGTTTTGTCGTGTGCCTACAGAGCGGTGACGGCTGCTTTCATCGCCTCGATATGGGCGGGGCTCGTGCCACAGCAGCCGCCGATGATGTTGGCGCCGGCTTCTACGAGGAGCGGCACCTTGGCCGCCATCTCTTCGGGGGTCTCCTTGAAGACCGTCTCGCCGTTTTCGATCACCGGCATGCCCGCATTCGGCATCGCAATGATGGGCGTATCGGGTGCGGCGGCGCGCAGGGCGGCAACCACCTTGATCATGTCGTCCGGTCCTGTGCCACAGTTGGCCCCGATCACGTCGGCACCCATCTCCACTGCCGCCGCGGCAAACGCCTCGGGCCTAACGCCCATCATTGTGGCATAGCCGCCGCTAACCTGCGGATCGAACGTGAAGCTCACAATCGCCACCAGGCCGGTCTCGGCTCTGATGGCTTTCACCGCTGCCGCCGCTTCTTCGAGCGCGGTCATGGTTTCAACGATGGCCAGGTCCGCCCCACCCTCTTCCAGGGCGCGCGCCTGCGCGCCGAAAGTGGCGATAAACTCCTCTTCCGTTGCGAGTCCCAGCGGAGCCATGAACTCACCGGTCGGACCCAAGCTGCCCAGCACATACTGCGTGCCGTCCGCCACATCCCTGGCGAGCTCGGCCGCGCGGAGATTGATGTCCGCCACGGTGCCCTCGAGGCCGTAGTGCTTCAGCTTATAGGAGCTACCACCGAAGGAGTTGCACTCGACGATGTCGCTTCCGGCATCACGATAGCTGGCATGGATGGCGCGCACATCGTCGGGACGATCCACGCACCACAGTTCCGGGCACTCTCCCGGCTTTAACCCGCGGGCCTGGAGAAACGTCCCCATCGCCCCGTCACAAACAAGAATTTCACCCGCGGCAAGTCGTTGCAGCAATGACTCCATAGTCTTCCCTTCTTCGCCCCCCGGCCTTACAAAAGGTGGACCGCCGTTTCCGCCCCCACCGGCTTCATGCCGGTGGGGGCCTCTCCCATGCAACCGTTCCCCTTACAGCTTACCCTCGCGGCTGGCTGCGATGTAGTTCATGCCGTACTCATCCTCGCCTGTGAGCAGCGCGTGCGCCAGCTTGAAGCCCTCGGATTCCGAATCCAACCCGCTCAGGATCTTCGCATTGATCTGCATGGGATCGACGATGCCGCCATCGGCACCCTTCTCCACGGCCATGTAGGTGAAGACCTGGTTGATCAGTTTGCGGCCCGGCATACCGAACGAGACGTTGCTGAGTCCGGCTACAATGTGCACGTCGGCGCCGAACCGTTCACGCACGCTGGCCACAGCATCGATGAACCCGTTGCCGTTGTTGCCGTCGACGGAGATCGGGAACACGAGCGGATCGATATGCAGATCCGCATCCACAAAGCCGGCTTCCTTCAGCATCGGGACCAGACGATCCAGGTTGGCCATACGCTCGTCGGTATTGGCCGGCAGTCCTGACTCACCCGCAGCGGAGGCGATCACAACGGCGTTGTGCTCGGCGGCCACGGCAATCGCGTCCTGGCGCTCGAGCGACACCGAGTTGACCATCGGGCGATTCCGCCCGGTATCACAGGCCTCCAGGCCGGCCTTGAGAATCTCCTCGTTGGAGGAGTCGATGCTCATAGGAATCGAGACGGCTTCCTGCGTCACCTTGACGGTCCACTGGATCAGCCTCGCGCGCTCGGCCACGTCCGTGCTGAACTCGTCCACGTTGATGTCGAGATAGGTTGCGCCGGCGGCTTCCTGGCGCTTGGCGAGCTGCTGGATGTAGTCCACGCCGGCCGCCTTCGCATCGCCCTCACCGTAGTTGCCCTGCCAGATCGCGACGGCACAGTGTTTGACCTTGCCGTTCTCCCAATCGCCGACGCCAACAAAGACGCTCGGTACCGGCAGTTTGCGGACCTCGTCACCGGCACGGTAACACACCGCCCAGCTACCATCCGGCTGCTCCTTGACGAACTTGCCGCCAACTTTGTAAATCCGTGTGCAATGAATATTCTCGCCAACCGCTATAAACGTATCAACCTGCATGACCATTCTCCCTGAAGTTTTCCGCCCCTATTTGGCGGACGGAGCACGCTACGGCAACCCCCGCAGCGAGTCAAGCACGAGGGAGGGGCTGATACGGGTCGCGAGGTCAGAGTCACTGCTCCCCCGCGACCTTGTGTCGCGGGAAGCTGAGATCTCCGTCTCCTGCAACGCAAGGTCGCAGGGGGACACTGCTCCTTCGAGATGCGGCCCCTGCTGGGTATAACCGGTCTTCCGCTCTCACTCATGCGACTAAGCGCCCCCCATTTTCAGCGTC
>JAOZSS010000020.1 GCA_029939545.1 Kiritimatiellia bacterium | reverse complement strand
AGGTGGGGATTTGACGTTTAGTAGTGGGATGGTCATATCCAACCAGACGTACGATGTTCATCTTTATGGCGACAATGGACACACTCTGACGCTGGGCGCTGATATCAAAGGCAGCGGGGACTTTATCGTGGAGGAGGATAGTACCTCCAAAGTGACCGTGGCCCAGAGCTATACCGGAACCACCATTATTGAAGAGGGCGCGGTTGTGCTGGCCTCTTCCGGTTCGCTGGCTGCCGGCATCGATGTGGGTGCCAGTGGCGATGACCGCCTTGCTCAGCTCTTGATCACGGATACCGATGGCGAGACGACCTGCACGAACGATATTGACGTGGAGAGTTCCAGCGGGAGCCAGTACCGCACGATCGGTTCCGACAACACCAGCAAGACCAACACATTCTCCGGGGACATTACGTTGAAGGGCGCTGTCACGTTGAGCGCATCCGGCTCTGGAGGTTCTCTGGACTTCTCGGGCGCGGTCAAGTGGGATGGCAGCAGTAAGATGGCCACTGTTGAGGGGCCGGGTACTGTGATCTTCTCGGGCGCAGACGATAATACGGGGGTCGGCGTTACGCTGGAGTCTGGAACGCTTGTGCTGTCCAAGTCGTCAAGCGGTGTCCGCAGTATTGGCGTGGATTCTACCGTTGCAAGCGGCGCGACACTGAAACTCGGTGGCGCGGGTGGTTACCAGATTTGGAACGATACGGACGTGACGGTCAGTAGTGGCGGTACATTCGACACCGGTGGTAAGGACGAGCAATGGGCCAGTGGCGCCGGTGGTGGCAATTCGGGGTTCTTGTCTATAGAAGGTACAGGTGTTGGCGGCAATGGTGCTTGGATCAATAGCGTTGCGGCTTCGACCAGCACGGTCAGCGCACCGGTTAAACTGAATGCCGCTGCTACGGTGGGTGGTGCGGGTAATATTACGCAGAACTACAAGGTGTACGCAGACAGCGCCACGACGCTAACCAAGACAGGCAGCGGGACACTTACGCTGGGTGGCAGTGACGACAACCTGAACCTCGCCATGACAGCTAACGCAGGTGCGGTTATCCTTGGCAAGAGCAGCAGTGCCAGCGTCCATGCCGTTGGTAGTGGGCTTACGATTGACGGGGCTACCGTTCAGCTGGGTGGCACGGGAACCGACCAGATCTATAATGACAGCGATGTGGACTTGAATAGTGGCGTGCTCGACCTGAACGGCAACCTGGACGGCATAAGGGAGTTCAACGGGACAGGTGGCGTGCTCACGAATTCCGCCGGAGGGGCCGGAACGCTTGTCGTGGGGGAGTACAATGGTTCCGGTGACTTTGCGGGTGCGATCAAGACGGGTAGTGGTTCCCTTTACCTCAAGAAGATTGGCACAGGGACCCAGACTCTGAGTGGCGACAGCAGCGGGTCGGACTATATCTTGGAGATCGAAAACGGGATGGTCGTGCTCACCAATGCCAATGCATTAGGTGCGGGTGCGGCTTCGAAGATCAGGTTCAGCGGCAATAGCACGTTGCGAACAAGTGTGTCTACAGGGCCAGGTGATCTGGGTATTCGGTTCGAGGGATCCCACACGGCAACTCTGCTGGTGGATGACGGGGTGACGTTGACCGTTTCCGGAAGTATTGACGACCAGGCTTATACGGGCGCTCTGACGAAGACGGGTGAGGGAACGCTGGTCTTGAGTGGGAGCAATGATTTCGCAGGAGACACCCTCGTCAACGTGGGTACACTAACCTACACCGGAACAAACACATCCTCGGATGTCACAGTAGCATCCGGCGCCACGCTAAAGGGAACCGGCTCCATCGGAGCCACGACCGTCAACGGTACGCTGGAGCCAGGTGCTTCAATCGGCACCTTAGAAGTTACGAGTCTCACGTTGGCGGGTGGCGGCACGAATGTATTTGAGTTCGGCGATTTGAGCGGCAACACGCCGGGCACCCATTGGGATCTGGTCTCGGTAGATGGTGGCACTGGGACGGTCACTGTGAGCAGCTCAAGCGGCAGTCGCCACACCATCCTGCTCGACACCAACCTGCTCAGCAACTTTGCCAGCGGTGCGGACGATACCTACGTGCTGATTGATGCGGGCACGGTGAACGGCTTTGACGAGACGGACTTCACTCTCGATACGGGGGGATGGTCACTGGATAG
This sequence comes from Kiritimatiellia bacterium, assembly GCA_029939545.1. Classification (GTDB taxonomy): domain Bacteria; phylum Verrucomicrobiota; class Kiritimatiellia; order UBA8416; family JABMPJ01; genus JABMPJ01. The sequence goes on along the minus strand of JAOZSS010000020.1, from coordinate 18,464 downwards.
CGGCGTGATGTTCCTCAGTGAGAGCGGCGGAGACATAATCCTCAACTTCGTAGCCTCCGAAAACCTCACATACAACTGGGATGGTGGCGGTGGTGTGGACCGGGATTGGAGCACGGTTGAGAACTGGGAGCACAACGATGAGCCGGGATCAGGTGATTCGGCATACGTGAGCGATGGCTACACGGCCGACATCACAGCTTCTGGCGAGGCGGCGGACAGTTTGTACGTGGGGTATGGATCGAGCAGCGACGAGACGGGGACGGTGGAGCAGACCGGTGGCAGTGTGACGCTCGGCAATGACCTGCACCTGGCTAGGTATTCCGGCGATCGGGGTGCCTACACGATCAGCGGTGGTACGCTTTCGATCACTGATGATCTGTATCTCGGGAAAGAAGGTGTCGGTGTAATGAACGTGTCCGGTGCTGCGGATGTGACGGCGGGCGGGGAGATCCAGGTCGGTGACAGTTCAACTGCCGACGGCACGCTCAACATGTCGGGCGGCACGCTCCGCGCCAATGATCTACATATCGGCGACGGTGCCAGCAGTGATGGAGCGGCAGTCATCAGTGGCAGCTCCGTAGTGGCGATCACGAACGAGCTGGTTGTAGGCCGGTATGGGCTCGGACACTTGACGGTGAGCAACGGCACGGTGACGGCCTCATCAATGCAGGTGTCGAAATTCAATCCCACGGCATCCACTGTCACGCAGAGCGGCGGTACGGTGACAATCAATGGCTACGCCGACATCGCCTATGATGGTGACGCCACGGTTACACACGCTGTCTCGGGCGGCACCTTCGAGGCCCGAAGGGTTCGACTGGGCTATGCGGATGGCGCTTCAGCCACGCTTACGGTGTCGGGGAGCGGTTCGGTGCGAACCCTCACGGGTGGAACGCTTCCGGACCTTATTCTTGGATATGTAGCGGGCGGCACGGGCGTTGTTGTGCAGACGGGTGGTTCAGTATCTGTCACGAACACCGGTGATCTCAATATCGGTTCACAGGCGGGAACGTCGAGCGGTAGCTATACCATCAGTGATGGTACGCTTTCCATCGGTGACAACCTGACGATCGGTCACGCCAGCGATAGTGCGAGTGCATCGGGTCTGCTGCATGTCAGCGGGACGAACGCCTCAATCAGCGTGGGTATATACGGTTCGGCTAGCGGTAAGGATCTCACGCTTGCCAGTGCAAACGCGGAACTGAGTTTCACGCTGGGTGTCGGCGGTGTCTCGACGATCAGCGTGGCTGACGATATCATTTTGACTGGCCAGATAACGGTCACGAATGGGGCGGCCTTTGTACAGGACAGTGTCCGGTATGTCTTGGTTACGAGTCTCAACAGCAGTGTCATCTCGACAGCTTTTGCTACCACCAACCTTCTCGGGGACGTTGCCGGCGCGAGCATCAAGTACGAGAATGGGGCTGTCATCCTGGACTTTGGAGCCCCAGATGCACTGAGCGGCGTCTCTGTTGAGGCCGATGGAAACGAGTTCGTGCGATTGGCGTGGGATGATCCAACCAATGCGGCTGTAGGGGCGCTTGTCCTGTGGGACACGAACAGCATCTCCGGCAACCCGACACAAGGCGATCCACTTGATGTGGGCGAAACCGTCGGCTCTGCTACGGTTATCTACGACGGAACTGGCACGGCGCTTGAGCACGAGGTCCTGCAGGGCACGACGAACTACTACAAATTCTATGCATTACACGACGACTACTACTCGTCGGCCACGGCTTCCAATGTGACGATGGGGAGCTACATCAGCGGCGTTATCGTGGAGCCGTTTGCCTACACGAATGGGCGCGAAATCGCCACGCTGAATCGTGGTACAGGTTTCTCGGGTGCGTGGGCACTGAATGATGGAACGAGTTCTGATCTGACGGTGACGACGAATGGGGGAAGTGCGTCTGTGCCCCTATTCGGAAACGTGGCCTATGTTGAGGATCTCGCGGCGAATCGCGGGCGCATGCTCGATCCGGGCAGCGGTCAGGTTAACAAGCTCGAGCGCAGCTTCCCGGCTGTATCAACGGGGACGCTCTACGCCAAGTTCCACTTCGGCTATGAAACCGAGGGGGACAGCCGTTGGGCCGGTCTGGCACTTATGAATGGCGCGACCGAGTCGCTCTTCGTCGGGAAGTTGGGCTCAGGGAACAACAGCTTCGGGATGGACGGTACGGGCGGCGCGGAGAGTTCCGGAACAATCAGTGGCTTTGGCGGAGGTAACACCGGGAACACGTATGTCATCGTGGTGGCCTATGACTTTGACAACAAGGTCAGGAAAGCCAGCCTCTTTGATAGCAGTGAGACGATTCCACTGCACGGAGTACAGTCTTGGGATCTAACCGATGATCTGACCGCAACTCCTATTACCTCAATTGACGGTGTTCTGCTGAATGCAGGCGGCAGCGGGACAACGTCCGGCGACGTCTACTACGACGACATCCGCCTTGCCACCAATTGGTTTGACCTGATGGGGCACACCGGCGCAGTCGTTGAGGTAACCCCGCCCACGCTCAGTTTCTCGGCGGCTCGTGGGGCCGACCCCGCAGTCGACACAGACACATTCTCCGTCACGAACATCAATTCCGGCGCCCTTACGTTCACGAACGTACTGACTTACAGTTCCGGGGCTTCGGATTGGCTCTCGCTCTCTGTGAATACAGGGACGGTGGCAGCAGGAGAGCACGTGACGATTACGGCGACGGTGTCGTCGGCCACGGTTCCCGCTGGCGTCCATTACGCCACGAACTTCGTGGATGCCGGGGTAGCAGGATCTGATTCATGTGTCGTGACACTATCTGTTACGGGCTACAACGGTCGTGTGGTCTATGAGCCTTTCGACGCTGCTGACAGCTATGCCAATGAGGATATCCTTCACGGCAAGTCCGGGGGAGAGGGGTGGGGTGGCTCGAGCTGGACGCGAAACGAGACGACACCTGAGTTTTTCATTGAGACGGGGGGGCTAGACACTTTCACGGACTACTGTAACGTTGGGAGCCTCAAGACAAAGGTCAACATGAATGAGGCCGACAGCGTGGATCGGTTCCGTGAGTGCTTCCGTTCGTTCTCCGCCTTCACTTCAGGCGTCGTTTACGTCGCCTGCAAGATGCAGATGGATGCCGTGGACACCGGCAACCTGTGCGGGATCCAGATCAGGAGCGATGAGGGCGATATCTTCCGGCTTGGGAAAATTTACGGTGCCAATGCTTATCTCAGCCTGCGGTACGATACCGACCAGTATGCCTGGGACAGCTATACGATCTCGGCCGATCAGACGTACCTGTTGGTGGCGCGTTTCGATTTCGATTCTCAGATAATGTATGCCAAAGCCTATACACCGGGGCAGTTCTCGACGGCCGAGCCGGTGGGGAGCGGTTGGGACCTCGAAGTTCCAGTCAATAACACCGTCACGAATATCTCAGGCGTGGGACTGTTTGCCGAGCGCCCGACAAGCGACGGGACACCGCACGGCCCAGCCTTGTTCGACGACATGCGGGTGGCCACGGTTTGGTCGGACCTGCTGTGCGGCCTGGGCACTGTGCAGGAGAATCCGGTTGTGACCAATGCTGAGTTCGGCGCGCTGAGTTCCACCAATGCCGTGTCTGATCACCTTTTGAATTCAGGGGCTTTCCCGATTACACTCGATTTCTATGATCGACTCGGGATCAATACCACCAGCGAGACCTCTCCGTTCTTCAAACCCAACGTCGACCTGCGCAACGATAACGGCGGTGCCATCGTTACGGATATGGTCCTGACCAACTACGCCTATTCTGACGGGGGGGCGGCGCTTCGGGCCAGCAATGCGACGCTGACCTCGATCTCATCGGTCAATATTCCGGTCGGTGATGTGACGCTGCGCTGGAGCGCCATTGATTCGAACAAGACCCACAGACTCGACGTGCCGAAGACGAGTGATGGGTCCAACATAACGTTTACGGTGTACGATGAAGACACGAACGGGCCTACGCCAACGATTGTGTATGTCGGGACGTCGTACGATCCTGAAGGCGCGAGCCAGACCAGCATAACCGACGCAGACCTTGCCAACACGAACGAGTACCTCGATATCGCAGTGAAATGGACGGATCCCAGCGGCGTATTCATGACCAATAGCACCCACTCCTACCAAGGGAACATACACACAGGCAACGGGCGCGTAATTCCTAACTTCGACCTGTACACGACCAATGCCACGCTCATGTCCGACAAGCAGTTCGGATTTGATCAGGTCTTCACAAATTTCGCGGGAGTGAGCGGTGCCACGAGTGTTACGACCGCCTATTACAATGCGTTCTCCATCACGAACAGCCACTCAGATGACCTCTACTTCCTGACGCTCACGGCCGAAGACAACGACAATGATCGCGGTACCTATCCCGATCCTGAAAGTGATGGAGATCCCGTGCCCTATGACCGTATGGTCAGCACAAACATAGTCGTTGAGTTCGGGGTCACCGACGACGATGACCAGGGGCCGACGTATAGTAGTTGGATCGCTGGCGGAGACGGGTTTGGCGCAGGTGTTGTGGCTGTGGGGCAGTTCACCGGCGGATCGTGGTCTACCACTGGACTCGTACGCGATGTAAAGAGTGGACTCAACGTGAATACCGGCGTGTATGATGTCCCGACGAATTCACCTTACGTGGAGCTTATTGACCCCACCGGCACGACGCGTCTGACCGAGGAATTCGGCGAGTATAATTTTGCGGATGGAGGCGGAACTGACTGGGTGCTGCTCAAGCATGAGAATCCGTCTACTTTCGCTGGTGTGGAGCCTTCCGGAACATGGACGGTACGAGTGGTTGTGGCTGACTTCGACAGAGACCGTGGTGAATCTGATGCGGCGGTTTCAACGAACATCTTGACTATGAATCTGGCCACGTTCGAGTGGGATGCCGGTGGTGGGGCGACACGTGGTTGGAGTACTGACGCTAACTGGACCGTCAACACTGAGCCCACTGCTACCTATATTGCGTATGTCAACGGTGGGTATACAGCCGTGGTCTCGTCGGCGGGTGAAGCGGTGTCTGATCTTTTCATTGGAGACAATGGCTATGCTGAGGTGGGCACGCCCCAGACAGGTACGGTGGAGCAAACCGCCGGTGTGCTGGCGGTTGGTGACTGCCTGGTGTTGGGCGAGAATAGTGGGGACAGCGGCAGGTACGCGATGAGTGGCGGAACATTGACGGTCGGGGATGACTGTTTCGTGGGCTCGAATGGTGTGGGGGTTGTCACGGTCGCAAGCAGCGCTGCGATAACATTCAGTGACGCTCGGCTGATCCTCGGGGGCGGGCCTTCTGCAACCGGTACAGTCACCCAGACGGGCGGGACAGTGCAATTGACCGGAAGCACACCCAATCTGCACGTGGCGTCGGATGTGGATGGTGCGGTGGGCTCCTACACGATTAGCGATGGGACGCTGAGCACGCTGGGCGATGTCTTTGTTGGCCGTGGCACAGGTTCAGGAAGCGCATTGCTACATGTAATTGGCTCGACAGCGACAGTGAGTTTCGGGAATACGGGGTCGGACGATCTGACCGTCGGCAGCACGGGTGAACTTCGCTACTCATTCACGAACGATGCCATTAGCGTGATCGATATAGCGGGCGATTCCACTCTTGGCGGCACGCTCTCCATCAGCAACGATGGGTCTGTAGCGGTCGGCGAGTACATTCTGATCACGAACGGACAGGGCGTCTCGGGAACGTTCGACACAGTCAGTTGGCTCGGTGCAGCCGACGGAACCGTGATCTACGGTAGCGACTATGTTAGCGTGATCTTCACACCCACGCTATCTGTTCTGGGAACCAATAGCGCGGCAATAGCGGACGGCGATACAACGCCTGATACGGCTGACGGGACGAAGCTGACCATCGATTTGCCACACTCTATCACAAACACGCTGACGATCGCTAACGCACACGATACGTATGAACTGACATTGACCAACGCAACGTATGTGGGCCTGAGTGGGCCGCAGTCGTCGGCTTTTGCCGTGACGCAGCCGGCAGATTCAAACGTAGTGGCGAATAGATCTCGTGAGTTCAAGATTGCCTTTACGCCGTCTTACATCGGCATTCACACAGCGACGGTTTCCATCGCCAGTGATGATCTGCGCCCGGGTAAGGATCCCTACACATTCACGATCCACGGTATCGGTGAATACACAACCGAACCGGCGTCCGCGGCGTCGAACATGCAGTTCATCAACGTCACGAACGATCAGATGACCGTCACGTGGGATGACGGAAGTGGTGCCAACGCAATTCTGGTGGCGAAGAAGGATGCCGCGGTCACTGATGCCCCGGATGATGGCGTAACCTACACGGCTGATCCCGGCCTGAGCAACGGCCAGACTATCGCCACGGGTGAGTACGTGGTCTACAACAATAGTGGTGCAAGCGTAACGGTCACGAATCTGCGCCCGGGTGTGACGTATCACTTCACACTCTTCGAACACAACGGCAGTGGCGGCGGCATCAACTATCTGGCCGATCCGGCACTTTCGGGCAGCCAGGCGGCGGCGACCTATGCGCCGGTTATCACGAACGGGGCCAGTGTGGCGCGGACGATCTCCGAGAACGGAAATCCGACGCCGTTTGCCCTTGATGTGCATGCTAAGGATACCGACTCGAAATACGGTGACGTGGGGACATGGGCGCTCAGTACGGCCCCGGCCCACGGCACGGCGACGATCACGGGCACGGGATTCGACGTGGACAAGGCGGTGACCTATACGCCTGATCCTTACTACTTCGGATCCGACAGCTTCCAGGTGAAGGTAACGGACAGTTTTGGTAATGAGGACCGGATCACCGTTACGGTGACGGTTGAACAGCAGAACGATGCGGGGAAACCCGTATTCATATTTGAGTAGGACATGAAGACGCAAGATAGACAGCTGTTTGGATCAGGTAGGGCCCGCTCTCCGAGCGGGGCGGCTCCAGCCGTTTGCATTTTTGCGCTACTGCTGTGTGCTTCGTATGTCTCTGCCCAAGCGCCCTATTTCACCGAAACCTTTGAAGATGTCTCGGTGGGGGTACTGCACAATCAGGATAGCTGGCAGGCGCAGCAGCAGAATGATGCGCAGGTGCAGACGGCGGTGAAATTCGCCGGGGCCCAAGCCGGACTGGTGACCACGAACGCTGTCCTGTGGCGTAACTTTGAGAACAGCAACGCCACCAATGTGTGGGTGGACTTCTACGCCTACATCCGATACCCGGCCGACAACAGTGAGCCGAGTCTGAACGGAAGCGTGGCGGGGGCCTTCTACATCGACAGTGCAGGAGAGATCCGGGCGCGCAGCAATACAACATGGGTCGCCACGGGTACAACGGTTCCAGAGAACACATGGCGGCGTTTCTCAGTCAACTTGGATTACGCCACATCGAACTGGATGCTCTATGTGGCGAGCAACACGAACAACGCGCTGGCAACAGCGGTGGCGACGAATTTGGCATTTACGGGATCATCCACAAATCAGTATTTCAGGAGATTCCGAGTTAAGAATTGATAGAGTTGAAGAGACGGCAGAGAGACATGAGAGTAGCAAAATATAGCAGGTTAGTGATGGCGGGTGCGAGTGTGGCACTCTTCCTGTACCTGTTTGTGCCCGGTGTGAGGGCTGAGCTGTTGGCTCAGTATGATTTCGAGGGAGAGACGCTGGTTGCCAGCCAGACGCATTCGTGGATTACGGCATCTTCTTTGTCGTACAGCGGCGATGGCACTGTGGGTTTCCTTACGGGTCACGACAGTACGAAGTCCTACAAATCAACCAAGTGGCCGGAAGATGCCACACTCGACGATTACTTCGGATTCAGTATTACAGTCGCCCCCGGCTGGATTGTCAATGTTACCAATCTGACGTTCTTCCAGTATCGCTCCGACACGGGGCCGACGAACTGGGTGACGCGATACAGCGTCGATGACAGCACGTTCTACACGCTGGGAGCGAACGGCACACTGACAGGGTGGGGGGCATCGTCTGAGGTCAGTACGGATGTCGAACCGCTGGATCTCTCCGGCACGAACTATTTCAGGATTTACGCCGCGAATGCCTCGGCCCCATCGGGAACATGGCGTATTGACGATTTGGAACTGCACGGTACCGCTGTGGTGGATACGGGCAGACGCCACATCCGGCATCAGAGCTACGATGGTGCCCATCACGATAACTGGGCCGCCACGACAAACCAGAACAGCGGCACGATCCAGCGTTCCCAGTCGATGGCGGGTAAGGGCGCTTGGGCGTTGGAACTGGTGGGCTCGGCGAGCCACGGTCATCCTGAGGTCGTGTTCGGGAACGTGAGCTTGAGCGGTGTCAGTAACGCCGGTTTCTCTGTCTCCTACGCGGCGGACGAACCCGATGGCGACGAGGACCTCTGGATGGCGGCGTCCCATGACGGGGGCTCGACATGGAGCAGTAACAAACTCGTTGATGGTGTTAACGGACTCGATCTGCCGTTTGGGTCGGACGGGGAGGTGTCGAATCCGTATCAGCCATCCATCGGCTCCACCGAAACCCAGGCCCGCCTCAAGATTGTATTCCTTGACGATGCCGGGTCGCCGCCACTGGACTACTACTATCTGGACAGTGTTTCTCTTCTCGGAGTTCCAACCCCGGCCGCCGCGACCGCCGCCGTCAGTGTGTACGGCGGTTACGACAACGTGACGACCAATTCTGCGGCGCTCTCCGGCCATGTGACCGGGGGCTATCCTTATCCGACGGTGACTGTCTACTACGGGCCGAGCGACGGCTTCGATGCGGACGGTGGATGGGCCTACTCCTCCAACCTTGGCGTTCATGCCTGGGGCCTGTTTACCAACACGCTTAGCGACTTGGATGCAGGACAGACCTATTACTACCGCTACTACGCATCAAACAGCGAGGGTGCCAGCTGGGCGTCATCCTCCAGCAACTTCACGACTCAGGCGGGTACGGTGGACGCCACGGGCGGCCTGTATATCGATAGCCTCGGTGTCGCTGCGGTGATGCCTATGAGCATTGACAATGATGGTGACGGACTGCCTGACCGGTGGGAAGAACTCGCGTTTGGAAACACCTCGTCCAACGCCAATGCGGACCCGGACGGAGACCAGATCACCGCCCTCTACGAATTCTATGCCGGAACAGATCCGACGGACAGCAACTCCTACATGCGGCTTGTAGATGTTGACTTGGAGACAAAGGCAGGAAATAACCTGGCGATCCAGTGGGTCGGCGGAGCGTATATGGGCGGGACCCAGTTCCTTGCCGTGGGCGATGCGCCAGTGGCACGTACATTCAGCATACTGGGCGTAGACGCGGTGGACGAATCAAAAAGCCCGCTGGGAACCGTGGTGGGGCAGTTCCAGGCGACGAACACGTGGGTTGACACCAATGCGGTTACAGAGACGGCGCAGCGCTTCTACGAAGTCGCGGTTTCCGTGAACGGCAAGGGCTATACGAACACGCAGGAGTGGGCCATGCACGTCCAGCCGCGTCGGCAGGGCCAGCGCTATCTCGTGACGGTGCCGGTGGACTACGTTGTGGGCAGCAATGCACTGGACTCGACCTTGGGCGAGCAGATCGCACGCGGGCTGACCCCTGGCAACCAGCACAACGCCCCGGGAGCCGATCAGATTCAGTTTGATGACGGTCTCAGCTTCTCGACCTACACCCTCGTGACCAATGGTTCCGGCGGCGTGGAGTGGTGGAATGGCAGCGGCAAGTCATCGCGCGTGGTTGATCCTGGCGAAGGATTCTGGGTGTTCCGTACCAACAGTGTCGCGGTGCGCACGAACATGGTGTTCGTGGGGCTGACGCGGACCAGCAATGTCCCGACCGTGTCGATAACATCCGCCAACGAGGCGCAGGGCTGGGATGCGCAGATCTTTGGGTGGCCCTACAGTACATCCGAGTCGACCTCTGGGGCCACCACCAATCCCTTCGGGTTTGCGGGCAAGCCGGGGGCCTATGGCGGTGCAGCGGGCGGTAGCACGACGGATCACGACAGGCATGGCGACCAGATATGGTACTTGTATGACGACAACGGCACGAACAAGTGGCGTTACATCTGGCTGGTCAACACAGGCACCACCCACCCGCATTTGAACGATACATGGTGGGACTCGACTGCCAATCCGCCGACTAATGCCGTATTTTCCCTGGAGCCGGGGAAAGCGTATTACTATCGTCATCATGTGAAATATACGAATGGGACGCCGACTGGATCACAGTTCAATTGGCAACCTGTGTTGCCCTAGAAAAATGAGAGATAAACGCATAACTCGGGTCGGGTACACAACGGCAGTCCTCTTGCTGATGGCCGTGGTCTGCCATGCCGCAGAGACGGTCGACGAGACAGATACGTGGGATGACGGCCTGGTCGGCGACTGGGACGGCATGCGCAGTGATGCCGTGATCACGAACACGGGCAACTATCTCATGGCCAAGTTCGAGGCGCAGTTGGTGCCCGACTATGAGTGCTGTATTGCCTGGACGCCTATCGATCATAGCGTGCTGGTTACAAGGTTGAGCTTCCGGTTCCAGGCCGATCCGCGCGCGCCCAGCGAGATGGCCCTCTATCTCCATTCGCGCCACAGCGATATGATCTGGCAGAAGCAGCTCGAGGTGCCGGTGCCTGGAAGCTGGGAATCCTATGATGTGGCAATCGACTTCTCGGAGGGATGGTCACGCGGCCCGATGACATCCTATGAGCGTTTCCAGAACGATGTACTGGATATCGACTGGGTCGGCGTGTTTGTGGTGCGTAGTGCCGGTACCGAGGAGATGAACTACGGCCTGGATGACTTCCGTGTCCAGGGCTGGCGCCTCACCGACATCGTCGATCCTCCCGATGACGCGAACGGCAATGGTATCCCGGACGCCTGGGAGGATCGCCATGACCTGCTGGGGACCGATCCCGACGGAGACGCGGATGAAGACGGCATGAGCAATTATGCTGAGTGGCGCGCCGGCACAGACCCGACGAACGACCTGTCACGCTTCATCATCAGCGCGGAATCCCGCATGCAGGAGCCGGTCGACGTAGGGGTAGCGGTGCAGTGGGACTCCATCCGCTACCGCAGCTACTCGGTCTGGAAGGGAACGAACCTGTTCGACTCTTTCACACGCCACCAGCAGAACATCTTCTGCACCCCGCCCCAGAACGAGTACCTCGACACGACCGCCACGAACAGCGGCACCTACTTCTACCGCGTCACTGTCGAGGATTAGAGATTGCTTCCTTCTGGCTTGTAGGGCCGCACCGTGTGCGTCGACCGGTGATCAGTCCGCTGCACCATACCCCGTGGGATTACGGGACTGCCAACGCCAGGCATCCTGGCACATGGCTTCGATGCCGCGCTCGGCCTTCCATCCGAGGCGTTCCGAGGCAAAGGATGGGTCGGCATAACATTCGGCGATGTCGCCGGGACGGCGTGGGACAATGTCATAGGGAACCTGCTTGCCGCTGGCTGCTTCGAACGCCTTGATCATATCGAGTACGCTGTAGCCGCATCCCGTCCCGAGGTTGCAGGTAATGATGCCGGGGTCAGCTGCCAGCGCTTCGAGCGCTCGCAGGTGGCCGATGGCGAGATCCACCACGTGGATATAGTCACGCACGCCGGTGCCGTCCGGGGTGGGATAGTCGTCGCCATACACGCTGAGCTTCTCGCGGCGGCCCACGGCGACCTGCGCGATGTAGGGCAGCAGGTTGTTCGGGATGCCGGCGGGGTCTTCGCCGATGCGTCCGCTCTCGTGCGCGCCAATCGGGTTGAAGTAGCGAAGCAAGGCCACATGGAAGTCAGGATCGGCTATATGGAGATCGGACAAAATGTACTCCATCATCAGCTTGGTGCGCCCGTAGGGATTGGTGGCCTGTAGCGGGAAGTCCTCGGTGATAGGGACGGTATGCGGGTCACCGTACACGGTGGCAGAGGAACTGAAGACGATGCGCTTAACGCCCTGCTCGCGCATGACTTGGCAGAGGACGAGGGTACCGGCGATGTTGTTGTCGTAGTAGCGTAGCGGTTGGGCAACCGACTCGCCGACCGCCTTCAGTGCGGCAAAATGGATGACGGAATCGAAGCCGCCCCCGGACACGACGGCCGTGAGGGCAGACTTGTCCAGGATGTCTACTTCACGAAAGTCGATCGGCTTTCCCGTCAGCTCCTCGACACGGCGTAGCGATTCGATACTGGCGTTGCACAAGTTATCAACTACGCAGACTTCGTGTCCCGCATTAAGTAGTTCAAGCACGGTGTGACTGCCAATATAGCCGGCACCGCCGGTAACCAGGACTTTCATAGGCGCTTCCCTCCAATAGATAGTAGTGCACCCGCATGCTCCCATAACATGGGCGAGGGGTCAATTCAGTGGTGAGCCAATACGCAACGCGCGACGTGAGTGTAGGGCCGCACCGTGTGCGGCTGTTCCCCGTGCGGGTTACGGCGGCGAATTGCGCGCGAAGGTGACGAAGGTCTGGTTGCGGCGCGTCAGCGGGGTGCTGAAGGTCTGCTCATCCTGGATGGACCCGTCGTGTCCGCGGAAGACTAACTTCACGCGGCGGAGGTCATCCGGACACTTCACCCGCGCCACCTGCAGCGACAGCGGGAGCGTCTCCCACCGCCTTTTGGCTCGACCTTCAAATGCAAATATGGTCGTCCAAAGCAGCGTGCCGAGGGCAGGACTATCGTTCGCAAGCGTGGCGACGAGGCCGTGCTTGATTGCGCTCTGTGACTCCTCCTCGGCGGCGTGAATTGCGGCAAGCTGCTCCTGGGTGCGGTCGTACAGCCTCTCGGTACTGGTCAGCGCATAGCTTCGCCCAAGAAGTTCATCGTCGGCGTAGACCTCGACAAATGGGGTCGGCCCCCAGCGTCTTGCCCGGCGGATGCGTCCGCGTCCGTTAGGTCCCCGTCCGATGCCGATGAAACAGACGATCTCAGTGTCCCGCGAACCTGCATGGTCCCGGGGCGGAGTCGATAGGCTTTTCGTGCCGGGCATGATTGAACCCGTCGAGGCGATGGCGAGCGTGCTGGTCAACCTATCGGCGGCTTGATAGTGGCGGCGTGCTCCGTCTGTGTCACCGGTCAGTTCAAGGCAGAATGCAGCAAGGTAGCGGCTGAAGGCGTCGTCAGGGAATGCCTCCCGGTTCTCGAGCTGGCCTATGGCCTTGCGCGCCTGCGCCGCAGCATCATCCCACAAGGCTATGGCGAAGTAGTTCAGCGCACAGAAGGATCGCAGTAGCGTGCGCTCATAGGGTAGGCCGTGGAACGTCTTGATGCGGCGGTCGCTGGCTACAGAACCGGAGGTCTGCCGCAAGGCGCTGAGTCTGTCGAGTCGGTCGATCGTCTCTGCGGCCAGAAGCCAGTCGTCCGCCGAGGCTTTGTAGTGTCCGGCGGTGTGCTTAACCATGCCGCGCTCCATCAAGAGCAGCGCACGGTCGGGATCCCCGGCCGACGTCTCGTGCAGCGCCGTTGTGGCGCTGGCTAGATCGCCCTTGTAGAAATGCTTGCGCGCGCTTGAGAGATGGGTCGAGGCGCATCCCGTGAGGCTCGCGGTCACAAGGGTCAGCGCGATGGCACCCATAAAAAGCGATCTGAGTGTCTTCATGATACATCCTCCCCGGTTGACTGTGCGTTGCCTTACAGGGAAGGCTACTGCAATGATGCTTCGGAGGCAACCACGCGATGATCCAGCATGGTGTCGTTGTCGAAGATGAAGTGGCCGGTGAACAGGCGCTTGTCCAGGAGGTAGGGGAACCAGATCGGGTCGTCGGCCCACATGCGCTCAAAAGGGATGTCCGCGATCGCAAACCACTCGGGGATGGCTTCCTCCGTTTCGATCAGATCCCCCTCGAAATCTGAGGCGCGGAACACATCCCCGCGCAGACCGTAGCCATCAAGGAACTGAAAATGCAGCCGCCCGGCATACTCGACGTCGGTGGGCGTGACGCCGACCTCCTCCTGCGTCTCGCGAACAGCGCACTCCTGCATGGTCTCACCGGGCTCAAGTCGCCCACCGGGGCCGTTGATCTTTCCCTTGCCCAGTCCACGTAGTTTATGGATCAACAGGATGGAATGGTCTCGAATGACGAAGAGAAGGGTGGCCGCTTCAGTCGGTTGCCAGTGGTCCCAATCGATAGCGTCGACGCGCGTCGGGATGGCCGCCGATGCCTCGCTCACTGTGCCACCTCGATATTGTCCTCCCACACCAGTTCGAGGGTGGGATTGTCGGGGTTGGCGTTCCAATTGGCCACAAACAGCTCCACCCGGTTTCGCAGCAGGATGCTGGTCATGTGACGTACCTGCTTGCTGCCGACCAATACCGCTACCTTCAAATCAAGCGAGCTGAAGCGCTTCAGGATTCCCAGGAGCAACGGCGCGTTGGACCGCCGGGTCGCCTTGCCTTGGGCGGCTGCCTCAATGGCCGGTATAATGGAGGCGTAGACGGCATCGACGGCGTTCTGCACGTTGCCGGGATCAAAGGCAATCCGGCTCGACTCGCCGTCACTGCTCAGGAGCACCGCCTCGCTGCGGCCATCCGTATCGCGGAAGAAAAGCACGAAGTCGAGTGTTTCGAGCATCTCTTCAATGGTGACGCTGGTCGCCTCCTCGGGTGTCTCTTCGGGCGGAGGGGGGGCTTCGACCTTCTCCTCCTCGGGAGGGGTGGGCTCGGACGGCTCCTCGGCCTCAGCCTCTGCTTCCTTCTTGAGTTCCGCCTGGCGCGACTCGAATAGCTTGCGGACGGTCTTGTCGAGCAGGTCGAGCGTGCGCGCGAACAGGTCGGGGTAGGGGAGCTTCGCCTTGTCGGCATAGGCCCGCCAGCGGCGGTCCAGCTCGCGGGTCCAGTCCGTTGTGATCTTCTCAATGGCGCGCCCGGCTTTGACTTCCTTCTGTAGTTGGGCGGTCCAATCTTTCTCGAGGAGGGTGAGCTGGTTGCCCTGTTCGCGCATGGCGCGGCAGGCGGTGGGGAGCAGGCGATTGCAGGACGCGATGACCTGGTGCTGAGCTTCGTCAATCAGACGATCTTTTCCGGTGGGGGCCAGGATGAGCCCGGCAGCTTGCAGCGACTGCCAGGCGGCACCGAGTGTCTTGACTGCGTCGCAGCAACCTGACGCCCATACGGTTTCAATCGATTCCGGGGTGAGGGTCTCGATGGTGGAGGGAAGGGCTCCGAAGGCTTCGCGCAACTGGTCCGCCGCCACGCGTTTTCGTATGTCGGGCAGTAGGCGGTCGAGCTGCCGGGCGATGCGGTCGTTGAGCGAGGTGGTGAGGCGCTTGCTCTGGGTGAGAAGGGCATCGATACGAGCGGCGAAGGCGTTATCCCCAACGCGTCCGGCTCGCGCGACGAGTTGCTTGGAGAACCAGGGCTTCAGCTCGGCGGTGTACCGGCCGAGGAGTTGCTGGCGGCTCCCCTTGGTGGAGCGGTGCGCCTTCAGGTTGGACCGAATGGCAGATTCGACCGCCGCCGCATCCATGGGCATCTCTTTCTGGTTGCGGATGGTTGCATCGAGCCGTTCTTCCTCCAGTGTTCCGGCCATGCGGTCGGCTTCCTCCTGAATCACGGAGAGCGGACCGTAGATCGTGGCGCGTTCATCCGGAGGGTTGTGCATCTCTTCAACCTGCAAGGCCTTGACGGTGGTGTGGGCCGCTTTTAGCAGCACGGAACGTATGCGGTCGGCATCGATTGTGGCGGCAGGCAGCGTGGTGGCGGCTTTACGGAGTGATGTGAGCTGTTGGCTGTATTGCTTCTTTACCTGGGCAATGACGCGCTGCGAGGCCTGGCGTGTGCTGTGTTGGACCTCCTTGAACAGAGGGCGATCGGGCGTCGCAGCGAAAGTGGCCAACCAGTCGGCGAGGGTGTCGAGATCCGCTGGTTGGGGGGGGTGATGCCCGGAACGGTCGGCGAGGCCCGTCAGGCGCGCATTCAGTTCCTTCTCGGTAGGCATGCGGATGAGTCCCTTCAACTCGTCCCGTTGGAGTGCGACGCTCTGTTTGCGCGCCTGCCCGAACGCGTTGTCAATATGGCGGGTTGCGAAGGCGTCCGTATCGGCCTTGGTGCGCTGCTCCCAGTCATCGCCAAGCAGGGCGACCACGTCTTCCCGCAGCAACGGAAGGGCCGTGTGCTCGCGGGCACGGGCGACGGCGTCGTCGATCCAACGGTCAAGCGCGCGGCGGCGCTGGTCGGCGAGGTGTTTGATGCAGAGTTTACGACTGACGTTGGGATCGCTGTGCGCCTTGACGTCCTTGCGCATGCGATCGCCCAGCTCGGCCACCAGTTTGCGGGCGTCCTCTTCACTGGTTGCCGGTGGAGTCTGTAGGGCATCCACAATCTTCTGTGCGGCAGCGCGGACAGCGAGCTGGCGCTTGGCCCGGTCGCGTGCTGCCACATGGGGTTCCTCGCCAAGGGCGAGCACGGCAACAGATGAAGCAAGAACGAGGAAGGCGAGGGTTCGTTTCATGGTGATGCCTCTCTACGGCCGTACTCGGCGCGTACGGATGCGACAAGGGGGTATCCTCGTTTTTCGAGTTCAGATGCAATGTGCAGGAGCTGAGTACGAGCGTCACCGGCACCGGCCTTGGCGGCGAGCGGCAGACGCCCGGCGACGTAACCGACAGTCTCCCAATGCAGACTGGCGATGCGATCGCCCCACTGGGCCAGTCGCTGTGCGATGTAGTCCTCCGCGTAAGCGGCTTCAGGGCTGCCGGGCTCAAGCGAGAGATCCGCTTCGGGAACCATGGTGGCCACAACACCCGGCGTGGATTCGCTCTGGCGGGCCAGTGCGGCGGCGAGGATGCGGCTCTGTAGCCCCGCGCGGTCGTTCAACTCCTGGGCTTTGCGGCAGAGCTGGCTGTAGCGTGGATCGTTCGGCCAGGCGTCCGCAAAGGCGACGTGTGCAAAATCGGAGAAGGCGGCGAGGTGGGCCTCGCGCTCCCAAGCCTCCAGCACACGATCAATGCGAAGGATAACCTGCTGTTTCCACAGTTCCATGACGGCCGGTCCCATGTCCTGCTGCGAGTGCATGTTGTAGGCCACCATCATCAGGCGGGTCGAAATGGCTAGGATCAGGATCAGGGGCAGGGCAATCTGCACGAGTACATCGTTGGGACTGTGTGTATAGAGCCGCGTCTGCGACCGGTTGATCAGGGCGTCGATCTGGCGTGCCGCAAGCGCCGCGTTGTAGCCGGTCTTAGCCACGGGATGATCCTCCAGAAAAAGCGGCGAATGCCTTGCGCAGTTTGCTTCGTTCGGCACCGGTCGCGGCGGCCTCGTTTTCCACGGCCTTGCGGAGGGCTGTGAGCTCCTCGACCGACTCGCGGCGCTCTGCCTGTACCTCGGAAAGCAGGGCACTCAGCGTCTCGGCCACACGCGCCTCCGTTTCGATCATCTTTTCAAGCATCCCGGCGGCCTGGTCGAATCGTTGCCCGGTCTGGCTGACGGACTCGGCGATACCGTCGAGCTTCTGAAGTTTTTCCACGCCGTCACGTTGTCCCGCCTCCAGGCGCTCGATGCCGCCGACGGCATTCTGGAGCGTCTCTGTCTGGGCCTTGACGGCACTCTCCATAGCGCTGATGGCCGCAAGGGCGTCGGAGATGGCCTCAGGCTGAAGGCCGGCGCTGAACTCACGGCTGGCAGCGCTAAGCGCCTTCAGGTCGCGGGTCAGGTGGTCAATCGTGTCGGCCAGTGAGCGCTCCTCCTCGACCGGATCCAGGCAGGCGGCGCGCTCGAAGAGGTAGGGGAAAGGCTTGGCTGCAAGGAAGGCACCAATCAGGCCGACGAGTGAGCTGAGCAGGGCCGTGGCGGTGCCGTCCAGCAGGCGGTCGAGTACGATCGTCAAATCTTCGGGCTTCGGCATGCCGTCGGTCATGGATGCCACGCCGCTCACACTCAACCCCATCCAGAGGCCGTAGAGCGTACCGGTCAGTCCCAGCATCACGAGGAAGAAGGGGAAGTGGGCCGGGTATGGCAGGGCTTCCATGGCATGGATTGAGGCGGTGTCGTCGTAGGGCCGACGTAGAATGCGGAGACTCTGGACGAGTGGAAACGCGAAAAGGAGAAGTGGGACCAACGTGGATATGGTGCTCAGGTCGCCGGAGAGAAAGACCAGGATCTGTAGGAATCTGCCCGGGTCGTCGCCGACCAGGCTCGGCCAGGCGGGAGCGATGGTGCGGATCCCAATCTCCAGGTTGACCACCCACGCAATGAGCGAGGGCAGCCCGAGTAGAATCGAAAGAATGGCAACGCCGGTCAATCGTGCACGGCGCTTGCTGACGTCATCGGTACGGTCATGAGAGTTCATGGGAAGGGATCATCCCCTGTGGCATCGGATAAGTCAAGAGTGGCTCAGAATCAGGGGGCCTGACCGGCGATGCAAGGTTGGGACGACTTCCTCGTTCTTTCACAGGCTCTTTCCCCAGCAGCGGGTGTAACCGGTCTTCCGCTCCTGCCTGAGAGAGGAAAAACATAGAAAACA
>JAOZSS010000152.1 GCA_029939545.1 Kiritimatiellia bacterium | reverse complement strand
TGAATGTCTTCCCTCAAGACGCCACACGGGGCGATTACTGGCGGCGAACCGCTTTTACGGAGCCCCAATGGCGTCAACTGAAGCAGCATGCGGACGATGCGGGAGTGGTGTTTCTGAGTTCACCCTTCTCGGGTGAAGCGATGCGGCTCTTGGAGCGCGTGGGGGTGCCGGCTTGGAAAGTGGCGTCTGGAGAGACGAATAATCCGCCCTTGTTACGGGAGATGGCCGCCACGGGTTTGCCTTTGTTGTTGAGTACCGGCATGAGCACAATGGAAGAGGTCGATGCGGCCGTAGCCATCGTGCAGGAATCCGGCGTGCCCCTGGTGGTCTTCCAGTGTACCAACCGTTACCCCTGTCCCCCCGAGCACATGGGGTTGAATTTGATTGCGGCATACCGAGATCGCTATGGTGTTCCGGTAGGTTATTCCTGCCATTCCGGGCGGGCAGCAGCCGGGATTGCGGCCCGCGTACTGGGGGCATGTGCTGTGGAAGTGCATGTGACATTCAGTCGGCAGTGCTTTGGCCCTGACGTCCCAGCTTCCCTGACGGTGGAGGAGTTTGCCGGATTGATCCGGGACATGCGGTTTCTCGAGACCGCACTGAATGCCCAGGTGAGCAAGAATGCGGAAGCCGAGGAACTGTCGGATCTACGGACCCTGTTCACCAAGAGCATTGTGGCAGCCAAAGACCTGGAGGAGGGGACCACGCTTGCTCTCGAGGACTTGGCCTTCAAGAAGCCGGGCACAGGGATTCCGGCGGCCGAGACAGACGCGTGGGTCGGATGCAGACTTCGCAACGCGGTATCGCGGGATCAACAACTGAGACGGGATGACATTGATGACTAAGCGTAAGATATGCGTCATACTGGTGGATCGTGCCAACTACGGGCGCATGTGGCCCGTGATGCACGCGATTGAGGCCCATCCTGATCTGGAGCTGCAGACCGTCTGCGCCGGCACGATGTTGCTCGAGCGTTTCGGGTTGGCGGCCCGTATTGTTGAGCAAGACGGCTTCCGGATTGACGGGCGCGTCTACATGGAACTCGAGGGCTCGATCCCCACCACGATGGCCAAGTCGATCGGGTTTGCCACGATAGAGTTTGCCTCTGAACTCCAGCGATTGGCACCGGACATAGCCCTGATTATAGGCGACCGCTACGAGGCGCTGGGTGCGGTGATAGCCGCCGCCTATCAGAATATCTGCATTGCGCATATTCAGGGCGGAGAGGTGAGCGGTAGCATCGACGAGTGTGCGAGGCATGCCATCACGAAGTTCTCACATTTTCATTTCCCATCAACGGCTCGAGCGGCGGAATACGTCGTGCGCATGGGCGAGAACCCGGAAACAGTATTCAGCTTTGGGTGTCCCGTCGGCGACTATATTGCGGCACTGGATACGGATCTACCTGCTGACCTTTTCACGGGTAATGGGGTGGGGGCGCATCTGGATTCATCCCAACCATTCTACCTGGTGATTTTCCATCCCGTGACGACCGAGTTTGGCATTGAGACGAAGCAAGCCGACGAGATCCTTGCGGCGTTGGCTGAGCTGAAGCACCCGACGGTTTGGCTGTGGCCGAACATCGATGCGGGGGCGGACAACATTAGCAAGACGCTGCGCCGCTATCGCGAGAAGCATCCGGACAATGAGTGGCTGCACCTGATCAAGAACCTCGAGCCGGAGGTGTTTCAGAAAGCTCTAAAGAAGACCGTGTGCGCGATCGGAAACTCCAGCAGCTTCATTCGCGATACAACGTTCTCGGGGACGCCGGTGGTGCTGGTGGGTGACCGACAGGAGGGGCGCGAGGTCGCCGAGAACGTTGTCCCTGTCGAATGCAAGCGCACCAGCATTGTCAACGCCATCCGTGATCACGAAGCCAAGGGGCGGTATGCGCCGTCGACGCTTTACGGCAACGGCACGGCGGCCAGACAGATCGCGGGTAAGCTGGCAGAGGTTGAACTGTACGTGCAGAAACGGCTGCACTACATCAAAGATATCTGAGAGCCAGGGCAGAGGGGAAGCAAGTCTAATGCAGTCACCGAGCGTACTGGGTGTGGTGCCGGCGCGGGGGGGGTCGAAAGGCGTCCCGGGGAAAAACATTCGTGAGCTTGGCGGCAAGCCATTGATTGCCCATACACTCGAAGCGGCGTCCAGAGCAGCGTTGCTGACGCGTACCGTAGTTTCCACAGACAGCGAAGAGATCTCCGACGTCTGCAGGGCCTTCGGGGCAGATGTGCCCTTCCTTAGACCACCCGAATTGGCCTCCGATACGGCACGCGTTCAAGATGCGGTATTACATCTGCTCGACCAGTTGGAAGCAACCTACACCTACGTGCTTCTGTTGCAGCCGACGGCACCCTTCCGGTCGGCAGAAGATATCGACGGGGCCATTCGACTGGCCACGCAGACCGGCGCTGAGAGTGTGGTGAGTTTCACGCAGGAGGAAACACAGCATCCATACTACATGTATGACCTTGATCAAGACTGTGATCCGCCACGTGTCACGCCCATGTTCAATTACCCCGTGGGCACCCCCCGGCAGGAATTCCCGCCGGTTTACTATCGGAATGGCGCGATCTACCTGACGCGCACCGACACCCTCAGGCGCGACCGCTCTTTCGTGTCACCCCAGACGGTGCCTTACCTGATGCCGGAGGAACGGAGTGTCAACATAGACACCGAAGAGGATTTCCAGTATGCCGAGTATCTGTTGGCGGGGAGCACCCAGGCGTCATGAATATCCTCGTCACAGAGCCGGGCGGATTCTCCCCCCATGCGCGTCAGCTGCTGGAGAAGGCGGGACATAGGGTGACCTTCTTTGCGGGGACATTGCCGCCATCCCGCGTGGAACTGGAAGGTGTCGACGGGCTCATCGTACGGCTGGGCGTTCACTGGACGGCATCGTTGCTCGAACGTTGTTCCGCATTGAGATTTATTGCCACACCCACCACCGGGTTAACGCACGTCGATGTCGGGGCGGCAGATCAACGTGGAATAGAGGTGCTGTCGTTAGGTGGTTTGCCGGGACTCGAGCGGATCACCTCAACCCCCGAGCATGCGTTGGGACTTCTGCTGGCACTTGCCCGCAAGACGGTTCCGGCATGCCGGTCCGTGGAAGAGGGTTGCTGGGAACGCTATGCCTTCACAGGTACCATGCTGAGCGGAAAAGATATCGGCATCATCGGTCTTGGACGAACCGGCCGTCAGTTTGCCCGCATGGTAAGTGCCATGGATATGGTGGTGCACTATTTCGACCCTTACGTAGAGGAACAGGCATACGACCGGTTGTCTTCCCTCGAAGCGGTCGCGGCATGTTGTGACGTCATCAGCGTGCACGCCGTGCTCACCGATGAGACCCGGGGGCTTCTTGGGGCCGCGCTCTTTGAGGCGTGCAGACCGGGAGCATTGCTGGTGAATACTGCACGCGGCGAACTGCTGGATGAGGAGGCACTGCTGGACGCATTGCAGTCGGGGCGACTCGGAGGTGCCGCCTTGGACGTTGTGTGTGCTGAGCCGGTGACCGGGCAGCGCTGGGACTCCCCGCTTCGTACCTACTGTCAGAAGCATCGCAACCTCATTGTAACGCCACACATCGCCGGTGCTACAGTCGAATCCATTCCCAAGGCCGAAGCGCTTCTGGCCGAAGCAATAGTTGGTCGGTTCGGCCAGAGTTGACGACCATACAAGCCTCGTGAAAGTACTTCGAAATACAACGGCCTACATGGCGGCAAGTTTACTGCCCAACGTAGTGAACTTCTTCATGCTGCCTGTATATACCCGATTCCTCGACCCGCAGGATTTCGGGTTGGTTTCGCTGGTACTGACGCTGACGGCGGTACTCGCAGCCTTCATGGGCTTGCAGCTCTCCAACAGCATCAGCCGCCTCTTCTTCGACCATGATGGTCCGACAATCAAGGTTTATCTCTCCACCATTCTATTCGCGATAATAGCAATCAACGCGGCCATACTTCTTATGTTCCATGCTGTCGGCCCTTCGCTGACCGCCCTGCTTTTCCCGAATGTGGTTCTAAGCTACAAGCCTTATGTTTTGCTTGGGCTGGTGACGATCTTCTTCAACGGGATTGTGAACTATTGCAACGCGCTGTTGCGGGTACGGGAGCGGGGGCTGACCCTGCTGCTGGGCGGCATATGCTATGCCATCCTGGGGGTGGTGTTTGCGGTCTATTTTGTGATCTACCGTGGGTTGGGCGCACGAGGCGTGTTGTTGGCTCAAGCATGCAATGCTGCGTGTCGCGCGCTGTTCCTTCTGTTTATGGTGCGGGGGGACCTGGGGCTACGTTTCTCATGGCCGATCTTACGCGGCGCCTTGCGCTATAGTCTGCCAATCATCCCACACAGCTTGGGTGGCATCCTCTTTATGTACACCGACAAGTACATCCTTTCCTTTTATGTGCCGCTTGCCGCGATTGGGTTGTACGATCTTGCGGGGCGGCTGGCGCGCTTGCTACAGACGGTCGTGGCTTCGTTCCATGCCGCTATCAGTCCGGCGTTCATGCGCGCTTCGCAGGAAGACAAGGTCCGGACACAGGTCGAGTACCGTTCGATTATTATGAAATGGTCCGTAGGGGTGGCGCTTCTCTACCTGTGTGTATCGGTATATGCAGAAGAGATTATCACGCTTCTGGCACCGCCGAAGTATCACGCGGCGCATCGGTATGTTCCTATTCTGGCCGGCTGTTATGTCTTGCGCAGCATGCAGGGTTTTGCGGTGAACGCGATCATGTTTGAGAAGAAGACATCGGTCATTCCGGTCATCACCTTTACGGCTGGCGTCTCGAATGTTGTGCTGAACCTCATTCTTGTGCCGCATTTTGGAGTGATCGCTGCCGCATGGACAACCTTGGCCTCCTACGCGTGTGCTTTCGCACTTGCTCTAGGGTTCTCTCGCCGCTACTACCCCATGCCATTTCAGTGGGGGCTTCTGGCTGTAGTATATGGGGGTATGCTTGGGCTCCTCTGGCTCTCGACGACCATTGACAGCGGTTCTCTCGCTCTGGATATAGGGCTAAAGGCTGTGCTGATCGGCCTGTTTGCAGGAGCCATTCTCTGGCGCAATATCGGCGGTCTTGCCAGTGACGCACGGCTGTACTATCGTCAGTGGCGTAACAAGTGCTTGCGTCATACAGGCCCGTCGCGATGAAAGGAATCAAACCGTGGTCCTCCGTGGCAGAAATCCACTAAAAACAATTGCCAAAGAAGGTGACCCGAGGGATGTGACATTGACCACCGTGGTCTATGTTCCCGAGCTGGTCGGCTACTGGGAGGAGAGTCTGGCTACACTCAGACTTTGTCTTACCAGCTTGGTGAACAATTCGGGGGACGATTTTGACCTTATGGTTTTCGACAACGGGAGTTGTGATGAGGTGCGGCGCTACCTGTTGGATCTGCACGAGCAGGGGGCCATTCAATACCTGTTTCTCTCCGCCGACAACATGGGCAAAGCTGCAGCCCTGAATGCGATGTTCGGTGCAGCCCCGGGAAAGTATGTGGCCTATACAGACAGTGATGTGCTGTTCATGCCCGGATGGTTGGATGAGAGCATCAAAGCTATCAACACGTTCGAACGGGTTGGCATGGTGTGCGGGCGCCCGTGGCGCCCCCTGAACGATGCGGACAACATGTTGATGGAGGCGAATGGAGATGTGGCAGCACTCATGCCGCGTACATCTGTTGAGAGGGGGGACTTGATCCCGGCGGAGTACATTGAGGATCACGCCAGAAGTATCGATGGTGTCTCCCCCACGCTGGATGTCACGGGATATGACGACATGCGATTGAGTCGGGATGGTATGAGCGTTTTCGGGTTCGGTTCACACTTTCAGTATGTCACAACTAAAGCCGTGATTCGCGAGGTCGGCCCGCTGCCGGTAGCGGCGTGTGGGCTAGACAACCAGGAGCGCGTGTGGGACGAGCGGGTGCGA
>JAOZSS010000151.1 GCA_029939545.1 Kiritimatiellia bacterium | reverse complement strand
TCCAAATGAAATTGTTCGACTCATTTACTCAAAGAATCAAGATTTAAGGAGCTAATGTCACGTCATACATCGACATGACTGACCATGGGTCTCACCCCAGTGCGCGGTGCAGCTCGTCCACGAGCTCGGAAAGCCTATCCTCGCCCGCAGCATTGATCAACGCGCTACCGACCACGACCGCGTCGGCCGCATCGCCCACGGCACGTGCCTGCTCGCCGGAGGCCACACCGAACCCGACCGCGATGGGAAGATCTGTGCAGGTCCGCAGCCGATCAACGTGTTCTTTCACGTCCGTCGCTTCAGCCGTGGCCGTTCCCGTGACGCCTGTCACCATGATGTAGTAGACGAATCCGCACGCGTCCTTGAGGATCTCCCTGGCCCGCTCAGTCGGCGTCGTGGGGGCAATCAAGGGAATGAACTGAAGTCCCGCCGGCGTCATGTGCTGACGAAGCTCATTCGATTCCTCGTACGGAAGATCCACCACCAGTAGCGCATCGGCACCTGCCGCTGCTGCATCCTTACAGAACCGCTCATACCCGTAATAGAAGAAGGGGTTGAGGTAACCGAAGATCACGATCGGCACGTCCGGGTAGTCAGCCCGCAACCGTCCGATCAGCCCCAGTGTCTTTTCGAGAGCCATCCCGCTCTGCAAAGCCCGGAACGATGCCGCCTGGATGGTCGGGCCATCCGCGGTTGGATCCGAAAACGGAACCCCCACCTCGAGGATATCCACCCCATGATCCAGCGCGGTCCGCATACGGGCTTCCGAGGTCTCAACGTCCGGGTCCCCGGCCGTTAAGTACCCGACCAGACCCTTGCGCCCTTCGGATCTCAGCGTCTCAAATGTTCTGTCGATTCTATTCATTTGAACCTGCTCCTGCTATCTCGATAACCGCGTCCACATCCTTGTCGCCACGCCCCGACAGATTGACAATGATCACCGTATTCGAGCCCATGCCGGGCGCACGCTTCTTCGCCTCGGCCACCGCGTGCGACGACTCCAGCGCCGGGATGATTCCCTCCTTGAGCGTCAGCTCATAGAACGACTCCAGTGCCTCTGCATCCGTCACCGCACAGTAACTGGCCCGATCCAGGTCGGCCCACAGCGCATGCTCGGGCCCCACACCGGGGTAATCCAAGCCGGCACTGACCGAGTGCGCATTCTGGATCTGCCCCTTGTCATCCTGCAATACGTAGGTCTTTGTCCCGTGCAGCACGCCAACGCTTCCACCCACAATGCTGGCCGCGTGCTCGCCGATACCCATGCCGTAGCCCCCGGCTTCCACCCCTACCAGCTCAACGTCCTTCTCCTCGAGAAACGGATAGAAAATACCGGCCGCATTACTCCCACCGCCCACGCAGGCGAGAATCAGATCAGGCAGATGCCCCTCTTGCTCCAGAATCTGTTCGCGCGTCTCGACACCGATCACGCTCTGGAAATCGCGCACCATCACCGGGTATGGGTGCGGTCCTGCCACGGTACCGATGACGTAGAAGGTCGAATCCACAAAGGTGACCCATGCGCGCAGCGCCTCGCTCATCGCGTCCTTGAGCGTGCGTGTCCCGCTCGATACCGGGACCACCTCAGCGCCGAGCAGTTCCATGCGCTTCACGTTGGGAGCTTGGCGCCGGATGTCCTCTTCGCCCATGTAGACCACGCATTCCATCCCAAACAGGGCCGCCACGGTAGCTGTCGCCACGCCATGCTGCCCCGCACCGGTTTCCGCCATCAGCCGCTTTTTACCCATGCGCTTGGCCAGCAACGCCTGGCCCAACGTGTTGTTCACCTTGTGGGCGCCCGTATGGTTCAAATCCTCGCGCTTCAGGTAGATCTTCGCGCCGCCATAGCTCTCAGTCAGCCGCTCGGCATAGTAGAGCGGCGAGGGCCGTCCCACATAGTCCTTCAGCAGCCGCCGAAACTCGGCGTCAAAGGCCGGATCCGTCTTGGCTTCCTCGTAGGCTGCGGCGACTTCTTTCAATACCGGCATCAGCGTCTCCGCCACATAGCGGCCACCGTAGATGCCAAAATGTCCCCTCCCATCCGGATCAGTTTTCTGCATATCCATACCCCCTCGCAGCCGCTTTGCGCGCCTGCGCTACAAAAGCTTCCATTCTTGCGTGGTCTTTCTTCCCCTTACCCAGTTCGACCCCGCTCGACACATCCACCCCAAGGGGTCTCACCGCGCGGATTGCCACAGCCACATTCTCCCGCGTCAACCCGCCGGCCAGCAGCACCGGGCATCCCCTCGCCACGTCCCGCGCGGATTCCCAGTCCGCCGTTACACCGGTGCCGCCATAAGCGCCAGGCACCGCAGCATCCACCACGTACCGCTCGGCCGCCCAGCCGGACGGGTTGGGTTCCGGACCCGTCGGCATCATCTTCAGCGCGCGCCAGAGCCGTACCGGCGATTCCGCAAACATCTCGGCCGTCTCATCGCCGTGGATCTGCGCCGCCCACAGACCGCACGCATCCACCGCAGCCTCGACCTCCTCGCGCGGTGAGTTGACGAACACGCCAATCGCTTTGCAGGGCGCATCCAGCTCATCAAGCACCTGCTTCACCCGCTCCGCCGTTACGGCACGCGGCGACTTCGGGTATAAAACGAACCCGAGATAGTCCACGCCCAACGCTACGGCCGCCCGCGCGTCCTCCCCATTCGTGATCCCACAAATCTTGATCTCAAGCGCCACGCTCTGATTCCCCTCGCAACTCTCTCAACTTCGCCCCGGGGTCCTCATGCCCCACGATCGATTCACCGATCAGGAAGCCGCTATACCCCGTTCCAAAAAGCCCTTCAATATCATCACGCGTCTTGATTCCGCTCTCCGCCAATGAAAGTCGATCCGCCGGTATCCGCCCACTCAGCTCATACGCAACCGCCAGGTCCGTCTTCAGCGTCTTCAGGTTGCGACTGTTCACGCCCAGTATCGCCTCTTCCAACTTCGCGGCCCGCTCCAGCTCCGCTTCGTTGTGTGCTTCCGCAAGTACATTCAGTCCCAGCCCGCGCGCCGTTTCATACAGCTCCCGCATCAGCCCCTCTTCGAGGGCCGCCACAATCAGCAGAATCACATCGGCACCCCATGCGGCCGCTTCGAACACCTGGTACGGGTCGCACACGAAATCTTTGCGCAACACTGGCAACGACACCGCCGCACGCACCGCCTCCAAGTGCGCCAGACTGCCCAGAAAATGCTTCGGTTCCGTCAGCACCGATATACCGCAGGCGCCGTTGGCCTCGTAGATAGTCGCCATCGCTCCGGGATCATAATCCGGCCGCAAGAGACCCGCCGAAGGACTCGCCTTCTTCACTTCCGCCACAATGGACGTGCCACCACCGCCAAGTGCCTCGACCAAACTGTGATGCACCCGGTCCGCTGCCCGCTCACGCAGAGCCTCCACCGGCACAGCCACCCGCGCCTCATCCACGGCCACCCGCCGCTCACCCATAATCTGCTGCAAAACGTCCACTGGACTACTCTCATCCTTGTACAGAGTGATCAGTGTTCAGTATTCAGTGATCAGTGGTTCCCGCTCACTGATTACTGATCACCTGTCACCGGTTCGTCACTTCAACCAGCATCTCCAACGCCTTCAACGCACTACCGCTATCAATCGACTCCTGCGCCTTGGCAAAACCTTCTTTCAGGTTAGCCGCCTTGCCGCCCACCACGATCGCCGCGCCGGCGTTGAGACAGACGATGTCGCGCGGAGCACCCGCCTTGCCCCCGAGAATGCTGCGGGTGATCGCCGCATTGGCCTCCGCATCGCCGCCGGCCAGATCTTCGGGCACCGCGTAGTCCTCGAGTACCGCGAGCGGATCAAAGTCATAGGTCTTCACCTGACCGTCCACCAGCTCGCTGACGCGCGTTGTCGTGGTGGTGGTCATCTCATCCATTCCGTCGTGCCCATGCACGATAAAGGCGCGCGTGCTGCCGAGCAGGCGCAGCACGTTGGCAAAAGGCTCCGTCAGCTCGGCCGAGAAGACGCCGATGATCTGATTCTTGGCACCGGCCGGATTGGTCAGCGGACCGAGCATGTTGAAGATCGTCCGCACGCCCAGTTCCTTGCGCGGTGGCATGGCATACTTCATGGCCGGATGCAGTCCCGGAGCAAACAGGAAGCCAATTCCCGCTTCGCGAATCGCTTCCTCTTCCACCTCCGGCGGCACGTCCAACTTTACCCCCAGTGCAGCCAACAGGTCGGCCGAACCACACTTGCTGCTGATCGCGCGGTTGCCGTGCTTGGCCACCGGCACGCCTGCGCCCGCCACGACGAGGGCCGAGGTGGTCGAGATATTGAACGTGTCGCAGCTATCCCCGCCGGTACCGCAGGTATCCACCACAGGCAGTCCGCCCGGATCGACGAGAACCGCGTGCTGCCGCATTGAGGCCGCGCCGCCCGCAATTTCATCCACCGTCTCGCCCTTCATGCGCAATGCCACGATGAAGCCGGCGATCTGCGACGGTGTCGCCTCCCCCGACATAATCAGCTCAAACGCCTCCGTCATCTCCCCCTGGGTCAGGTTCTGTTTCTCAATTACTTTGGCCAGATACTGTTTCATTGCACTCTCCCATTCGCCTGCTCCGAGCTCTGTTTCGGGGTCTATTCGTCGTTCTTCTCCCACCCTACCCCAAGCGGAGGCCAAGGGGAAGGTCACGCCGGCCTTAGCGGTTCGGTATTCCGAACCGGTCCAGCCAAGTGGCCTTCCCCTTGGCCGGAGCGCCCTCACACCTCAAAATCAAACACCATCGGCAGGTGATCCGAGAACGTTACAGCGGGCACCTGCAACCCGCGTGGCAGAATGCCTTCGCTGTACAAAATGAAATCGAGCTGCCGCTTCGGCGCCCAGCTCGGAAAGGTGGGATATCCCGCGCTGTTCGCGTTGGTCAGGCCCGTGGCGGCCTGGAACAGGTCCATCTCTTTCGGCCCCCACAGCGCATTGAAATCGCCCGCCACGATGTAGGGCTTCTCCGTGTTCTTCACGAGATCATACAACTCGCCGAGCTGATGGTGACGCTGCCGGAACTTAAGTGCGAGATGGACCAGGTAGACCACCACGTTCTCCAGTTCCAATTCAATCACCAGCCGCTTCAGTCCATGATCGAAGTAGTGGAACGTCTCGTTCTGGCTCGTGTTCCGGGTAATGAACGCATTCCCCTGCTTGTTCATCACGGGAATCCGGCCGGCCAGCGGCGAGACGTACTTGCTGCGGTAGCAGTGGTAATGCCCCAACGCGTCGGCAATCTGACTGGCCTGGTTGCGCTTCCGCGCGCGGTAGGAACCCGCGTCCACCTCGATCAGCCCCACAATATCCGGATCGAGTGGCTTGATGAACTCGATCAGGTCCGCCAGATTACGATACGTGCGGCCAAGATAGCCGCTGATCGGCAGCCGCCGCACCTTTCCCCCGGTCCCATACCTGATATTGTAGAGCAGCAACCTCATGACAACTGAGCCTTCTTATCTCACTCCGACTTCAGGCCTCTGATTTCCGGCCGCCGACGTCCTCTCTCCCACCATTTCAAGAAAGTTGCGCAGGAGGCGTTTGCCGCTGGGGGTCAGGACCGATTCAGGATGGAACTGGATACCACAGGTCGGGTGTTCCTTGTGAGAGACACCCATGATCTCACCGTCGTCGCTGCGCGCGACGATCTCCAGGCAATCCGGCATGGAGTCCTCGATAATCGAGAGGGAGTGATAGCGTCCGGCCGGGAAAGGATTCCGCATGCCCTTGTAGAGTCGCGACCCATCATGCTCAACCATAGAGGTCTTGCCATGCATAATGCGCTGCGCCCCTGCTACGGTGCCTCCAAAGGCCACCCCGATGCTCTGGTGGCCCAGACAGACCCCCAACAGTGGCACCTTGCCGGAAAAGGCCTTGATGAGATCCACCGACACCCCCGCCTCTTTCGGCGTGCAGGGCCCGGGCGAGATGACGATGCCATCCGGAT
>JAOZSS010000150.1 GCA_029939545.1 Kiritimatiellia bacterium | reverse complement strand
AGCAGCAATTCGTTGAAGTTCTCCGGAAGATAGAACGGCCGCCTGTACCGATACCTCGCCATATGGGTCCCGGCGTGGCCCACCCATCTGAATAGCGGATTCAGAAGCGATCCGTCCTGGATGTCGGGCAGGGTGCGGTGAAACTCTCGGGAGAGAAAGAATCGCTTAATGATATCCCCCTTCCCGGCCCCCTTGCCCAAACGGGACGTTGGACCCAGATTGTATACGGAGTCTGCGTTCTGCCCGCACCACACCCGACGTGCTCCATTGTCTGTGGCCGCACTGACCGTCTTGAGAAAGTTCAGCGAGAAGTGAGCCGCCAACGGCATGGCATGAACAAACTGATCCAAATCGGCAATATTCAGTGCATCGAAGTCAACCGGCACCAGTTGATGCGGAAGCCCCATAAACTCTGCGACACGAGCACTGCGGCGCGCATCAACATCGTTATTGTCCATCGATTGAACATAGGAATGTGTGAAGGCCGTCGGACGCCTCCCAAACCGCAGGGCAGCAACGCCGGCAATAATCCCTGAGTCGCATCCCCCACTGAGCAGGACCGCATCCTGATCATCAATCTTTTCGGCATCAAAGACGGAGTCCAAGGCCTCGCGAAACCCCCGATAGTTTAGCCGTGATGCCCAACGGGAAGGGCGGCATAGCATGAACAGATTCTCTTCGTTAGGGGCAAGCCTTTCATGGAAGCACAGGCGCATCCCGGTGCGGATCCTGCTGACATCCTTGAAGAAAGTCTCTCCATCACAGAAATAGCCATGCGACACGAAGAAACGCTCCGCCGACGCGTTACGCCTGACCGCTCCCAAACGGAGAACCATCGACTCAAAGTTGTCATCGAGCCACCACTCCGTATCGCCGACGGATGCAATAAACACGTCCCGAGTTCCAGCAATGTCCGGGGCGATCCAGCTCAGGCGGTTACCTTCAATGCGCAGGAGTATGGCGTCACTGTGCAGCGTGACAGCCTCTTCATCGGACAGTGCGGAGAGATCAGCGGGTGGCGAAGGGTCGATTAACAAGGTAGTCGGATCTATTCGCCCACGCACAGACCCGATAGCATGCACACCTTCGGACGGATCAAATGAGCTTTCCAAAATCTCGCCCGATGAATGAACTCTAAGCTGCAACGGCTCCCCCTCTTCTCCAATTTCCAACAGGCGGATCGCCCGGCGGAAGGACCCCACAACGCCCTACTGCTCCTACCACCCATCCAAGCTCGGGCGACAAGCCGACACCAAGGTTATTATATGATTGGAACTCTGTTGTGAAGGTTTTAACGTTGTCACTGCTCAACCCCGTCAGGTTTGATGCCAGAGGTGACATCATGTCCCGAATTCACAATGCCGACCTTGTCCGAGCCTTCGCCATCATAGCGGTGATCGCCATCCATATCCGGCCTTTCAACGTAGATGCATTGCCAGACCATCCCTACTATCGCCTGGTCGAACTGGGCATCAATCAGTTGTGTCGGTTTGCCGTTCCATTCTTCTTTGTTGTTTCCGGCTATTTCTGGGGTAAGAAAGTCCGTCGTTCGGGCGCCCCCATAACCACGACCAACGGCATGGTGCGCCCCCTGCTTGTTCTGTTCCCCTTGTGCTGTGTTCTATATCTCGTTCCTTTTGAGTTCGTTTCGCGAGGTGAGCTAAGCATGCATGGCGTCGTCAAGGTGATGGTGGACAACATGTCGACCGCATTGCATAGCCCTCTCACGCTGCTTACACAAGGTACAAGCGAGCACCTCTGGTTTCTCGTCGCACTCTCGTTGACAGCCTACATCGCGGCGCTTTTTCTGCGGGCGGGCTGGATCAAGCCCTTGTTGGCCGTGGCTGTGGCGTTCTATGGCATCGGGTTGTTGGGAAAAGCCTATGCCGATACGCCACTTGGCCTCCATTGGGGGTTTAACACCCGTAACGGGCCGTTCTTCAGTACACTACCCTTTGTTTCCGGATACGTGCTGTCGGGGCAGAACAGGCGGCGCGAATGGCTCTTCCACGGGTTCCTGTGCTTTATGGCGGGGGCGCTGCTCCATTCTCTTGAGATCGCCCTGCTCCACATGCACTATGGGACCAAGGTGCATCAGGACTTTGTGATAGGCACATACTTTATGGGGCTTGGGATAGCCGTCATGGCGCTGTCCGATCGCAAGCAACTGCAGATTCCCATCCTATCGGCATGCGGGAAAATGTCGTTGGGCATCTACCTGATCCACTGCGTGTTCATCGAGCTTCTCAGGGCAACAGATCAGGCCTTGGATACGCCGCTCTGGGAAGAGGAGAAAGTCTTCTTGATCTTCGGGCTGTCAGCCGGATGCGTGAGACTGCTGATGGCGCTCCGAGCCGCCATTGACGGCGCCCTGCGGCAAGACCGACGCGTTCAGCCGTAACACAAGAGGGGCGGCCTATGCCCCGGCAACTTGCGCCAGTGCCGCTGAATCAGCACTGTGAGCCACCGTAATTCCGCTCATGTTCCACACTTGGCAATTGTCAAGCCATTCAGCTTTCGCTACATTTCCGTTTCAGATCTCCCCCAAGATACCTGTAATATGTTCCTGCTGAATCTTACATCTTGAGTAGTGCAACACATAGTCTGATGCCCCGCACTGAGCCCCTGCGAACAGCCGGTGACGGGGAGCATGAGGTCAAGTATGCACTGGCTCCGTCCGCCGTCAGCACAGTCGAGGGCTGGCTTCGGAGGTGCTGCCGACCCGATCCCGCGTTCCCGGAGGGCATGGTATCGAGCCTATACTTCGATACACATTGCAGGAGCTTTCTCCACGAGAAGCTGAACAGCGACTTCCTCAAGAGCAAGGTCCGCGTCCGCTGGTACGGGGACATCCATTCAGGAAAACCCGGCTCTGCGTCTTTCGTCGAAGCCAAGCTCAAGACGGGCGGCCGACGGGCCAAAGTTCGGATTCGGTCCGATATCCCGGGCGAACGCCTGGCGCAGATCTCTTTGGCAGATCCCTGCCTGATGCGTATTCCTCACGCACTTCGCCCACATGGGGTCACGTTTGAGAAGCCCCTGTTTCCCGTGTTTCAACTCGATTACCGGCGTCAAAGATTCATCGAGCCAACAACAGGCTGTCGCATCTCTCTGGATTATCATATCCATGTTTCGAGGACCAATCCTCAGACCGTTCCCCACATGAGGCCCGCCCGCCTCAACCGAGCCGTCCTCGAATCAAAAGGGGCTCTCCACGAGCTACCCGGTTTTCTGCACCAACTAACAGCTCTGGGCTGCCGCAAGGAGTCCTTTTCAAAATATGGCTATTGCTTCGTCAAGCTGCTGAATAGCGATATCTAGACAACGACAAGGAGACCGATATGGACGGAACACCATGGCAAGAATGGCTCACCAGTTTTGGTGGGAGTCGGATTGGCGAATTTGGCATGCTGCCGCTCGTGTTGATGATGGCCGTTTCGCTGCTGTCTTCGCTGTTTATTCTGCTGCTCTACGCGACGTTCTACCGGACGAGAGCCACCGGAAGCATGGTCCACCTGGCCTTCCCTTTGCTGGGCCCCTCTATCACCGCGGTCTTCATCTGTATCCAGTTCTCACTACCGCTTTCACTTGGGCTGCTGGGAGCGCTTTCCATCGTGCGTTTTCGCTCGCCGGTCAAGGAACCGGAAGAAGTGGGCTTCATTATGTTTGTGGTAGCAACCTCGCTCTGCTGTGCCACCTTCAACATCCTGTTCCTCGCCGTCATCCTGGCAACCGGTGTGGCGGCCCTGCTGCTGCTTCGTTGGTGCCCGCGGATGGTGAAAGGTCGCCTGAACGACGGCATGCTGGTTATTACGGCACCCACCGAAGATATCTCGAGAATGAAGGAGCGCTTGCTTGAGATTCTCGATCAGCAGATTGCCAAGGGGCGCGTGGAGAGCATTCTGGACAATGGCGCTGAGTCCGTCCTGTCGTACAGTTTCTTCCGGTTGAAGGCACGCGGCGTGCCCAATGTGGAACAGATCAAAGAGATCTGCCCCAAAGCGCGTTGCGATGTCTTCTTTAACCGCTCGGGTGACATCTAGACCTTGCGCGTGAAACCCGTCAAACGATCCTGGATAAGCATCTCGGCAGGCCTTCTCTTCTTCCTGCTTCTGGGCATTGTTCTGGAACGGCACAAAGCATTTCAGCACGCGCGCCATATGGCGCAAACGCGAACCGTGCCGACCGCCATGCTGAATCACGGCCCAATGGGGGAGTTGCTGAAGCAGCTCGGCGTGATCCGCAGTCTACCCAATGACGAGTCGCTCTATACGCGGTCCAAGGAAGCACCACCAGACCCGTTCGCGAACATCTTTCAGAAGAAGCGCCATGTCGGACAACTGGTCTTCGAGGCCCATCCCGGCGGCGCTGCGTTTCCATCAAGCAGCCAGACCATGGAACCGGAGACGCCAGATTTTGGATGCCCGATTCTGTCCCTCGCCGTTGAATCAAACAGTTTGTATGATGTGCAGTCTGGAATCATCGCCAACTATGACAAGAGGGGGCGAGACTGGGAGTGCCTCGGATCCGCCTCCTATTATGAGGACGGCTTGCTACGATTTGCTTCCGGGGTGGGCCTGAGACTCCATGGTGACAAGCCATCTCACCGCAGCAAGGGAAAAAACTTCCGGCTGTATTTCCGCAAAACCTGTGGGCTTCCGCATTTCGTTCCCGACGTATTAGGGCCGCAAGCCAATCCGGTGAGAACACTGGTCCTGCGCGGCAACGACCCTCATTCCATGCGGTTTGCCACACCCCTTGCCCTGGACATCGTGCGCAGGATCGGGGGCTTGGCCCCGGAGGGAATCATGGTTAAGTTTGCCATGAATGGCCGCCTCAAAGGATATCACTGGCTCGGAGAACACCTAAGCAAACGACAATGGCGATCCCGCTTCGGGCACGACGAGTTTGACTTCTATCGCTACAAGAGCACCTCGGACCCCGAGAGCGTGGCCTCCTATGCCGCGCTGCACGAGTGGGTAAGAACCTTGCCGCAGCCGATCAGCCTGGATCAACTGGCACAGCGTATCGATATGGATAACTTTCAGCGACACGTTCTTTCGCTGGCCTTTTGCGCAACAACAGACTGGATCCAGGGCATTGCGGTGCATGACCGCAGTAGCCCCGACGCACTGTGGCAATGGATCAGTTGGGATATGGACCACAGTTGGAAACATTTCAGCAAGAAGTCGGGCCGGGAATCATGGACCAAGAAGGGATTTGGCCTGTTTGGCTATGGCGAAGAGTGGCTGACACGCCCTGCGGGCCCTCTGCCCATCGACCTGGAAGTGAACCTTCGTGCGCTACTATTCACACGCCTCTGGAAAGAGAATCCCGAGTTCAGCAACCGGATGATTCGGCTAACGACCGACATGCTCAACCACCGGCTCACACCTGACTTCCTGCAATCCCGCCTCGACCACTATGTCGACTTCCATTTCAACAGCATCAACCGAAGAAGCTGGGAACACCGGATGGCAGCATTCATGCAGCACCGCCCCGACTATATCCGGTCTGAGCTACAGCGCTACTTCGGCGCCGGTGCTCTTTTCTCCGTAGTGATCCAGGCAGACGACGAGACGAGCTACTCCGTCGACGGCTACGCAAAGCAAGGTGCCTTTGAAGGGAAGTACTTCCAGAACCAAACCATTGTCCTACACGCAGGAAAAAAGGATCATCACACCTTCTCGCATTGGCTCATCCACGGCAAAAGCGTGCGCGGTGCACTGTTGAGCCATCCCGTCACAACCAACCTTGTCATCACGCCTATCTTTACGGGACCATAGCGGCTTGCCGCTCCATGCTGCGGGCTACTGATCAGGCCTCCGCCATATCCTCGTCGCCTCATACATGTGTCGCTGCAACCGCACAACAAGGCGCCGCGAAAGCTTGACGCGCATCAGCAATAGAAACAGACGGGTCCAGTTTGACAGCGGGGAAAGTTGCCGGACACGTGTAGG
>JAOZSS010000149.1:4987-5973 GCA_029939545.1 Kiritimatiellia bacterium | reverse complement strand
GTCCAACTGCTCAGTCTGTAACCGTTTGTCCAGCAAGCACTAAGCAGTTGGACTGCGCCGTCCGCCTCAAACTCGAACACAGGCATCTGGCGCATGTCCCGAATGGAGTCCAGCACCTCGGATCTCGACTTGTTGTATGCGCTCTCGAGAACCCAAATCGTCTCCAGTACCACGAGCAATGGGATAAACAGACGCTCCCGGTCTCTTTCCGCCTGCTTCAGCCGTTTGCGGGCGGCGCTGGCCTGCTTCTCGTCATCTCGAATGAGAAAACGAACGATGACGTTTGTGTCGACAGCGATCATCGCTTCTGGCTCCTGATCCGCTCCGTCACAGCAGCTTTCATCTCCTCCACACTCTTGCGAGATTGTGCAGGGCTGTAGAGCCTCCCAAACACGTCGTCGACAGACTTTGTTACAGGCGTCAAAACGGCCTTGGTATCACTATGAACGACAAAGGCTACGCGGTCGCCGGTGTGAAGGTGAAGCGAATCTCGAACGGCCTTCGGGATCGTAAGCTGTCCCTTGCTTGTCAATGTAGCTGTAACCATGCGCCATCTCCTTACCTCTGTCAGTCTCCTTACATATTAGTAAGGCCTCCCGTGTAAGTCAATATGAGCTTTCTGCGCGCAGAATCGAGAAGCCAGTAGTCAGACTTCAGTAGTCAGAAGTGCTGGCGCATGGAGCAAGGCCTGGCCGAGGCCCCGGGCGGGCAAGCCGCCTTCCTGGCTACCTCGAGTACTTGTAGTACGCCGCACAGGAACCTTCGGAGCTTACCATGCAGGGGCCGAAGGGGTGGTTGGGGGTGCAGGTTTTGCCGAACATGGGACAGTCGAAGGGGCGGGAGATGCCTTTGATGACTTCGCCGCAGCGGCAGGCGGGGTTCATGGTGCCGATCTCGACCGTGATGTCGTGACGCTTCTCGGCGTCGTAGCGGCTCCATTGGTCCTTGAGCGCCAAGCCGCTCAGCGGAATCACGCCGATGCCGCG
>JAOZSS010000149.1:0-4977 GCA_029939545.1 Kiritimatiellia bacterium | reverse complement strand
TTGCCGCGCCAGGAGACGTCGGCGGGTTTTAGATACTTGTCCATGAGCGCCAACGCCAGGGCGTTGCCTTTGGCGGACACGACGCGGGAGTACTGGTTGTCGACTTCGGCGACGCCGCTGACGAGCTGTGTCAGGATACCTTTCAGGCCCAGTAGAATGTCGAGCGGTTCAAATCCGGCCACGACGCACGGGATGCCGCCTTCGCCGGTGAAGGGTTTGTACGCATCCGCACCGATGATGGCGCTGACGTGGGCCGGACATAAGAACGCGTCAATCTGTAGCTCGGGATCGGATCCCAGGGCGGCCAGGGCCGGGGGGACGAGCTTGAACGCGACAAGGATGGATAGATTCTCAAGCCCTTGCTCAATGGCCTGTTCGATGATTGCGACGGATGGTGCGACGGTGGTCTCGAACCCGATGGCGAGAAAGACGATCTCGCGATTGGGTATTTCTTTCGCCAGCTCCAGTGCGCGTAGCGGTGAATAGCAGACCTCGATCGGACAGCCTTCCGAGCGTACGGCGGCCAGAGAGGTGTCGGAGCCGGGCACGTTGAGCATGTCGCCGAAGGTGACGACCATGATGCCGCGCCGCGCCAGTTCGATGGCGGCGTCGATGTAGCCGGCGTCGGTCACGCAGACCGGGCAACCCGGGCCGCTGATCAGGTTGATCTGTTCTGGCAGAATATCACGGATGCCGTAGCGCGCTATGGCCATCGTGTGACTGCCGCACACCTCCATGATGTTGGTCTGCCCACCGACTTGTCCTCCATAGCCCGTAGGGCGAAGGGGGGGCGTGCGTTCGGCGTGCGGCAGTTGGTCCGTCAGGGACTGGATATCTTCCCTCAATGCCGCCGCAGCCCCGGGATTACGAAAACCGTCGATGTACTTCATATCAAGACTCCTTGGGAAGGAACCACCCGCTTCGCTTGAGGCACGGAGGTGAGAGGGGAACGAGGAGATGTTGCGGGAATTCCGTGCGCGCGATTCTTGCGGCATCCATGTCTCCTCTTCTTCTTTTCTCCTCCGTGCCTCTGTGCCTCCGTGGTTGTCTTTCTTTCCTTACGCCATCGCTGCGCGGTGGGTGGCCAACTCTTCAAACAGCTCCAGGCGTGTGTCAGCTTCCTCTCGATCGATCCGCTCGATGGCGAAGCCGGCGTGGATGATGACGTAATCGCCGATCTTAGGCTCCTCGATCAACGAGATGTCGACCTCCTGCGTGCTGCCATCAAGATCACAGATTCCACGGTGGGGGGTCGGAATCTCCTTAATCAACATGGGTATCGCCAAACACATAATTCTCTAGTCTCCTTCAGCACAGGCCATCACCTGCCCGGCCGCAATACCGCCGTCGTTGGGGGGGATCTCTTGATGTACCAGGACGTTGGCCCCCATGGCCCCAAGCGTCCCGGTGACCTCTGCGTTCAAAATCCGGTTCACAAAGACGCCGCCACTCAAGGCGACGGTTCGCTTCTCACTCAATGAAAACGCGTATTTTACCATTCGGCCTGCCGCTAGAGCAAGCGAGTGGTGGAAGGCCATGGCCATGCGCGCTGTTTCGTGTCGAGGAATGGCCTTGCGGGCGCACTGGATGAAGGTGGGCGACCAGTCGATCTGTAGCAGTCCATCGGTCTCCTCCACGTCAAAAGGCAGCGGGTCAGGGGTGGGGCCGGACCACGTGCGCGCGACGGCTTCGAGGCGAATCGCGGCCTGTCCCTCGTAGGTGACAGCATGGGGACTGACCCCCAGCGCGGCGGAGAATGCGTCGAACACACGGCCTGCCGCATGTGTGGATGGCGCATTCAGGCCACGTGTGGTCTGCAGCGTCCAGGCATCCAGTGTTTCGTCGTCTGCACCCAGCCGCTCCTGGAGGTCCGGTGTGATCGGCACGCCTGCAGTTACCCAGCGCGCCAGGAGCTGGCGGGTGGGATGCCGTACGGCCTGGTCGCCGCCGGGGAGCGGGACGGGGGCGAAGGTTGCAAGACGGGTGAACCCGTCGGGCCGGATGTCCAGCAGTTCGGCACCCCAGATTGCACCATCTGTACCCAGCCCGGTGCCATCGAAAACCAGTGCCAGTCCTTCGGTCAGACCCTGCTCACCAAGGCAGGCCAGCCCGTGCGCGTAATGATGTTGCACCTCGCGAACCGGCAGACCGCTCTCGGCCGCCAGGCGATGCCCCAACCGGGTGCAGTACATGTCGGGATGCAGGTCCACGGCGATCACTTCGGGCGTGCGCTGCAGGAACTCGGGAAACAGGCGGACGGCTTCTTCGAGTCCGTCCCGCGCTTCGGGTGTTTCAAGGTCGCCGATATGGGGTGAGAGCACGAGCTGCTGGCCATACCCGAGCGCCACGGCGTTCTTCAGCTCCGCACCCATGGCGAGAACGGGTTGCTCTACCGAACGGGGCAGGGGAAGCGCGCGTGGGGCGTACCCACGGGCGCGTCGCCAGACCTGTGGTCCGGAAGGCTGCTCAATGCAGAGCGAATCATCGCAGCGCAGGTTGATTTCGCGGTTGTGAAAGAGAAACCCGTCGGCAATGCCGTGTAACCGGCGGAACGCTTCCTCATTATCAATGGCGATCGGCTCGCCGCACCGGTTGCCGCTGGTCATCACCAGGAGGTCGAATGATGCCGTCGGATCATTGCCTGTAGGTTCTACCAGGAGCGCATGCAGCGGCGACGTCGGCAGCATGACACCCAGTGTGTGCGTGTCGGGGGACAGGAGATCCAAGGGTAGGGGGGCGTCGGGTCCGTGGTGCTCCTCGAGTACGTCCAGGATGACGATCGGGGCTTCGTGCGATGTCAGCATCACTTCCTCAACCTCCGAAACGCGACAGTAGCGCCGAACAATATCCAACGAAGGGGCCATAACAGCGAATGGCTTATGCGGACGGGCTTTGCGTGCGCGCAGGCGTTGTAGTGTTTGGCGATTCGTCGCATCGGCGGCGAGGAGGAATCCGCCGATGCCGCGAACGGCCAGAATTTGCCCGTTCGCCAGGAGGGCGCGGGTTGCGGCAAGGGGGGGGGCGGCGTGGGGGCGCGCCGCCTCCATCGGCGCGTGTTTTGGAGGCGGGGTGCCCTCACCCCGCGCATTTGGCAAGACGGCTGAAGATGCGTTGTCGCAGACATCGAGCCAGACCATGGGACCGCAGTCGGGACAGGCGATGGTTTCGGCGTGGAAGCGTCGGTCGGTGGGGGCGGTGTACTCCTTCTCGCATATGGGGCAGAGCGGGAAGCGCTCGAGGGTCGTTCGTTCCCGGTCATACGGCATGCTGTTGACGACCGTGTAGCGGGGACCGCAGTTGGTACAGGTGGTGAAGGGGTAGCGGTAGCGATGGGCGGCGCAGTCGAAGATCTCCTCGCGGCAGTCCGGGCACATAGCGAGGTCGGCCGGAATCTGGACCTGCTTCTCGCCCGATTCGTCGCTGCTGATGATCTCGAACAGCGTCGACTTGCGGTCGAGCGGCTCGCGGGACACCTCTTTGAACTCATCGATGACGGCATGCGGCGGCAGGGCATCGGGGAGTTGCTCGCGGAATTCCTCAATGGTCTCGGCGAGGCCTTCCAGCACGAGGTGGACCGTGTTGGTACGGTTCTGGATGGAGCCACTCAGGTGGAGCTGCGTCGCCAGGCGGTAGATGGCAGGGCGGAACCCGACCCCCTGGATCGTGCCACGAATCTCGTAGGTGAATCTGTGACTGTTGCTCATTGCTAGATTTTGCTTGCGCTGCGGCGTGGGGGCTCGCCGCCTCCAGTTTGGCTTGCGCTGCGGCGTGGGGGCACGCCACCTCCAGTGCACTGGGGGCGGGGTGCCCTCACCCCGCAATCCCGTTTGCATTGGTTACTGATGCTCCTCTATTTCATGCAAGGCCGCCAGCACATACTCCTGGAACCTTGTCTCCAGCTCCGGCGATAGTCCTTGGTCGACGTCCATGGAGGCGGGTTGGATCGCCAGGATTCTGATAGGGGGAATGTGTTGGTCAATCTGTTTGGCCAGTTCGATCAGCTTTAGAATGTCGCCTTCGTGCGTGGAGATGCCGCCGGTGACTTTGTGGGTCTCCACATCATCCGGGGTGAAGACGGTGAACTCGCCGGACTCGCCACCGAACTGTACCGCATCCACCACTAGGATCAGTTCGGTGTCCTCGCGGAAGTAGGTCAACACGAGCATGCCGTTGTTGCCGACCTCCACGGCCTCGAACCCGTCGTCGAGTTCCTGTTCCACGATATGTTCGACGATCCGTAGCCCCACGCCGTCATCGCCCATCGCATAGTTACCCAGCCCCAATAGATATCGCATAATTTCTCTGTGGTTTCTTTGTGGTGTTACAAGGCGGGGAGGACGTGATATCCAGCTTGACAAAAGTCTTCATCAACGGCCAGTGCCGTTGTGATGCCAAGGCGATCCATGATAGCGAATGAGGTGCAATCCGTGAAGCTGTACGCCTTGTCACGGTTGCGAACTAAGCGTCGCCAGGCTTTATCACGGTCGCGATGTTCGATGTCGATTACTCTCGCGATATCGCCGCTACGCAGTGCGTCACCCACTTTTCGCGCCTCAGAATGCCCCACGCGAAAGCGCACCAGCGTGCCCAATTCATCAAAGACATAGTCGCTCGTCAACAAGCGTCCTTCCCATGCCGTGAGCACGCTCTCGACAGGAGCATGGTCTGGATCGTCCGCGTTGAAATGCGCAACCCATCCTCCCGTATCAACAAACACACGCTCCATTACTTGTTTCCGTAGAGATACCGATTGTGATCCCGCCCTCGGGTGTCGCTCTGCCTGAACATCCCGCCCGTATCGGCCAGCTTGTACCGATGCGTTTTACTGGACAACTTCTCGAGACGGGCGTCTATCAGCTCGCGTATAAGCAGCCCCATGCTCTTACTCTTGTGACGCGATTCCTCTAGCAACCAGTTGTATTGGTGGGTGTAACCGGTCTTCCGCTCTCACTCATGCGACTAAGCGCCCCCCATTTT
>JAOZSS010000019.1 GCA_029939545.1 Kiritimatiellia bacterium | reverse complement strand
GAAAATGGGGGGCGCTTAGTCGCATGAGTGAGAGCGGAAGACCGGTTACACCCGAATCCCGGCATCCTCCCCCTTTCTCCTTGCCATCTGCTCGGCATAAATCATAAGTTACCTGATCACATTAAAAGGTTTAACAGAGATATCTCGGACTGAACGAGGTCTATATGCCTGCGCAAGAAGAACTAACGGCGATTGAGCGAGACAAGGTCGAGATCGACCCGAACTTCGATTTTCGGGATTACGT
This sequence comes from Kiritimatiellia bacterium, assembly GCA_029939545.1. Classification (GTDB taxonomy): domain Bacteria; phylum Verrucomicrobiota; class Kiritimatiellia; order UBA8416; family JABMPJ01; genus JABMPJ01. The sequence goes on along the minus strand of JAOZSS010000019.1, from coordinate 20,591 downwards.
GTCGGTTGATTGCGACGATATCGCTCCCAATGTCATGGCCATGTTCAAATGGGCCGGGGTCTATAGCCAGCTCCAGAAGGGCTTCTTTATGATACGCTTGGTCACGCCCGGCGGCCTGATGACCACCGAGCAGTTCAGCCGCGCCCTGGAGCTGGCCGACGAATACGCCCAGGGCGAGCTCTGCATTACGACGCGTCAGACCCTCCAGTTCCACTGGGTCCGCCTGCACGACATCCACAAGGTGATCGAAGGCATGCAGGAGGTCGGGATCACGACCAAGAACGGCTGTGGCGATGTCACGCGCAACACGGTGACGTGCGAGATGCAGGGGGTCTGCCCACACGAGGTCGGCGACGACGTGCGCCGCCTGATCGAGGCGGTTGCCAACGATCCGGAGATCCGCGACCAGCAGCGCAACCTGCCGCGCAAACACAAGATCAGTGTGGCCGGCTGCGGCAAAGCCTGCGCCCTGACGTTGATCAACTGCCAGGGATGGGTGCCCGCCACACGCGAGGCCGCAGACGGAACCACCGAGATCGGCTGGCGCTTCCATGTCGGCGGCGGACTCGGTGCCCGCCCCTATCTGGCCAAGGTGATCTTCGACTGGGTCCCCGGCGACCTCGCACTCGACGTGGCGCGCGCCACGGTGGAAGCGTTCCGCCGTCACGGTGACCGCCGCAACCGCGGGTTGGCCAGGCTCAAGATCGTGGTCGACCGTATGGGCCCGGCCGCCTTCGGCGAGGTGCTGCTCGATATCCTGAAGGAACGCGACATCGAGGGCGCCGGGCGTATCGAGCCGGCCGCCAATCCGACCCCCTGCATCGGCGCCTCGTTCCTCAGCGGACAGGGCACCCTGCCCCAGAAGCAGGAGGGACTCAACACAGTCCGCATCCTCATTCCGCGCTCGGAACTCCGGACGGAGATCGGACGCGAGATCGCGCGTCTGTCCGACCACTTCGGCACCGGCGAGATCGCCTTCACAAGCCGGCAAAACGTCGCCATACGCCATGTGCCCGATGCCAACGTGGCCCCCCTCACAGACGCCCTGCACAAGGCGGGACTCCGGACCGAGGGATTCGAACGCGGTCCGGACATCGTCGCCTGCGTGGGCACCACGCAGTGCAAGATGGCGGTCTCCGACACACGTCAATCATGCCTTGAATTGATGGAACTGCTTCAGAGCGATGGCGCCTACTGGAACAAGATCGGTCCGCTGCGCATCCACTTCACCGGATGCCCCAACAACTGTGCGCATGCGTGGAGCGCCGATATCGGTCTGCGCGGTCGGCGGCGGCGCGGTGAGGAGGGCAACGTCGAAGGCTACAGCGTCTTCATTGGTGGAAAACTCAGTGAGGCCGGCAGCATCGCCGAGCATCTCGTGGACGTCGATCGCGACGCCGTCAGCACGACCGTGCGCGACATCCTCGATCTCTACCTGTCAAGCCGACAAAACGACGAGGAGTTGTTCATCCAGTTTGTCGAACGCGTCAGGGCGGACAACATCCGTGCCACGCTTTTCGGATCGGAGGTGACGGATGCCTGATCAACGCACAGAGATAGAAGTACTGCTCGATGCCAATCGTAACGAAGCAGCCATCGACCGGCTATGCGGTCACCGTGCTCGAGAAGTACGCCACCCCGGCGGGATGATGAATCAGGGCATTCCGGAGTTTCGCCTGCCGCGCGATGTGATCAACCGGGAGATTGAACAGGTACAAGCCCTCGCAGTGGTAATCACCTGCGGCGTGGAAGTGGGCAAGGACCTCTCACTGTCCGAGCTGAGGAACGTGAATGATGCGGTGCCGTTGCAGTCGATGCCGCTCTGCGACGTCAAACAGCGCGACCTCACGGCCGAAGTGGAAACCGGCTATGACGTCGCCCTTGCGGTGGATGAAACACAACGCTGCTACCGCTGTCACTACAAGTACGAGATCGACTCGGACAAATGCATCTACTGCGACTGGTGCATCAAGGTCAAACCCCGCCCCGAATGCATCCTCAAGATCAAGGAATTGACCTACGACGACGCGGGCGCATCGTGGGATGGGAAGAGGCAGAGAACACGGACGACACCAACCTGATCCGGATCAACCAGGAGGACTGCATCCGCTGCGGCGCCTGTATGGAGGCGTGCCCGGTTGATGCCATCAGTTTGCAGAAAGTGGATTTTGAAACCGCGCCGGCCTGCGGTCAAGACGCGGAAGGTGAGACGACATGACAGAAGATATTTACAGCCTGATTACGCACCCGGATCGACAGAGCCCGGAAGACGTCTTGACTGCTGCCATCGACCACTATGGTGACCGGATTGGACTGGCGATGAGCTTCCAGATCGGCGGCGTTGTGTTGCTGGACATGATCCATCGAATCGGCAGGCGCGTATCGGTGTTTTCGATCGATACCGGGCGCCTGCCCGAGGAGACCTACACCTGTGCCGAACGTATCTCGCAACAGTATGGCATCGAGATCCATTGGGTGTTCCCGCGCCATGAGGCCGTGGAGACGATGATTCGCAAGAAGGGACTCTATTCTTTTAAGGTGAGCGCCGAGAACCGGAAGGAGTGCTGTTCCATCCGCAAGGTGGAACCGTTGACCCGTGCGCTGGGCGCGTACGATGCGTGGATCACCGGCCGCCGCACCGACCAGCTCGTCACACGGAAAGAACTGAAGGTCATCGAAGATGACCCTGTGCACCCGGGCAAGATCAAGATCAACCCGCTGGAGCACTGGAACCGCGACCAGCTCTGGGAGTACATCCACGCGCACAACGTGCCCTACCATCAACTCTACAACGAGGGCTACCTCTCGATCGGCTGCGAATGCTGCACGCGCTCATGCAAGGGCGAGACCGACGAACGGGCCGGCCGCTGGTGGTGGGAAAGCCCCGAGCACAAAGAGTGCGGGCTCCATATCTCCTACCAGGGCGGATCGGGGATTTAGCCCTTCGGGCTGTCATTAGACATGCGGCCGTCAGGTGTTCGCTACGCGAACGTCATTTCTCCGCCACCACCCCGCTTGCCGGGGTGGAGCGAATGACTCTCTGTCATACGCGTCCGTCACCCACGAACTTGCGGCTGGCTGAGCGCGAGAGGGGGATACAAGAGAGAGCTCGCGCCTACCAGCCGCTATTCTCCTGTAGCATCCCCGTCTTCTCAGAGAAATCTCTGGTACCACCGGCGCAAGGCCGGTGGGGGCCTTGACCGACCTCTGGCTCACGACCCGTCAGCGCCTCCGCCGCAGGATCGCGAGGTCGGGAAGCGGGGTGTCGTCTGCGAAGGTAACCGCCACCTCCGTGCCGCAGTGTGAGCGCTCGATGGGGTGGCCATCGCGTGCGATTGACGCAAGCGTGATGGTCCCGCCGGTGAGTCCGGGGCCTATCCATTCAAACGTATCCCCCACCCCGAACGGATGTTTGACGTTCAGGCGGTGAGCAGCGGCTTCGCGCCCCATCACAATCGCCACCATCTCGTGCGTAGTCGTCAGTATGTTCTCGGCTTGCAGCTTACGCGGGCGGTCCGTTGGATAGCCGAAGGCGAACCCTTCGTCGTAGGGCCGGTGGCTGACCGCATCCAGTTCAGCCAGCCAAGCCGGATCGAGCGCGTAGCCTTCGGGATCGGCCGCATAGGCATCCAGGGCCGCGCGATAGACACGCGCGATGGTCGCGACATAGTATTCGCTCTTCATGCGGCCTTCGACCTTGAGCGATTCCATGCCGCTCTCAACCAGCAGCGGGATGTGACGGATCAGGCAGAGGTCGGTGGAGCCCATGAGAAAGGTCGCGCGACCGGTCTCAAACACGGGCAGCGCCTCGCCGGGACGCTTCTGCTCCACAAGCTGCCACTCCCAACGGCAACTGTGCTTACATTCGCCGCGCGATCCGCTTTTACCGCAAAGATGGGCCGACAACAGACAGCGCCCGGAGATCGCCATGCACATCGCGCCGTGAACGAACACCTCCACCTCAATATCGCCTGCTTGCGCGATCGCGGCGGCATCCGCGATACTGCATTCGCGGGCCAACACGACACGTTTCGCGCCGGCGGCCTTCCAAAACGAGGCGGCTGCGGTGTTGGCCGTACTCATCTGGGTAGACACATGCACGGGAACATCCGGTCGGTGCTCGCTCACCAGTGCCATCGCGCCCGGATCGGCAACAATCAACGCATCGAACGGCAGGTCGCGCGTCTCGTCCAGCCATGTGGTGAGCAGCGGCAGGTCGGCCTCGAACATGAGCGTATTCACGCACGCGTAAAGCTTGCGCCCTGCGGTGTGCGCCAACGTGACGGCTTCGGCCATGGCATCGGTATCGAGCGTGACATCGTCGGGACGCATCGAGAGACCCGGTGCACCCACATAGACCGCGTCGGCACCGTAGGCCAATGCCGCACGGACCTTGGATAAACTGCCGGCCGGTATGAGTAACTCTGGAACTTGCATTAGGAGGTATCCCCGCTGTTTACCCTCCATAGCCCGCAGGGCGACGGAGGGCTGACTGCCCACTGCCTTGTCCTCCGAAGCCTTGCCGTGCCCTCCGAAGCCGAAGGCGAAGGACGGGGCGAAGGCGGATCACTTCTCCTCGGGGCGGAGTCGTTCGGCCAGCCGACAGGGCGAAATGCCCGGGTGACATTTCAGCAACTCGATCGTCAGCGTGTTATCCAGACTCTCTCCCGCACGCAGATGAAACTCAGGGCTGAGCGTCTCGATCTCAGCATACTTATCCCTGCCCATCGCAAAGAGCTGGAGCGAACAGCCACCATCCGGATAGTCGCCGCTGAACGGAGTGGCGGCGCGAACGACCGTGACCACATCATACTTGCGCGCGGCGATCCACGGCTCCGGGGCGTCCATACCAATCTTGGACAGATCGGCTTTTAGCAGGTCACAGGCCACCACTTCGTCGCAGTCGATCATGGGCCCAGGAGGCGCATCCCCCATCGTGACCTTGTAGCCTTTCTTGAAAGACGAATTGGCACGCACAGGGAAGAACACCTGCTGCGGGGCGGCGATCTGCATAATCGACCAGAACGTCAGCGGCACCGTGGAATCGGCCGTGGCCACCATGCGTTGATGAACGGTAACGACCGGCTTCCCGGGATCGAGTATGAACTGACGCATAACGACGGCGTTGACCGGCGCCTCGTAGTAGCGAATCAACAGACACGACTGGCGCCCATCCGGTTCGCACCACGCGTACGCATCCCACGCCGCATCACGCAGCACCTCGGGCGGCGGCCAGTCCACCTTGTTGAAATCGGGCCAGCGTGACTGTGCCACCGGCCAAAGCCAATCACCACCGTAGTTAGCCCACTTTGACTCTTCGAGCGGAGCCTTGCCCAACAACTCCGGATCGTTGCGCAACACATTCACTCCGCCGCGCAGTCCCAGATGCATCATGCGCCCCGTCTCCGCCACCACAATCACCGTTGCCGCATCATTCTCCAACCGGAAGGCTCGCCTCCATCCCCGGTACTTCACCGGAGCGATGCGATTAGGCCCAACGCTAGCCACCGGTATCGAGGCACACCCTGCCAGCAGGAGAACCACAGCCAAAGCACCAGCCATATGCATCGTCTTCATGCCAACACCATACCACGCCCACACCATTCTGCAACCCGCCTCCACCAAGCGTAGCGTCTCATGCTCTCGTCCCTCGAGCCTTGCGGCTCATGCGTCGAGCCGTTCAGTTGTTCGCCTGCCCTCCAAGAGCCTTTGGCGAAGTGGGGAATGTTCGTACTTTCCACTCTTCTTACTTCCGGCCCCCGACCTCCGGTGGTAATCTCTGGCCCATGCTTCAGACATTACGAGTTAAGAACCTGGCTATCGTTGAGAACATCCGGGTCGATTTTGCCGATGGACTGAATGTCATCACGGGCGAAACCGGTGCAGGGAAGTCGGTTTTTGTCGGCGCACTCAACCTGATCCTCGGGGAGCGGGCCGATAAATCGCTAATCCGTTCGGGTGAAGACCGCTGTGGTGTCGAGGCCTCCTTCCAGCTTGCCGACAGTGGCGCTATCGACACGTTGCTCGAAGACCTCGGCATGGAGCCGTGCGAAGACGGTGTCCTGGTGATCCGGCGCATCATTGCCGCCACCGGCTCGGGCAAGATTATGGTCAACGACACCCCCGCCACGGCGCAGGCGCTAAAACAGCTCGGTAACCTGCTGGTCGACATGCACGGTCCGCATGACCATCAGTCGCTGCTCAGCCCCGCTTTCCAGCTCGACCTGCTCGACGCCTACGGCCACCTCTGGCCGACGCGCGCCACCTATGAGGATCTCTATACCGCCATGCGCGAGCTGGAGGAGCGGCGCGCGGAATTGGATTGCGATGACGAGGATACCGCCGCGCAGATCGATCTGCTCAGCTTCCAGGTCAAGGAGATCGAAGAGGCCGAACTCGAGAACACTTCCGAGGAAGAACTGGCACAGGAGCACACCACCGTCGCCAACGCACAACGCATCATTGAGCTGGCCAACGGGGTTAACCAGGCATTGATCGAGGGCGAAGGCAATGCCTTCGATGCCATGGCCGTGGTGCAGAACATGGTTGGCGAGCTGGCCGGCATCCTACCCGATGCCGAGGAGTGGCGCGAGGAGGCCCAATCGATTGCCGTCCAGATCCAGGAACTCTCCAACACGATGGCTTCGCACGTGCAGGGCATTGATGGCGACCCGGCCCGGCTGCAGTGGCTGGACGACCGTATGACGCTGATGCACAAGCTGAAGCGGAAATACGGCAGCTCAACCGAAGCCATTCTCGCCTTCCTGGAGAAGGCGCAGCAACGGCTCTCCAACCTTGAGTCGCGCGGCGAACGCCTCGCCGCCATCGACAAGGAACTGGATACCGCACGCAAGAAGCTTGTTGCCGAAGGCAAGGTCCTCAGCGAAGCCCGCGCCAAAGTATCCGGCAAACTGGCCAAGGCGATTACAAAGGCGCTGCAGCAACTTGGATTCGCACACGGCGCGTTTGAGGTCCATCTCTCCGAGTGTGAGCCGGCCGCCAACGGGCTGGACGCGATCGACTTCGGGTTTGCCCCCAACGCGGGCGAAGAGATGCGTGCCTTGCGCGCGATTGCTTCCAGCGGCGAGATCTCACGCGTGATGCTCGCCACCAAAGCCGTGCTGGCCGACCATGACCGCATCCCCGTTCTCGTCTTCGACGAAATCGACGCCAACGTCGGCGGCGAGATGGGCACTGCGGTTGGGGCCAAGTTGGCCACCGTGGCCGGCACGCATCAGGTCCTCTGCATCACGCACCTGCCGCAGGTTGCCGTCCAGGGCACCAGCCACTATGTCGTCAGCAAGGGCGTCGAGGACGGCCGCACACGCACCAGTATCGCACCCATCACGGGACAAGAACGCGTCGAAGAGGTCGCCCGCATGCTGGGTGGACGTGATCTCACGAGTGTGACGCTAAAGCACGCGAAAGAAATGTTGGCGGGCAAAGGGCCCTCGTAAGTAAGCCTTACGTAAGCCGCCACTCAGGACATCCAGACCTCAGTAAAAACCGGGCATTCCCGTGATTTGTCTCGCAAGTTGAATGCTCCAGGGGAACGGCTTTTATGGGGGAGCTGAGACCCACTTCAGGCCGCCTTGATCAATGTCGAGATCGTTGCTGTCTTCGTCGAGTAGCTGGATACGGATCGGCATGGATCGTCCTTCGAAGTGATCGTTGATCTGTTTCTATTTGTTCTGCGTAATTCATGTCTTATGGATACCACAACAGGGCGCTGCTCTTGAGCTAAATATCCTATCACGCCTTCTTCGCTCAGAACCCCCACGTCTCGTGGCTGACGATGTCGGTGATGGGGGCGCGCTTCTTCTCGGGGGCTGTATCTGCGGGGTAGCCGAGGGTGAGGAGTTCTATGACAAGGATGTCGGCGGGAATAGTGAGGAGATCGCGGACCTTTTCAGGGAAGAAGGAGCCGATCCAACAGGTACCGAGTCCTTCTTCTACGGCTTGCAGCGCCATATGCTCAATGGCAATGGCCAGATCGATCGGATGGGCCGACTGACCGCAACGCATGACGTAATCGGTGTTGGTTGCGCAGCAGGCAATCACCACCGGCGCTTCGCCGACGAAGGTCTGTCCGCAGGCCGCCTCGACCAGCTTGGCGCGCATGGCGGCATCCTGCACCACCACAAAGCGCCACTCTTGCACGTTACGCGCCGAGGGCGCCAACCGCGCCGCCTCCAACACCGCCTCCAGCTTCTCCGCCTCTACCGGACGTGCTTCATACTTGCGCACGGAATATCGCTTCCTGATCTGCTGCATCACGCTCATATCACCTTACTCTCTTATCAGTCCGCGCAGGACCCCTTCATTTCTCGTTCGTAGTTCGGCTGTTCGATTATTCGGCTGTTCTTCCGTCCCCTATTCCCTAACCAAAGCTTCCATCACCAGCACCACGCGCCCTACCCCGGGCTGGCCGGGAGCGGGACGGATGGCGCATTTTGTGAGACGCCAACCGGGACGCTCACGGACTTCACTGTCGCGTATAGGTGATTCCGCTGCCTGGGCCAGCTTGATGGCGGCGGCGATCGGAACCTGGTCGAACGACAACTCGTGACGGCGCCTCTGCCAGCCGGAGGGTCCCGATTCGGAAAGATCGCGCATCTCGGGCGCCTGCCCGGCCGGGAGCAATCCGCCGATCAGTGCCGCCAGTGGCGGCGGAGGTGTCTGGCTTGCTTCGAATGCCGTATGTGCGCCTTCATAAAGCGCGAGATCCGCACGTATGTCGGCAAGGCCCTGCAGGTCTGCGGTGCGACGCGCCATCGTCGCACAATAAACATCTGCCTGCTTTAACGTGTAAACGGTCAGGCCCGCTGCTCCCGCAAGAGCCAACACAACCACGAGCGACGCCAGGCGCATGCCCCAGAAGCGGTTCATCGTGCACCCCCTTTCACCACCGTGAAAGGGATTCTCTCGCTGGCCAGTGCGTCGCCACGTTTGAGGTCAGGCAGCACACCGTCATCTGCCAGGATTGGCAGGATGACCTCGCACTGGTTCCAGTCGGGCGAGGTGCCCCGCACCTCAGTACGCTCCGGGCTCAACAGCACCGTGTCCAAGTAGAGTCCATTCGTGTCGGCGCTTTCCATCAGCGTTACAAGCTTGGTGATCAGCGACGGCGCCATCGCATCCACGAACGGCGCCATCGCATCCGTGCGCTCCTGCACGGCATCCTGTACCGCACGCAACGCATCACGGCCGCGTGCCGTAATGTGGTAGCCTGCCAAGGCATCGACCTGTTCCAGGACAGCTTGCTCGACCGACTGCGTCCGCGTCTTCAGCGTCCAGAGCGCCACACCGTCGGCCGCCGCCAGAAGCAGTGCGGCACCGAGCGCAAGCGCGAGCGTGCGCATGCCGCGACACCGGTCACGACGCTGCAGGTCTAAATGCGTGCTGTCGCCACAGCGTAGATTGCAGCGATAGGGTCCGGGCAGAAGTGCGCGCGTCGCAATGGCGCGCACGAGAAAAGAGGCGGGGTCATCGACCGTCTGCCTTTCACCCGGTTCGCTGAGTGCCTGCCAGAGTGCATCGACCCGCTCGGACGTGGCGGCCGGACCGCACCAGGTCCACGTGGTGGGCGCGGCATCCGGGTCAGGGCGTCCGATGAGATGGCAGATACGATCGGTGTCGTCCACGCGAACGGTATGGGCAGCCACGAACTCAGCCCCCTGCCCCTTCACCAGCGTCACGTGTGTGTCGTCGAGCCAGGCGACGACGCGCTGGGCGGAAGAATCGGCCGGTGGATTCTCCAAGAGGGCCTGCGTCCAGAGCGCAAGACCGGCCTGATCGAGCACCACCGGATCGAGGCCACGCGCTTCGCAGGCGGCGAGCTTCTCGTTGACGTGCGTGCGCCGCGCCGCGGCCGCCAGTCCGCGACAGGATCCCTGTGGCGTGCGTTCGACATCGATGAAAGTGTGCAGGCAGTCATCCAGGGGAAAGGGAAGCTGAATATCGAGCAGCGTGGGGAAGACCTTGCGCGCCTTGGAAGCCGAACCGTAAGGTGCCTCCACCCAGCGCGTAAAGCTCACGCGCTCAGACATCACGCCAACCACCGGCAGCCCCTCAGCCGCCAGTCGATCGATCGCACCAGCATCCACGGGAGAACAGACCACGCGCCCACGCACCCGCGACGCACGAACCGCGACGCAAAGCTCCCCCTGCAGGTCAACGCCATAGCACGCCCGCCAGCCGGACAGAACCGCTTCCGCTTTATGAGTACCGCTCGCCATGGAGAGAGAGCATAGCGGCAGATGGGTTCATGGTTCAAGGGTGTAGAACACATCTGTTGCCCCAATAGTCAGTAACCGCGGCTCGTACGGAGAGCGGGCCGTTTCACGCCCAACCGACGGCCATGCCTATGTGCGCCATTATGACACGCTCCCGGCCGACAGGGCGGCAATCGAGCCATTATGGCGCAGTCGGCGCGGTGTTCATTGTGACTCGTCCAAGCTGTTCATAAGTTTTATCTATTTCTGCATCAATGCATTACAGACTATTTGACAGCAATAAAATCTCTCTTGGCACGGGTATTGCGTATGTGGATGGGCAGGTTTAAGCGCCTAGAAAGGAATATCATGTCGAAAGTACTTGGAATTGATTTAGGGACGACCACCTCCTGCATGGCGGTGATGGAGGGTGGCGAACCGGTGGTGGTGCCGAATGCCGAGGGGCAGCGGACGACTCCTTCTATTGTAGCGTTCGCGAAGAACGGTGAGCGGCTGGTCGGCCAGGCTGCCAAGCGTCAGGCCGTGACGAACCCGCAGCATACGGTCTTCTCGATCAAGCGCTTCATGGGACGCAAGTTCGACGAGGTGGCACACGAGAGCACGCTGGTGCCTTACGAAATCGTCAAGGCGTCCAACGGCGATGCGCACGTTAAGATTGAGAAGAAGACCTACTCCCCTCCCGAGATCTCTTCGATGATTCTTCAGAAGATGAAGGCGGATGCGGAGGCCTATCTCGGCGAGACCATCACGCAGGCCGTGGTGACGGTACCGGCCTACTTCAATGACTCACAGCGCCAGGCCACCAAGGACGCGGGCAAGATTGCGGGCCTGGAAGTGCTCCGCATTATCAACGAGCCGACCGCGGCTTCGCTGGCATACGGACTGGATAAGAAGAAGGACGAGAAGATCGCGGTGTACGACTTCGGTGGTGGTACGTTTGACATCTCCGCACTGGATATCGGCGATGGCGTGTTCGAGGTGAAGGCCACCAACGGCGATACACACCTCGGCGGTGATGACTTTGACCAGACAATCATCGACTGGTTGGTGGAAGAGTTCAAGAAGGAGAACACGTTTGACCTTTCGCAGGACCCGATGGCGCTGCAGCGTCTAAAGGAAGCTGCCGAGAAGGCGAAGTGCGAACTCTCCAGCTCACAGCAGACCGACATCAACCTGCCGTTCATCACGGCGGACGCCTCCGGTCCGAAGCACCTAACCGTAACTCTGACGCGCGCCAAGCTCGAACAGCTCGGCGAAGCACTGCTCGAACGGACGAAGGGCCCCTGCAACAACTGCATGCGCGATGCCGAGATCAGCGCGGTTGACGAAGTCATTCTGGTGGGCGGTATGACGCGCATGCCGAAGGTGCAGGAAATGGCCAAGGATATCTTTGGCAAAGATCCGCACAAGGGCGTGAACCCGGACGAAGTCGTCGCGATCGGCGCCGGTATCCAGGGCGGCATCCTCAAGGGTGAAGTCAAGGACGTGCTGCTTCTCGACGTGACCCCGCTCTCGCTCGGTATCGAGACCCTCGGCGGCGTGTTCACTTGCCTGATCGAGCGCAACACGACGATCCCCACAAAGAAGAGTGAAATTTTCAGTACGGCGGCGGACAACCAGCCGACTGTGGAGATCCATGTGCTACAGGGCGAGCGCAAGATGGCGGGCGACAACAAGTCGATCGGCCGCTTCCATCTCGACGGCATCCCGCCCGCGGCGCGCGGCGTTCCGCAGGTCGAGGTGACCTTCGACATCGATGCCAACGGAATCCTGCACGTCTCGGCGAAGGACCTGGGCACAGGCAAGGAACAGAAGATTACGATCACGGCTTCAAGCGGCCTGAACGATAGCGACATCGACAGCATGGTCAAGGACGCCGAAGCACACGCCGAAGAAGATGCCAAGAAACGCGAGTCGGTTGAAACGCACAACACGGCGGAGAACATCGTCTATCAGACCGAGAAGCTCCTCAAAGAGCAGGGCGACAAGGTGCCGGACGACAAGAAGAGCGGCGTCGAGGCGGCGATTGAAGATCTCAAGGCGGCAATCAAGTCGGATGACACCGACGAGATAAAGGCCAAGATGGAAGCACTCAACACGCAGATGCAGGCCATCTCGGCTGATCTCTACGCGCAGGCGGCACCCGAGGGCGGACCCGGTGCCGAGGGCGGACCGGCCCCTGAAGGCGATGTCGGCGGAGGCAAAGGTCCGGCCGAAGAGAAGAAGGAAGAAGAGGGCGAAGTAATCGACGCCGACTTCGAGATGGTTGACGACGACAAGCAGTAAGAGGGACCCCGCTCCTGCGGGGTCGGTAGTGTTCACAACAACAGATAGAGGAGATAGGAGTAGTATGAAGATCAAACCGTTGGGAGATCGCGTGCTCGTGGAGCCCGTCGAGGAAGGCGAAGTCGCAAAGGGTGGAATTATCATCCCTGATACGGCCAAGGAAAAGCCCCAAGAGGGCAAAATTATTGCGGTCGGTACCGGCAAGCTGGACGATGATGGCAAAGTTATCCCGTTCAACGTGAAGAAGGGCGACATCGTGCTGATGCCGAAGTACGGCGGCACGGAAGTGAAACTTGATGATAAGACGTATCAGATCGTGCGTGAGGACGACATCCTCGCCGTGATTGGCTAACGTCGATTTATAAACACAGGAGTTTGTGTAATGGCTAAGCAGATGAAGTATGACAGTGACGCGCGGTTGGCGATTCTGACCGGTGTTGAGAAGTTAAGCAGAGCAGTTAAGACCACACTCGGTCCCTGCGGTCGCAACGTGATCCTCGACAAGAGCTTCGGCTCTCCGACCATCACCAAGGACGGTGTAACGGTTGCGAAGGAAATTGACCTTCCCGACAAGTTCGAAAATATGGGCGCCCAGATGGTGCGCGAAGTGGCCAGCAAGACCAGCGACATCGCTGGTGACGGCACCACGACCGCGACACTCCTGGCCGAGGCTATCTACCGCGAAGGGCTGAAGAACGTCGTCGCAGGTGCCAACCCCATGAGCCTGAAGCGCGGCATCGACACGGCAACCGCTACGATTGTTGCCGCGATCGCCAAGCAGAGCAAGAAGGTTAAGGCGCACACCGAGATCGCCCAGGTGGCGACCATCTCCGCGAACGGCGACACCATGATTGGTGATACCATCGCCGACGCGATGGACAAGGTGGGCAAGGACGGAACGATCACTGTCGAAGAGGCCAAGACGATCGAGACCACGCTGGATGTGGTTGAGGGCATGCAGTTCGATAAGGGCTACCTCTCGCCGTACTTCGTTACCAACGCGGACAGCATGGAATCGATGCTCGAAGATGCGCTGATCCTGATCCACGAGAAGAAGATCTCGAACCTGCAGGATCTGCTCCCGCTGCTCCAGACGGTGGCCAAGAGTGGTAAGCCGCTCATGATCATCGCTGAGGACGTCGAGGGCGAAGCCCTGGCCACACTCGTGGTGAACCGCCTGCGCGGTACGCTGCAGTGCTGCGCCGTCAAGGCCCCGGGCTTTGGCGACCGTCGTAAGGCTATGCTCGAAGATATCGCGATCCTGACCGGCGGGCGCTGCCTGACCGAGGATCTCGGCATCAAGCTCGAGAACGTGACGATTGACGATCTCGGTGGTGCCAAGCGCATCTCGATCGACAAGGAAAACACGACGATCGTTGAAGGCACCGGCAAAACCTCTGACATTCAGGGTCGCGTCACGCAGATCAAGCGTCAGATCGAAGAAACCACTTCCGACTACGACCGCGAGAAGCTCCAGGAGCGTCTGGCGAAGTTGGCCGGCGGCGTGGCTGTGATCAACGTGGGTGCGGCGACTGAGACCGAAATGAAAGAGAAGAAGGCCCGCGTCGAGGACGCGCTGCACGCCACGCGTGCCGCAGTCGAAGAAGGCGTTGTGGCGGGTGGCGGCGTTGCGCTGCTGCGTGCCCAGAAGGCGCTCGATAATATCGAGGCGACCGGTGACGTGGCCGTGGGTGTTGAGATCGTGCGTGCCGCGATGGAAGCCCCGCTGCGTCAGCTCGTGGCCAACGCCGGCATGGAAGGTGCCATTGTTGTCCAGGAAGTCAAGAAGTCCAAGGGCGTGAAGGGCTTCAACGTTGCCACCGGTGAGTACACCGATATGATCGCAGCCGGCGTGCTGGACCCGGCCAAGGTGACCCGCTCTGCTCTGCAGAATGCGGCAAGCATCTCCGGCCTGCTCCTCACGACCGAGTGCATGGTCTCGGAGCTTCCGGAAGATCCGAAGCCGATGGCTGGTGGCGCCCCTGATATGGGCGGCATGGGTGGTATGGGCGGTATGGGCGGCATGATGTAAGTCGCTTTTGCCGTTTGACCTATGAGAACGGGGCGCATACAATGCGCCCCGTTCATTTTTTTCTCAGCGGAGGGTAGCTTTTTGAACACAGAACTCCTTGACCAAGCCAAAGACCGGGTAACAAGTATTCCCGTTCTAATTAATATGGTGTCGAAACGCGTAAAGCAGCTCAATGCCGGTTTCCGGCCCTACGTGCGCCCCGAAGATCCCAACGAGGACAGGGTCGATACCGCCCTCCGCGAGATTGCCCAGGGCAAAATCATCGCCGAGCTCGATTTCACTGCCAAGGACTAAACCGTGTCGTCCCGCCAAATCACCGTCAACCGACGGGCCTTGCGGGACTATCAAGTACTCGAACGCATTGAGGCGGGGATCGAACTGCGCGGCACCGAGGTGAAATCCATTCGCCTGGGCCATATCAGCATGATCGGCGCCTATGCCCGTATCGAAAAAGGCGAGGCCTTCCTGCATGGCCTCAATATCTCGCCCTACGATCACGGCAACCAGTTCAACCACGATCCCGAGCGCCCCCGGCGCCTCCTGCTGCACAAGCTCGAGATCCGTAAGCTTCAGGCCCAGGCTGAACAGAAAGGCTTGGCCCTGGTTCCGCTCTCCATGCAGTTCCGGCGCGGCCGGGTCAAAGTGGAGATCGGCGTCTGTCGCGGCAAGCAATCACACGACAAACGCGAAACCATCAAACGCCGCACCGCCGACCGTGAAGCTGCACGCGCCATGAGACAGAGGTAGCGTCTTGCGTCGCTCTCCAAATAGTGGCACTATCACCACACCGCTTCACTGAAAGCGCAGCCCACAGGAGACCCAAACATGATTGCTTTCTTCTCCGGTGCCCCCGGCCCTCTCGAGATTCTACTTGTCCTGATCGTCATCCTTCTGCTCTTCGGCGCCAAGCGCCTGCCCGACCTGGCCCGCTCCTTGGGCCGCAGCCTGACTGAGTTCAAGAAAGGCAAAGAGGACGGGAAGAAAGAGCTGGACGACGCCCTCTCAACGGACGAGAGCGAGAAGAAGACCAAGGGACAGTAGGCAACCACCTACGGACTCCTCCTCGCTCACCCTACACGGTCGGCTGGCCTCTGCACTGGAGGCGGCGTGCCCTCACGCCGCAAGTTCCGGGGTGAGGGCACCCCGGCTCCAGACAAACCCAGTCTACTCTGTCGGCGCAGCGGGAATCTCAATCGGCTCGTAGCTCATCGCCGGCGCACCCAACGAATCAGGTAATGCCAGTTCCGGCATCACGGGAGCAGAAGCGGTCGGCGGATTGTTGTAGGCTTCGATCCGGTCTTCGAGCGACTCAAGCTGCTCAGTCGCCCGATCACCCCACATGCTGTCGCCGCGATTGGCGACCATATCTTCGTAGACGATGCGCGCATCATCAAACCGGCCAAGCTGCTCCAGACAGCGTCCCTGTCCCAACTGCGCCGTGGCCGCCAGGAAATGTTTCGGATCGGCTGCCACAAACGCCTTGAACGCTGCCTCGGCCGCCTGCAACTCACCACGTGCCTCGCGACAATGAATCAGTCCCACTTCGGCCACGCTGGCCAGCTCATGGTCGGCATAGCGATCGGCAAAACGCTCGTAGTGCGTCATCGCACCGTTGTAGTTGCCCATGTCATAGGACGCCTTGCCCAACTGTAGCAACGCCAGTGGCGCTGATGGTGTTGATCCGTAGTCGGCTACGACAGCTTCGAGCTCCTGCGCCGAACGGGCCGCCGCAAGCTGCACCGATGCATCGGCAACCGCGCGGCGCTTGTTCGAGCGGACCATCTTGGTGCCGAAAACGCCTAGAGCGAGCACGGCGGCCACAATAGTGATGTGCGTCCCGTGGTTGCGCCAGAACGTCTTGATCTGTTCGAGCTCAGGTATCCCGCCCTCGATAGGCTCGTCGTGATGCTCTGCTTCCATATTCATACATTCATCCTGTCCTATTAATGCAAAAGGCCCACCATTGAACCCGTTTCAGTCCCCCGAATCAAGCATGCAATCGGAAAGACAACACGGCAAGGGGATTGGACGCCATGCTAAGTCCGTGTTACGGTTCCGGAGTTATGAAGATGTTGGAGCTTTATGCGGCGGCAATTCCAGGGACCGAGAAGGCGCTTTGTGAGGAGTTGCGGGAGCTGGGATTTGCCAGCGTGCGGTTCAATCGCGGAGGTATTCCGTTTCGCGGAGAAGCGACCGAAGGATGGCGGGCCTGCCTCGAGAGTCGGATCGCCCAGCGGATCCAGCTTCTGCTGGGGCGCTTCCCCTGCCCCACAGAACAGGCGCTTTTCGATGGCGTGCAGACGGTCGACTGGTCGGCCTATCTCACGCCCGAGCACACCCTGTCGGTCTCGGCGGTATGCATTGCCAGCAACATGACGCACAGCGGGTTCGCCGGGCTCAAGGTGAAAGATGCCATCGTCGACCAGGTCCGCGCGCGGACCGGGCGCCGCCCGTCCGTGGAGCGCCAGAATCCGGACGTCCGCATCTTCCTCTACCTGGCCAACAACAAGGCGGCCATCTACCTGGATCTTTCGGGCGAGCCGCTGCACCGCCGCGGCTATCGCAAGAATGCCGGCGACGCCCCGCTCAGGGAAACACTCGCGGCAGCGATGCTGCGTATGTCACGCTGGGACCGCCACACCACGCTTGTCGATCCCATGTGCGGCTCCGGCACAATCGCGATCGAGGCTGCGCTCTGGGCACGCAACATGGCGCCGGGTCTGACACGCAAGCAATTTGGATTCGAGCGCTGGGCCAACTTCAGCCCCGACGAAGCCGAGACCCTGAAGACCCTGCGCGGCGACCTGCGCGGCGCGGCGTCCGGACAGGCCCCACGCATCATTGCAGCCGACAACGATCCGGACGCGCTCGACATGGCCCGCTCCAATGCCCGTGCGGCCGGCGTAAAGCTTTCCTTCAAACAGCGCGACGTGCGCGAGATGCAAGGCGACCAGGCCGCCAACATCATCGTCACGAATCCACCCTACGGCGTGCGGCTTGAGAAAGCCCCCACCTTCTGCCGCGAAGTCACCGCCGCGTTCAGTCGGCTGCACGGCTGGCGGGTGTGCATGCTGGCGGGCTCTCCCGACTACGCGCGCGAGTTCTCGGCCACCCCTCAATACCAGAAGGCGGTCTCTAATGGTGACATCGACTGCGATTTTCTTGTATATGATATTGATTAGCTCCAAAAAAGAATTCAGCCGCGAAAGCGCGGCAGAAAACGCAAAGAAGGAATGATGACTGAAACGACACTGAAGCTGGGAGTGAATGTTGATCATGTGGCGACATTGCGCCAGGCGCGCGGGACGGACTACCCGAGCGTGGTGGAGGCGGCACTGGCGTGTGAGGCCGCTGGGGCGCACGGCATTACGATTCACTTGCGCGAGGATCGCCGCCACATCCAGGATGCGGATGTCTACGCGGTGCGCGAACAGATCGGTACACGCCTGAACCTGGAGATGGCCAATCATCCGGAGATTGTTGAGATCGCCCTCGACGTCAGCCCTGCCGAAGTCTGCCTGGTTCCCGAGAAACGTGAAGAGCTGACCACGGAAGGCGGACTGGATGTGGCCGGTAATATGAACGCCCTGCGCGACCCGGTACGCCGCATGAAGGATGCCAGCATTGTGGTGAGCATGTTTATCGATCCGGACCCGCAACAGATCCAGGCCAGCGCCACGCTTGGCGCCCCCTGCATTGAACTGCATACCGGCACATACTGCGACCTGCCCCCCAACGAGCGCGGCCCCGAACTGGAACGCCTCGTCAAGGGCGCACGCCAGGCGCATGAGCTGGGACTACAGGTGAACGCCGGGCATGGTCTTAACCTCGCGAACCTGCCGGGCATCTTTGATGTTCCCTATATGGACACGCTCAACATCGGGCACAGCATCGTCGCGCATGCCGTGATGGTCGGCATGCCGGTCGCGGTCAGGGCCATACTCGATGCGATGACCCCCTACACCGGAGGCAAGCCGTAACCGTGGAAGTGCTGGGAACAGGCATCGACCTGGTTGAAAACGATCGCATGCGCGAAACGCTCGGGCGCTGGGGTACCCGCTTCAAGGATCGCGTCTTTCACCCTGCCGAACAGGCCTACTGCAACGGAAAAGCCGATCCGCCCAGCCACTACGCGGCGCGCTTTGCCGTAAAAGAGGCCGTCACCAAAGCCATCGGCACCGGCATCGGTCCTCATATCGGGTGGCTCGACATGGAGATCGTGCGCAACGAGGAAACCGGGGCACCGTCGGTACGCTTCGGTCCGAACGTCGACAAGATGGTCGCCGAACGCCGGATCCGCGAGGTGTTGATCAGTCTTTCCCATACGCGCAACTACGCGGTGGCTCATGCGCTGCTGATAGGAGAGTCCGAGTTATGAAACTGGTGACTTCTGCACAGATGCGTGAACTGGACCGGCGCACGATCGAGGAATTTGGAACGCCCGGCGAGGTGTTGATGGAGCGTGCCGGCCAAGGTGTGGCTGCCGCAGTGGTGCGGCTGGCGGAGCTTACGGGGCGCTCGGGATACGTACGCTGTGTGGCAGGCAAAGGCAACAACGGCGGCGATGCCTTCGTGGTGGCGCGTTGCCTGCATGAAATGGGCCTGGCTGTGCAGCTCATACTCGCGGCGGAACGCGATGAGCTGAAGGGCGATGCCCTCACCCATTTTGAGAGCATGCTCGAAGTAGGCATACAACCGGTCTCGCCCGCACACGCAGGCGGCCTGCCTCCTGACAGTGCCGATGCCGATCGCGAGTGGGTCGTGGAAGGCATCCTCGGCACAGGGATCACCGGGGCGCCACACGGAACGGCCGATGAAGCGATTGCGCTGGTCAACCAACTCGGCATCCACCGACCGGTCATCGCGATTGATGTGCCCTCGGGACTCAACAGCGATACGGGCGCTGCGGTAGGCGCGGTCGTACAGGCGGACCTGACGGTCACGATGGGCCTGCCCAAGACCGGGCTCATCGCCCCGCAAGCGGCGCAGGCGGTCGGCAACATCGAGGTCGTCGATATCGGCATTCCATCGGACTATATCGCCGCGCTTCCCGGCAACATCGAACTCACCACTCCCGCCGACCTTCGCCATCTCTTTCCTCGCCGTCCGCGTGCTTCGCACAAGGGCACGTATGGGCACGTGCTGCTGATCGGCGGCAGCCGCGAGTTCTCCGGTGCCATCGCCATGGCAGCCATGAGTGCGGTCCGCTCCGGTGTCGGCCGGGTCACCGTGCTGACGCCGGCCGAAATCGCCGCCACGGTCGCCACGCTCGTACCCGAAGCCATGGTGCATGGCGCGGTAGACCGCGTGGACGGTTCGCTCGCCGCGGAAGCGCTGACGAACTGGCCGCATGAACTCGACGAGTTCGATGCCATCCTGATCGGTCCCGGCCTGACGCGCTCACTCGATGCCCAGCGCCTGTGCCATACGGTCGTCGAGACGGCCACGGTGCCATTGGTGTTGGATGCAGACGCACAGCCCGATGCGGAGAACGCGGAGAGGCTGGCGACGGCAAGCGCTCCGCTGGTACTGACTCCGCACCCGGGTGAGATGGCGCGGCTGCTGGGGTGTGATACGGCGACCGTTCAGGCCGATCGCCTTCAGATCGCATGCGATGTCGCCGCGCAAATGGGTGCCACGGTGGTGCTGAAAGGACACGGTACTGTCGTGGCGCAGCCGGACGGCAAAGCGGCCATCAACCCGACCGGCAATCCCGGCATGGCATCGGGCGGGATGGGCGATGTGCTGGCCGGTCTCCTGGCCGGGCTCCTGGCGCAAAACATGGCGCCGGGCGATGCCGCGCGCGCCGCGGCATTCCTCCACGGACGAGCCGCAGACCTGGCCGCGTGGCAAAGTGCACAGCCGAGTCTCACGGCCGGCGACGTCACCGAAACACTCGCGCTGGCTTTCCGGGATGTGAGTGTGGTGTGAAACACCGGTCGGTGGAGGCGAAGGTGGAGAGTTAGCAATGGAAGCTATTATCACTAGCCAAATATATTTGAAATTTCTTGGTTGAGCAGCACGGGTTGATCAATTGA
>JAOZSS010000148.1:1271-6027 GCA_029939545.1 Kiritimatiellia bacterium | reverse complement strand
ACCGTTCAATTTTCATCATCTCATCCAAAAAACCTTTGAACCTTGAACCCCTGAACCTTTGAACCTTGAACCTCTGAACCTTTGAACCTTGAACCTCAACCGTGGCTATCACACAATATCCAAATGAAATTGTTCGACTCATTTACTCAAAGAATCAAGATTTAAGGAGCTAAACTTCAGGAGTTGGTGGCGACATACGGCATGAGGGTCGTAGGCGCCATTCTGATTCTGGCTATCGGGCGCTTGGTGGCGAAACGGGTCCAGAGGATTATCAAATCGCTGATGGAGAAGCGCTTCGATTCCGAAGGCATCACCATTCCATTCCCGCAACACGATGTACATCTCATTAAGGACGACGCCTAGGTCGACCGACACAACAACAGGAGTTACTACTATGTCGAATATCTGCAAGATCGCTCTATCCGGCGCTATTGCCATGACGGTCATGGTGAGTGCCGTTGTAGCCGCCGAGGCCGAAGAGTGGGATACCTCTCTGGCGGTCGGGGCCAACCTGAACCAGGGCAACACCGATACCATGGGAGTTAGCGCCGCCCTCACCACCGCGCGCGATTACAAGAAGATGGAGTACCGCTTCGGGATCGAGGCCAACTACGGAGAGAACACCACCACGGCCGATGATGGTAGCGAGAACACGGACAAGACCGCGCAGAACGCCAAGACCTACGCCAACATCAAACGTAAGCTGGGGACGCCATACATCTATTCGGACAACAGCATCCTGCACGACGAGATCGGCGGCATCGATTACCGCGCGATCATCGGCGCTGGTGGCGGCTTCTATGCGAGCGACAACGACGAAGACAAGCTCGGCATCGAGGCCGGTCTGGCCTACGTTGCCGAGGAGTTCGAGTCGGGCGAGAACGACGATGGACTGGCGCTGCGTCTGGCCGCACGCCATGACCATACGTTCAGCGAAACGGCCAAATGCTGGGCATCGGTGGAATACCTGCCAAACATGGACGACTTTGGCGACTACCTGCTCAACGCCGAGATCGGGACCGAGACCGTGCTGAACAGTACGCTCAGCCTGCGAGTCGTAGCCCAGGACCGCTATGACAACGAGCCGCCGGACGGACTGGAAGACAACGATCTTGCCGTTATCGCAGCGCTCGTCTACAAGCCCTGACGCACCAGGTCCGGGCCGGGAGAACAGTGGTGTACGACAGGGAGGCATCCAGACGGCCACGGCACCTGTTGGTGATTGCCTTGCTGTGCACCCTCACCCTCCTCTGGATCAGCGGGCACATCGGACAGATGCTGACCCGGTGGGTCGTGCCTCCATTCCTCCCCCTCGACATCTCCAACCTGATCGTGCTCGCCCGCCTTGCGGACGGCACCCCACCCACCTGCCCGGACTTCGGGGCCATGCTGATCATCAGCCCGGACCGCGCCGAAGAAATCCTCAACCAGGCCGTTCCTGCCACTCGCTGGCTACCGCCCGGTATTATCCATGACAAGGTGATCCTGCACGGAACCGTCAGCCGGGCGGCGCTCGACCTACCCATCGCGAGCGATGTTCCGCTGATCATCGCCGTCGACAGCAATATCGGTCGCCGCCCGCGACTTGTCTGCCGCATACCCACCGGCATCATCAACCGGCTGTTCAGAGAGGAGCTGGAAGACGATCTCGCGAGCGAGGAGGAGCACCTCTTCGGCGAGTATCGCATCCTCTACCGCCCCACGTTCAAAACGTTTATCCTTCGCTCAGTTGAGGACTATGTCCCCGAACCCGTGACACACCGGAGGTTCGCCTTCTCGGCCATGGGCAACATCCGCATCAAGCTCGATGACAAAGCCGTACGCATTACCACGGATGGACGCATCCGAGAGCTCAGAGGCCTGGTTGACGTGCGCGTGCTTTACGATCATGAGGGATTCGGATTCTGGTACGACGTCGACATGCAGAAGCTGCGTCTTGACATCGAAGATCTTCAGAACATGCTCGACCGCAAATCGTCGGAGGCGTTGGAGCGAACGCTCGAGAAATCGCTCAATCGACGCAAGAGCAAGGTGAAGCTGCTCAAGAAGCGGGTCCCGCACTGGATGCCGGTAGACCTCGCACTGGACTTCCAACTGACGCCCGGGTAAAGCATGTGCTATACTGCCCCATTATGAACTATCGACTCACTACCGCTCTCGCCTGGATCGTCGGCATGGCGCTGCTCATCGGCTCGGCGTCCTGCGGTCCGCAACCCAACAGAAAGGAACCCGCAATGAAGACACCGGTTGACCCGTCACAACTTGAAACCGCCACCTTTGCTTCCGGCTGTTTCTGGTGTGCCGAGGCCATCTTCCAGGCCATTGAGGGCGTGGATAAGGTGGTGTCGGGCTACAGTGGCGGAAGCGTGCCGAATCCCACGTACAAGCAAGTCTGTAGCGGAACGACCGGACACGCCGAGGCCACGCAGGTTACGTTCGATCCCAAACAGGTGTCCTACAACGAGCTGCTGGATCTCTTCTGGCGCATGCACGATCCCACCACGCTGAATCGTCAGGGCGCGGATGTGGGAACGCAGTACCGCTCCGCCATCTTCACCCACTCTCCGGAGCAGCAGGCCAAGGCCACAGCGTCGCGTGATGCGCTGACCGCCGCCAATCCAGAGGCCGACCCGGTTGTCACCGAGATCATTCCGGCCTCTATCTTCTACCCGGCGGAGGACTATCATCAGGACTACTTCCAGAACAACGCCAACGCGCCCTACTGCTCGTTCGTAATTAAACCCAAGCTGCGCAAACTCAAGCTGGACAAACCGCGATGAACGAGACGTGCAACTGTTCCGTGCGACGCGTCACACTCGGCGGCCTCTTGGTTAACCTGTCCCTCTGCGCGATCAAGTTTATCGCCGGAACGCTGGGGCACAGCCGGGCGGTTGTGGCTGACGCCGTTCACAGTCTCTCCGACCTGACCACCGACATCGCCGTGCTGGCCGGATCGACCGTGTGGGAGAAGCCGCCGGATGCGCGTCATCCCTATGGCCATCGGCGTATTGAGACCATGGTGGCCCTCTTCGTGGGCGGCATGCTGGCGCTGGCCGGGCTCGGGTTGGGCGGGAACGCCGTCGCTGCGTTCCGCGCCCCGTCGTCGCAAGCGCCGGGCGCCATCGCTTTCTTCGCCGCTATGATCTCGATCCTTTCAAAGGAGTTGCTCTATCGCTGGACCTTGAATTGCGGCAAGTGTGTCGGCAGTATTGCGCTCGAAGCCAACGCACGTCATCACCGTTCCGACGCCTTGAGCTCCATTCCCACTGCACTGGCGGTAGCCGCCTCGCACTTGGGTCCGTCATGGCTTATCCTCGATTCCGTCGGAGCCATCGTCGTCTCGCTCTTCATTCTCTACAGCGCATGGAAGATCATGTGGCCGGGGATGATGGAGTTGACCGACTTCGCGGCGCCCGCGAATGTGCAGAACCGGATCAGGGAGATTGCCGAGGCCATTCCCGGTGTGCACGAAGTGCACAACATACGCACGCGCTACGTTGCGGCACGTCTCCAGATCGATCTGCATGTGCTGGTGGACCCCACCATGACCGTCGCTCGCGGCCACGACATCGCCAGCGAGGTTCGCAATAACCTGATTGAACAGGGGCCCGACGTCTTCGACGTCATCGTCCACCTCGAACCCTACGATCCCACCCACTCCAAACGGTCGGACCCCTAACGCGCGAAAGCCTGACGTACGGATTTAGGACGACGCATGAACAGAGCAAAAACAGTTCGCCTCACACTCCTCGTCGCCGCCAGCGCTGTGATTGCCATACTCCTCAGCGTCATATACATGGCCGTGTGTCCCTTGCCAAGGCATACCGTGGGTCTTGATGCCGTGCTGGCGAAGGAGCTGGGAAAACAGAGGGACGGACTGGCGAATTACCGATGCACGCTGGGCGCACACCGCGGCGACTCTCTCGTTCATGTTGAGAATACGCGCGGTGCGATCGTGTCGGCCCGCTACGCCCCCAAGTACGCTTTCATCGAGTGTGACGTGCAGTACTCCTCGGACAACCGGGTGATCGCCTTCCACGACAAGCGGCTTCGGCGAGTGTTCGGGCACAGAGACAAGGTCGGTGCTTCCACCTATGCCGAACTTCGCGATCTGACCGGCGGAGAAATCGCGACCTACGAAGAGGTCATGGACGCAGCCAGCGGAAAACGGATCAACATAGAAGTGAAGAGTCAGGGGGACGACGCCGAGGACCAGCACCTCGTGGACTTCATCGTGGCAGACATCAAGGCCCGCAAGATGCAGAAACGCGTCCTGGTGAGTTCCATTTCGGAGGATGTGGTGACCTACACCTCAGGCCGGTATCCCGAGATCGCAACCGGTCAGATATTCTGGATTAAGGCATCAACCTATCTGCATCTCGACTTCCTGACGAGAGGGCTCTTCCGGAAGCTGGAGGAATCGCAAGCCGACTACCTGATGCTTCATGTCGCCAACCTGAGGAACATAGGGGATCTGCTTCGACTCAAGCCCACCGGCAAGACCATCGTATTTTGGGATTTCGACGACACCATGTACGTCATTCATAAAGACCTCTCCGACCGCCTCTGGGGGGACTCCTACCTAAAAACCCTCCTCGCCCAGTGCCGCTACAGGATCCGCCGATCCCTCTCGACCGATAACGGCAGCAGAAGCCTGTAGCAGAAGCAGGGCGAACGAGCGACGAACGCGACCGGCGAACGCGGCGAACGGGGTCAGCCCTTAAATAATAAGTATTGACTGGAGGGATGCCGGGGG
>JAOZSS010000148.1:0-1171 GCA_029939545.1 Kiritimatiellia bacterium | reverse complement strand
CGGCGAACGGGGTCAGCCCTTAAATAATAAGTATTGACTGGAGGGATGCCGGGGGTATGGTGGCGTCATGGCTCGGACGCTACGCATAGAGTATCCCGGTGCGATCTACCATGTGACATGCCGGTTGGTTGGGTCCTGGAGTGCCGGGGATCGTGAGTTGTTTGTGGATGACGCAGATCGCTGGCGTTTCCTGGACACGCTGGGGACACGCGTCGACACCTTCGGCGTGCGCCTGCATCAGTATGTTCTGATGCAGAATCACACACATCTGGTCGTCGAAACACCGCGCGGAAATTGCTCCGCGTTCATGCAGTCGCTACTGACCTCTTATACCGTCTACTTCAATCTGCGCCATAAGCGGCACGGGCACCTGTTCGATGGGCGCTTCAAGGCCAGACTGGTCGAAGGAGACGCCTATCTGCTTGGCCTGTCGCGCTACGTCCATCTGAACCCGGTTCGGGTAAAGGACCTGAGAGACTCTCCGGAGGATGCGCTCAAGCAGCTTCGCCGCTATTACTGGAGCAGCTACCTACAGTACATCGGTCGGCGCAAGCGGCTGGAGTTCGTTACGTACACGCCGACGCTGGCCCAGATGGATGGAGCGGCGGCCGATCGGCCTCGTCGCTACCGGACGTTTGTGGAAAACGGAGTGGAAGAGATTGACGAAGCGCTTGCAGGGGCGATGGCACGTTCAAGGCTGAGCATAGGAGGGGACGACTTCCATGAGCATGTGCAGGGGCTGTACGCTGAACGGGTCGACGCCACCCGTCGGCCCGAGGATGCGGCCCTTCGCTGTGTGGAGGAGGTGCTTTCAGTTGATCAGGTTCTGACTGAGTTGGCACGCCGACTTAAGTGCGACCGGGAGCTCTTTATCAAACGAGCAAAGGGCACGCTGCACCGACCGTTTGCGGCGCGTTATCTTGCGCGCTACGCAGGCCTGACACAACGGGATGTCGCGGATATCCTCGGGGTCAGCACCGGTGCAGCCGTCAGCCTGCAATTGCGCCGTTTCGATACGTTGGTTTCAGAAGATCCGAAACTGCGCGCTCTGGCCCGGAAATGTGACAAGGCTCTCTTCGCGCTGCTGAATAAATCGCGCAGCAAGCAAACCTAAATACCTAGCCAAATATATTTGAAATTTCTTGGTTGAGCAGCACGGGTTGATCAATTG
>JAOZSS010000147.1 GCA_029939545.1 Kiritimatiellia bacterium | reverse complement strand
TGGGAACAGGGAGCTTTTAGCCGCATGAGCGGGAGCGGGAGACCGGTTACACCCCCGCATAGACCAGTCTGTCCTTCACATGCGCCCCACGGACTTGCATCTCTTGATCCCCCGCAAACCGTTTTCGACGGACACGCGATACGGGAACGCTCCGAAATTGGACGTTGCATCGCGCTGTGGCAACTGCCTTCATAACACAACCCCTTTCTCAGTCTTACTGGCAAGACTGCAGCGCGATAGAGTGAGGGATGCAAGGACGACATGATGGAGCGGTCAGGCTAACGATTGAAAGGAGGTGTGGCATACCTCGCGCGATACGCAGGAGGGAGGCCGCCGCTCTCGAACATCGAATCAAGAAGCGCGAGGCTTACCGTTTTTTGCAGGACTTGGCCAACAAGGCTTGACTCTGCTCCCTGCTCGCATACACTGCTCGCTGTTTTCCTTTGAGCGGGTGTAGTTCAATGGTAGAACTTCAGCCTTCCAAGCTGACTATAGGGGTTCGATTCCCCTCACCCGCTCCAACCTAACCACCTGTGGGGACACAATGAGCCAGACCGACTTCAAAGCCGCCTATCGGACCATCATGGACGACCACTTTCCGCCACAGATGGAGATTGCTTTCATCGACGGCGACGCGCGCCAGACGCTCTGCTTCGACAAGACCAGCTGGCAGATCGATGGCGTAGACAAGGGACTGCGCTACGGCGAGAATCCCGGCCAGGAAGCTGCACTCTACCGCCTCGTCAACGGCAACCTGTCGCTCGGCGACGTCACCGCGATCCAGCCCGGGCAGTATCTGGCATCCAACGCCGAGCTGCTGCAGTCGGGCAAGCACCCCGGCAAGATCAACATCACCGATGCCGACGCCGCACTCAACATTCTGCGCTACCTGACCGACAGCCCTGCCGCAGTCATCATGAAGCACAACAACCCCTGCGGCGCCGCTATGGGCGACTCGCTGGCAGAGGCCTACCACAAGGCGAACATGGCCGACCGCCTGGCAGCATTCGGTGGCGCCATCGCGCTGAACGGTGAATGCGACAAGGCCACGGCCGAGCTCATCATTCAGAACTACTCCGAAGTCGTCATCGCACCTGAATTCGGCGAAGGTGCCATGGAGCTTTTCGCCACCAAGAAGAACCTGCGCGTCATGCGGATCGACAACATGAGCCGCTTGCAGGACTTTGCCACGCAGCGTGTGGTCGATTTCAAAAGCCTGATCGATGGCGGCATGATCGTACAGTGGTCCTACCAGCCCGAGGCACGCAGGGTGACCGACTTCCTGCCCGCCACCACCACCTACAAGGGACAGGACTACGCGATCGAGCGCCAGCCCACGGAACAGGAACTAAAGGATCTGCTCTTTGGCTGGCTGGTCGAAGCCGGCGTCACCAGCAACTCCGTACTCTATGTCAAGGACGGCGCCACGGTCGGTATCGGCACGGGTGAGCAGGACCGTGTGGGCGTGGCCGAGATCGCGCGTGACAAAGCCTATCGCAAACTGGCCGACCGCCTGTGCTGGGAACAGCACGCCGTCCCCTACAACACACTCCCGGATGAAGCTGCCCGCGCGGCCATCGACAGCGCTGTGGCCGAAGCCAAGGGCGGATTGGCTGGTAGTTGCATGGTGTCCGACGCCTTCTTCCCGTTCCGCGACGGCGTCGAAGTAGGCATCCGCGAAGGCGTCACGGCCGTTGTGCAACCGGGTGGATCAGCCCGCGACTTCGAAACCATCGAAGCCTGCAACGAAGCCAACGTCGCCATGGTCTACACCGGTCAACGCTCGTTCCGCCACTAATTACAGCCGCAGCCGCCTCCACCGACAGAAATGGCGCAAACATGAGAACACTACTCATCTTTCCATACGCAAGATGCCTCAAACGGTGTCACTTCTGAGACGAACCGTGCGACACACGGAAACACCGACATCAAATACAAGAATCACGGCAGACTAATACGGGTTTATCTCAAACCTTTACACCCTCACCCCGTCTAGTTACCATGCACGCACCCATGGACACTGACGCGCTGTATCGACCCTTGGTTCTGATGCCCTGTTACAACGAGGGCCCGCGTGTGGCCGCCGTCATTAAGGAGGTCAAGCGGGCCATCCCCGAAGCCGACATTGCCGTCATCGACGACGCCTCCACCGACGACTCCGCCCGCCTTGCCCGCGCCGCCGGTGCCGTCGTACTCTCTCACGGCTGCAACCTCGGCTACGGTGCCGCATTGGAAACCGGCTATCTCTACGCCAACCGCAACGGCTACAGCCCTGTCGCGCAGCTCGATGCCGACGGCCAGCATCCGCCCGCTGAACTCCCGGCGCTCCTGGCCGCGGTGTGCGACGGCAATGCCGACATTGCGATCGGCTCGCGCCACCTCAACGGCGCCGATCCGAACACGCCGGCCATACGCCGTGCCGGACACGCCCTCTTCGCCGGCATCATCCGCATCCTCACACGCATGAATACCACCGACCCCACCTCGGGCATGCAGGCTCTCTCCGGACGCGCCGTCCATTTCTTCGCCAGCGGGGTCTTCCCCTGCGACTATCCCGACTCCGACGTCATCGTCATGGCCCATCTGGCCGGGCTCAGCGTCAAGGAGCTGCCGGTCACGATGCGCTCGCGCGAAGGCGGCGCTTCGATGCACTCGGGCCTTAAACCGCTCTACTACGCCATCAAGATGCTGCTCTCACTCTTCATTGTACTGCTCAACGTATTCCAGTGGCGCGGCTGGCGGGAACGGACCTGCGCCCCGGGAGAACCATCATGATCGGCATCCAACCACGCCAGTTCATCACATCAATCATTCTCAGCGTGAGTCTCATGATCTTCATCATCCGCCTAGTCCAGAAAGGACGGCTCGACATCGCCTACTGCTGGGTCTGGCTCGGAATCGCTGCGAGCACGATTCTGGTGGTGGTGCGCTACGACTGGCTCGTGCGACTGTCGCACCTCATCGGAGCCCTCACCATTACGACCACGCTCTTCCTTCTCGCTTTCTGCGTACTCCTCCTGATGACGCTCCAGTTCTCGCTCGTCATCTCGCAACACCGCCGCCAAATCAAGAAACTCTCGCAGGAGATCGCCCTGCTGCGCGGCAAACACCCGCCGACTGACGCGACCCAACCTGAGCCCACGGACGCATCGCCCCCATGAACGCACGACTCGTCCTTGCCACCGCCCCGGTCTCCCTAGCGGAACGCTACGGTGCCTTTGCCGGGGCCGCCAATACCGAGCCCTCGTTCGGACTCGCCTGTCTCGCTGCCAGTGCACGCGATGCCGGGGCGGATGTTGCGATCGTTGAGGCCGCCGCCGGAAACCTACCCCTGGGCGAGACGCTCGGCCGTATCCTGACCTTCAACCCAAACGTGGTCGGTCTCACCGCGACCACATCAGGCATCGAAGCCGCTGCGGCACTGGCGGCCAGGATCAAGCGCGAGCACCCGGAGATTCTTGTCCTCATCGGCGGCTGCCACGGAACCGCCCTGCCGGACGATACGCTGGAGCACTACAGCGGCTTTGACCTCGCCGTGGTGGGCGAAGGCGAGCTGACCCTTGTCGACATCCTGCGCGCCATGGATGGAGGGCAGGCCATCCCGGCCGGAATCGTCGGCACCGTCGAGCGACGCGACGGCACGATTCATCACAATCCGCCGCGTGATCTCATTCACGAGCTGGACACGCTTCCCCTCCCCGCGTGGGATTTGCTGGAGGGCTTTCCCCGGGCCTTTCGTCCTTCACCCGCACGTATCCGCCGTTGGCCCTGTGCCTCGGTGGTCCTCACCCGCGGCTGCCCGAATCGCTGCACGTTCTGTGACCGATCCGTCTTCGGACGTATGTGCCGCGCCTACACCCCCGCCTACGCGGTCGGTATGATCAAACAGCTCCGCGAGAAGTATGGCGTGCGAGAGATATTGATCGAGGACGACACCTTCATCATCTCACGCAAGCGCGTCGCCGAGTTCTGCAAGCGGCTGCTCGACCAGAAGATCGACGTCACCTGGTCCTGCCTCGGCCGTGCCGATCGCGTAACGCCCGATCTGCTGACACTCATGCGCAAGGCCGGGTGCTGGCACATCACCTACGGCATAGAGAGCGGCGATGCGGACATCCTCAAGAGCGTTAATAAGAACCTGGATATCCCGCAGATCACCCAGGCGCTCGACTGGAGCCGCGCCGCCAGGCTCCAGACGAAAGGCTTCTTCATCGTCGGCTTCCCGGGCGAGACCGAGGCCACCCTGGCCGCCACGCGCGACCTGGCCCTCTCCCTGCCCCTCGATGATGTCAGCGTGATGCTCCTACAGCCCTTCCCCGGCTCAGAGATCTATAGCACCGCATCCGAGATGGGAACGTTCAACTGCGACTGGCGCAAGATGACGACCCTGGAAGCGACATTCATTCCCAGTGGTTTCACCAAGGAGTCGCTCGAAGCCGCGCGCACCCAGCTCATGCGCGATTTCTACTTCCGGCCCGGCCTCATGCTGCGCCAGGCCATCCATCTCGCCGCCCGCCCCCGCGCTGCCTGGGCCACGTTCCAGGGATTCCTGGCGTTCTTGAAGGTGTTGAAGGGAGCGCAAAAGTGAAATTCTCCATCATCACGCCTTCCTATAACCAGGGCGCCTTCATTGAGCGTACGCTGAATAGCATTCTTTCGCAGGAGGGCGACTTCGATTTGGAGCTGCGCGTGATGGATGCGGGCTCCTCTGACGGGACGTTGGCCGTGCTACGGCACTACGAGGGAGACACGCGTTTGCGTTGGACGTCGGGCCCAGACCAGGGACAGAGCGATGCGATCAATCGGGGATTCGAGGAGACCGACGGCGATGTGATTGCCTGGCTCAATTCCGACGATATGTATGAGCCCGGCGCGCTCCAGACTGTCGCAGAAGCCTACAACGCGAAACCCTTCGACTGGTGTTTCGGCAACTGCCGCAACATCGATGAGCACGACCACGAGGTGCGGCGCGTCATCATGCGTTACAAACGCGAGCAGAGCCTACGCTACAGCTACGCCCGTCTGCTTCGCCGCGACTTCGTTTCGCAGCCGGCCACCTTCTTCACCCGCAAGGCGTATCAACAGATCGGGGACGTCGACCGAGCGCTCTACTACTCGATGGACTATGACTACTGGTTGCGCTTGGGCCGCGCGAGCCAGCCGACCTTCATCGACCGTACCCTCGCCTCGTTCCGCTGGCACAGCCAGTCCAAGAACGGCGCACTCTACCGGCGCGCCGCTTGGGAAACCTATCAAACAGCGCGCCGACACGCTCAGCCCGCGGAGCGAATCGACCTGCTCTACCACTTCGCGCACGTCATGATCCTGAGCGTGCTGTACCCGTTCTTGTAGAGAAGACAGCAAAGAGCATACGCCACTATGCCGAGGCCACGGCCAGCATCTTTGTCGCGGCATCCAAGCCCACGACCTCTGCGCCCGGTGCGGTTAGTCGGCGCGCAATATCCCGGGCAAGAGTCCCGGTTCCACACCCCACATCCAGAATCCGCTCGTTACCCTTCAGCGCCAGCAGGTCCAGCACCTCGTGGTGACAGCGGGTCTCAATCCCCAGCGTCATCAACGGAGCCAGGATATCGGACACAAGCGCAGCGTGGTCGAGCGTGCCATGTGATCGGCACGTCCGGCAGGAATCCGCAGTCCACATCCTCTCATAGCCTGTCTATGATTCACGCAACATTCCAACGGCCCGGTTTGCCGTCGAGGCGGCAACCCCAGGCACGGACAGGTATAGACGGCTCTCCCTATCCGGGCCCTCCTTAGCTAACGCGGCTAGCCGATCCTGATCCGTATGCGCCATAAGTGACAGAACATTGTTATGCCGTCTCTCGTTCAGATCGCGGGCCATATCCCGTAGATCGTCCAGCAACTGGCACCCGAGACCAAACTGCATCAAGGCATCACGAATGAGATCGCACTGTCCCGGGTCCACGCCGGTCTCCACGTGATCGATTCCAAGGAAGGGTGTAACCGGTCTTCCGCTCCTGCCTGAGAGAGGAAAAACATAGAAAACA
>JAOZSS010000146.1 GCA_029939545.1 Kiritimatiellia bacterium | reverse complement strand
GCCTCCGACGGTGCGCGCAGGCCGGCATCCACAATCACCGGGATGCCGCTGTCGCGGATGATCAGCTCCACCAGCTCGCGTGTGCTCAACCCGTGACCGCTGCCGATCGCCGATCCGAGCGGCATCACCGACGCGCAGCCCGCATCTTCGAGGCGTTTGGCTAACACTGGGTCGGCCGGCATGTAGGGCATCACCACGAACCCCTCCGCCGCCAGCGTTTGGGCCGCTTCGTAGGTCTCGATCGGATCCGGCATCAGGTGGTGCGGGTTGGGGTGGATCTCAACCTTGATCAGTTTGCTCCCACTCAGCTCGCGTGCGAGCATCGCGGCCCGCACGGCCTCCTTCGCGTTGCGCGCGCCGGAGGTGTTCGGCATCAGGGTCACACGGTCGAGCTGCGATAGGGGTCCAAACAGATCGTCTTCCGCCTCGTTGGCATTGAAGCGGCGCAGCGCAACCGTCACGATTTCAGCGCCCGATGCCTTAACCGCCGCCACCATGGTTTCCACGTCTGAGAATTTTCCCGTCCCGACCAACAGCCGGGACGAGAACTCCAGATCGCCAAGTTTCAACTTGTCCATTTTCAGAACCTTTCTTGCGAAAATTCCTCTGACAGGATCAACAGGATTGACGGGATGGTCCGCGTTTCGCGAGGAAGGGCTTTCTTGCCGGCCGGAGGCCGGTTCCTATCCAGTAGATCCTGTTAATCCTGTCAAAAAGAAGCCCTCTCAGCCGCCACCGGCAAAGGCGAGTATCTCCACGCGGTCGCCCTCGTTCAAGGCCGCCGCAGCCCGGCTGTCCTGTTTCACAATGGTATCGTTCAATAGGGTCGCCACCCGATCCGGATCGGCGTCCATTGAAGCCACCAATCCTGCCACGGTGGCCTTGCCGTCATAATCGGTGCTCTCACCGTTCACTGTCAGTGTCATTTTCGTCTCATTCAGTTGCACGGGCAATCCAACCGCCGCCCATGACTTCATCCGCACAGTAAACCACTGCTGCCTGACCGGGCGCCACTCCAAACTGCGGTTCTTTGAACCGGATGATGCAGCGGTCGTCATCGCCGAGCCCGATCGTGGCGGGAACCGGTCCATGCTGGTAGCGCACCGATACCGCGTACGCATGGTGCGGGGGTGGGGGATGGCCGCTGATCCAGCGCGCATCCTCGATCACGCATCCGGGGGCCATGGCTTCCTCGCGTGATCCCACCACCACGCGGTTCTGTTCGGCGTCGATCCGTACGACATAGAGCGGCGGACCGCCCGAGAGGCCGAGTCCGCGCCGCTGACCCACCGTGCAGCGATGAATGCCTTCGTGTCGGCCGACGACCTCGCCCTGCATATTTACAATATCGCCGCCCCGGCTGGCCGCGGGAAAGAACCGCTCGACCACCTCGTGGTGGTGTCCCGGCGGCGCGAAGCAGATATCGCGACTCTCTTCGCCTGTGGCGATCGGGAGTTCTCTTTCATGAGCGTAGGGGATCACATCCTCCTGCTTGATCATTTCGCCGAGCGGGAACATGGCGTGGGCAAGTTGGCGTTGCGAGAGGCGATGGAGGAAATAGGATTGGTCGCGCGACAGGTCGCGGCCGCGCTGAAGATGGTGCCCATCGACCGCTTCCACGAGTCGCGCATAGTGACCCGTAGCCAGCGCGTCGCACCCGAACGACACCACGCGGGTGAGAAGTGTGCCAAACTTGATCGTCTGGTTGCACGCCACGCAGGGGGAGGGGGTGCGCCCGTGCACATACTCCTCGGCAAAGCGGCCGACTACGTGCTTCGTGAAATCATCCAGTGCGTTAACCACCACGTGCCGGATCCCGAGATGCCGGCAAACCTTGCGGGCGCTCTGCACGGCCTCCAGCGAGCAGCAGCGCGATCCCTCTTTCCACATCCGAGCCGTCACCCCCAGCACCTCGAAGCCCTGGTCGACCAACAGCGCAGCCGCGACGGAACTATCCGTCCCGCCGCTCATGCCTACAGCAACCAGTGGTCGTTTCTTTCCGTCCTGCGCCATACTCTGTCCCTTCGCATCCATCGCCCCGCACTATACTGGTTCCACGCACAAAGGCACAAGCAGTTGCCGTCATTCCTCTGGCGATAGGGAGGTGGCAATCGTGGCTACGCGGTCACTGTTGCGTCCGCCTTCAAGATGCCACTCGACGGAGCTCTCTTTCGAAACTACAGTCGCAGGAAGGGGGGGATACGCCATGAGTATTGAGGCTTAACCCACTGTCGCAAGAAAGTCCGGGGACGAAGCATCTGGCGAAGAGGTTGCATTCTATGAGACTTGTGAGTGTCGTCCTATCGTTGTTCTGTATGACACAGCTCCTGACCGGGGAGGTCGAGGTCCTGGGTGATGGATCTCGGTTCACGGCCGCGATCCGCCCATTCATCGGCTACTGCTGGACCCCGGAGATGCCCGCGTTTGACAACCTGGTTCCGTTTGCATGGCTGACGATGGAGAACCTGTCGGATCCGGGTGGCATGAAAGAGGCCACGGACAAGATGCCGGAAGGCCACCGGGTGGTCTTTGTTCGGAATGTGGAGTGCGACATTGTTGGACACGCGGAGGATCGCTGTCGCGATGCCGAGGGAAAGACCGGCAAGTATGACTCCATCTGGCTTGACCACGGAGTGGCCGTGGTCCGGGACCACCTGGATAGCTTCTTTCAAGCCTACAAGCGGATGGGCGGGAAGGTGGATGTGGTGGTGGTGGACTGGGAGGGTGGTCTCAGTGTCTGGCACATTGGCAAGGACATCAAGCACTGGCGCGCGATCGAAGCTGACCCGCGCTTTGCAGACGTGGCCGGGGAGCTCGGGCTCTTCAGTCTGACCTCAGTGGCGCGCTGGTGGATGCAGGTGGGCGACAGGCGATTGGACTACCTGCGCTGGAATGCCCTCATGTCTGAGCGGACGGCCGGCTATCTCAACCGGGCCTTCTACGATCCGATCCGGGCGCACTACCCGGAGGTTAAGCTCTCCAACTACGGGTACTATCATCATACCCGGGAGCTGGGTGTGCCGGACCTCAACGGTCACCGCGCCTACCTGTTTGGCAGTGGCGTTCACGTGGGCACCCACCAGTCGGCACCGCTCTACACCCGGCTCCGGCAGATCATGTTGCGGCCGCCGGAGGGCGTCATAACCTATCAACATACCCCCTTTAACAGTTTTCGCCATGCCCTCAACAAGATGCGGTGCATGGTGGGGTCATCCGATGTGCCGGTCTATCCGTGGCTGGCGTTTCGGGGGTTTAGCGAGGCATACACCGGGGTGGAGCATCACGATCTCTACCAGGAACTGATTTTTCATGTCGGGCTGAGCGGTCCCGATGCATTCCTCTACTGGAACCCGCGGTCCTGGAAGGCAGGCCAGGATCCCGCCGACTGGGCGACGGATGAACAGGACCAGCTCTTCAGCGACTGCCTTCATCGTTTGACCGAGCTGGTGGGGCAGGGGGATCGCCAACCCGTCAGCAGCGGGCTCGTGCCGTGGTCATCCGACTACGCGCTGAGCGGCATGCGCGCCGGCGGACGGACGCTCTGGAGGTTCACACCGAATCTCAAGCGCGATGCCAAACGCGAGAGCACACTGGTTAGTCGCTCACCGGCGACCTTCCGGGTGGGATCGAAGCGCATCTCGATCCCGGGCGGCGAAGTGATCGCCCCTGGGACAGAGCTCTCAGGCCAAGGCTACTGGATCGCGGCCTCCGCTGATGTCGCGGGTGCACATATTGAGTGACGGCTCACTCGACAGTTTTTCCCTCACGGCAATCTCCCACCGGGAACCCTCGACACGATTTCGTTTCGCCCCTATAGTCGCAGGACAACAGAACGGGGTGTAACCAAATATGTCCGGCAAAGCGTTCCCGACTCGTGACGCGGGTGCGACACAGTCTGAACGCAGACGTTGGATGCAAACCAGGGAGGACTAGACATGGGTGATACAGGGAAGAAAGACAAAGGCAAGAGAGAACAACAGAAGAAAGCCAAGCTGACCCCGAAGGAAAAGAGACAGCAGAAGAAGGACAAGAAGAGGGCATAGCTTTGGCCCCTCAATGCTCTCAATCCCTGAGAGTTACGTCGGAGCCGCACGAAGAACAGCGCAAAGAGGGAGAGCCCTCTTTGCGCTTTTCGCGGCGAATTCCCGCTTACCCGTAGATCGGGCCGTAGGTGGAGCAGGCGCGGAAGTCGGCACCTTCGGCGTCGGCGGTTCCGAACGAGTTCCAGGCGCTGGGCCGGTAGAGGTCGGCGTCTTCCACGTTGTGCATGAAAACCGGGATCCGCAGCATGGAAGCCAGCGTGATCAGGTCGGCCCCGATGTGCCCGTAGCTGAATGCGCCGTGATTGGCGCCCCAGCGGGCCATCACTTCGTACACATCCCGGAACGCGCCCTCGCCGGTGAGGCGCGGCGCGAACCACGTGGTCGGCCAGGTGTTGTTGGTCCGGTTGTCGAGCTTCTTGTGTACCCGCTCGGGCAGCTCCGCGGTCCAGCCTTCAGCAATCTGCAGGACCGGGCCGATGCCCTTGACCAGGTTCACGCGGCTCATCGTGATGGGCATGCCGCCCTTGGTAACGAACTTGGAGGACCAGCCGCCGCCCGGGAAGTATTCGGTGACGGAAGGATGCCACGTCGTGGCCTTCAGGCAGGCATTCTTGTCCCGTGTTGAGATGTCCCAGAACGGCTTCATGGTGGGTTCACCGTCCGCGTCCTTCTGCTCGCCGCTGCCGTCGAGTGCGGCGGCGCCGGAGTTGATCAGGTGGATCAGGCCGCCCTCTGCCGCGCCTTCGACGGTGTAACCTGTCACGCGTTTGATGGCGTCGGGGCTCCAGTAGGTCCGCACGTCGGCGAAGACCTGGGCCGTGTTGGTGAGCAGATAGGCCATCAGCATTGGTACGCCGTTGAGGCTATCGTTCTC
This sequence comes from Kiritimatiellia bacterium, assembly GCA_029939545.1. Taxonomy (GTDB): domain Bacteria; phylum Verrucomicrobiota; class Kiritimatiellia; order UBA8416; family JABMPJ01; genus JABMPJ01. The sequence continues at coordinate 1,188 of JAOZSS010000146.1, read as the reverse complement.
AGTGGCCACCAGACGCGGCATCCGGATGCCGTTCCAGTCGAACGAGCTGTTTGAGATGGCCTCCAGGAAGTCCCCGTTGGTGTTGGCGTCGGTCCAGTGGCGCTGTCCCTGGAATCCGGAGAGGATGGCGTTGTGGCCACGCGCTTCTTCCTTGTACCCCTTCTTGGCAAGCTTGTTATTGCCATACATAAGGTCTCGTGTAATGAGAGCCATCTTGACCGAATCCTCCCACTCTTTGTCGAGCTTCTTGCGGGAGCGCTTGGTTCGGGCTTTGTTGGGGTCGTGACCTTCCTTGCAGTTCACTTTGGTCCATGCCAAGGCCTTTTCATATTCGGCCTCATCGTAGATGCCATCGCGCATGCGGCGTGCAAATTCGGTAAGATCGACGGCTTCCACGCGCATGCCCAGATACTCCTCAAAGAAGTCCTGATCGACGATCGAGCCGGCAATACCCATTGAGCATCCGCCCATGGAGAGGTAGGTCTTGCCCTTCATCATAGCAACGGCCAGGCCTGCCTTCACAAAGCGGAGGACCTTCTTCCGTACATCATCAGGAACGGATGTATCGTTCGCGTCCTGCACGTCGCGACCATAGATGCCGAAGGCCGGCAGACCCTTCTGGGTGTGGCCGGCGAGCACGGCGGCGAGGTAGACGGCGCCGGGACGCTCGGTTCCGTTGAAGCCCCAGACGGCCTTGGGACGCAGCGGATCCATGTCCATGGTCTCAGATCCGTAACACCAGCAGGGTGTCACGGTGAGGGAGACACCGACATTCTCACGGTCGAACTTCTCTGCACACGTAGCGGATTCGGCCACGCCGCCGATACAACTGTCGGCGATGACACAGCGAACGGGTTCCCCGTTCGGGTAGTTCAGCGTCTCGCTGATAAGCTTGGCTGCGGTCTTGGCCATGGCCATGACTTGGCCTTCAAGTGATTCCCGTACGCCGCCATAGCGGCCATCGATGGTGGGGCGGATGCCCACGGCGGGCAGTGATGTGATCCAGCTAGGCTGTTTGGCCATGATGAACTCCCTCGGGTTGCGGTTGCTTTCAGTGTCTGGAGGAGCAGTGTACCGCCCACCCAACCCCCCTGCGGTCGTTTTGTGGTGTGGTAAATGTTATACATTACGGCGGGTGTAACCGGCCTTCCGCTCCTGCCTGAGAGAGGAAAAACATAGAAAACAGGG
>JAOZSS010000018.1 GCA_029939545.1 Kiritimatiellia bacterium | reverse complement strand
GTACGCTCGCGGAGCGCACCAGCAAGCAGCCGGGCAAGCCCGGCACACAACCAGACAAATCCAGCGTACGCGCTGAAGCGCGCCGCTGATTTGTGACGTTGGCTGAAAGGAGAGAACATGAAATTGACTTGTTTGGCATTGTTCTGCATCGCCTTGCTTGGTTGTCAGAAGTCAACCCATGAGTCTGTGCTGCCTTCACCCAAAGTAGAGCTCGAAGCCCAAGGCACCAAGACCATTGACGAAGCAGAGGCCCGATCTGCAAATGATTAGTTTTGCGTGTCAGCCTGTTCGCCTAGCAGCACCGACAGAGCCTTGTCACACTTCTTTGCCAGGCTTCGCAGCTTGCAATTGTCGGCGACCAGAGCCTCGAACCGACGGTGCGGGAGGCTGATCGGCTCGTCATGCGCAATGACCGCGACAGCCGTCCCTTTGACCGTAACAACTGCCTTTTTTGACTTACTCGGCATAGTCCACTCCTTCGATCCGATAAACCCGCATGACCTCGTTCCCACGAGGGTCGATGACTTTGACGGCCAGATAAGCGCCGCGGCTCATACGGTTTGTACGGTCAACCGAATGCCGGTAAAACTGGACGGCTTCGTCGCGACAGGTCGTGCTCGGATGACTATTGCACAGCTTGACAAAACTTGGCAGATTCTTATACCGGCGCAAAAACGAGCGCAAGCGCCTCGCACCTCTCAGCCCTGCCGTGTGTGTCCTCCGCGGCTATTTCTTCTCTTTGTGAGCGGCGATGAAGGCGTCGTAGCCTTGGGCGGTTCGGTCGGTGGGATAGCGGGCATGGAGGCGGTCGAAGCAGCGATGGGAGCGACGCGTGTCGCCCTGTTGAGCCATGACCAGCGTGGCACCGGCGAGGAAGTTGATGTAGGCCTCGTCGAGGGCCGGATCGTCGTAGCGAGACAGTGTCTCTTCATAGGCGCGAAAGACGCGGGGCAGCAGGCGCTTGTCGGCCTCCATGATGAGCTCGCCCTGGCTATCCCAGCTCATCTTGCCCCACAGGAACATCTCGGCCATCGACTGGTAGATCATGCGGCTGCATGAGAGGAATCCCTCGGGACCGGCCACTTCGAGACCGCGATAGGCCCAGTAGACGGCGTGCGACTGTGGAACCCGCCAATCCAGAGGGCCGTAGATTGCGTCAACAATCTGCATCCTTCCAACGTCGAGGCCCATTTCATCGCGAATCCGCTCGCGCAGGCCTGGCTCCATCGAAAAAATGCCGTAGTTGGGACGTCCGCTCGCGCCAAGCCGCTCGGCCACGTAATCGCTCCACTGCTTCTTGTAGTAGGCATGCAGCCGATCAGAATCGCCGCCCAGCTTGTGTTGAAAGATCCAGCCCAGCTCGTGATAGATGCGCGGGTCGGTGGGGTTGTAGCGAATGCCCTCATCGCGCAGCAGCCGAATGCCCTGCTGCACCCAGCGCCAGCGGTCTTCGGCCACGGGCATCATCACGCTGACGTTGTAGGCCATGTTCCAGGCATGGAACGCCCAGACATCCGTCGTATGCGGCTCGAGCTTGGTGACCCAGTCGGCCAGCTGCACGAGCTCGAGATAGCGTCCCTCTTCCTGAAGGTAGGAGGCGCGCAGCCAGAGCGCATCTGCAATCACGCCGCGGAACCCACCCAGCACAACAGTCGTGAACACCACAACGGGCGGCGCATCGGTCAACGCCTCCGTTCCGGGCAGTGCCCGCTGGCGCAACTCGAGCAGCGGCGCATGGAATACACCCGCCACCACCAGCAACAGCACGGCGGTCGCCAGGATCGGGATACCGGTTCTTTTTCGCCACGATTTCATAGTTAAACGGGCAACGCTATCTCACGGCGGCGCAAGGTTTCACACGCGAGGGCACATAGGACACCCCCGTAGACAAAGATCAGGAAACCGGCCGCCTCGTACACCTCGGACCACGGGATGGCGACCCCTTCGGCCAACCGCCCGCGCACGCGGTAGTGCAGCACCGGCACCACGGCGAACTGCATCCCGTTCGCCAGGTCTTCCCCTACCTTTTCGATCCAGGCGGGCGTCTCGGGCGCGCCGTGGTGGTGATGGTGATCGGACGGACGTCCGGGTGCCGTCGAGAAGACGAAAAACTGGGTGAACAGTGTCGCCACGATCATGGATGTCGACACAAAAACGGCCACAGGAAACGTAAACACGGTACCCACCGTGACGCCGAGCGCAGCCAGCAGAGCCACGCGACAGAACACGATCAGCAGCGCCCTAACCAAGTTGCCGCCGAACCCGCCGGTGGGGATCAGCAGCTCAACGGGATGGTTGGGATGGAAGGTCACGTAATGGAGCGCCTCCTCTTCTCCCCTGCGGATGCGGAAGGTAAGCGATATCCGTTCGCCAGCCTGCAGGCTGTCCACGGGAATGTCGAGCCGGTTGACCCCGTCCATGTTGGCCAGACCGTCGGCCTCAAAACGGCACGTCCCGTCCGGGCCCAACACTTCCCAGTGCGTCCTGACCGGGGGCAGATCGCGAAGCGGAGACACAAAGCGGTACCGCAGTGTGGCGACAGCCGGGGCCGGGCTGACGATGGCAGGGCAATCGAGCTCCCAGCGCGCTTTGCCCGCACCCCCTTTCACGCGCTCACTTTCGGCCAGATACCGTGACATGAGAACCTGGTGGCGGACGGCACGGCCGTCCGCGCTATCGGGCACGGTGCGCCGCAGCGCCACCTGTCCCGCGATGGCAAGAAAGAAACCGGCCACGGCCAGCATCAGCATGGCCACGGAGACGATTCCAAGCCACTTTCCGATCCACAGATCCATGCGGCGTATGGGTTTGACCAGGACGAGATGCAAACGCCGATTTTCGATCTCGGAGGAAACCGACCCACACGCCAGCCACAACGTCGCCGTTCCCAGCACAACGCCAACCGCGCCCATGGCATACGACAGCAACATCTGCAGGCGCCCCGCTGCGGTGCCGTCGCCCTTGATGGTGAGGGCAAAGCCAACCAGCAGCGAGAGCATGAGCACGAACAGGCAGATCACGAAGCGCGAGCGCACCGCCTGCCGTATCATGAGTCCGGCTATTCCCAGAATGCGATTCCGCATCTCCTGCCCCCGTTACGCCTGCAAAAATGTGGCCATCTTCGACTCACCCGCCGCCCCGGGTGTGCCGTTCTCCTTGGCTTCCCGCACCACCTTCACGAAGAACTCCTCCAGATTCATGGAGGGGCGCGATACATCGGCCTCGCACCCCAGCTCCTTGCGCAGCAGGTCCAGTAGACGGCGGGTGGCGGCGGCATCGAGCGTCGGCACATTCACCAGCATACGTTCCTGATTTTCCAGGAGACTCTTCAACGTTCCGGCGGCGCGTGGCCGACCGTCGTACATGATGACGACCCGGTCGCAGACGTGCTCGACATCGGCCAGCAGGTGTGAGGACAGCAGGATGGTGGTGCCGCGCGCGGCGAGCGCCTGTAGCAGCTCCTTCACCTGGCGGCACCCCATGGGATCGAGGCCGGATGTCGGCTCATCGAGTATCAGCAGGTCGGGCGCATTGAGCAGCGCCTGGGCCAGGCCGAGGCGGCGTGCCATGCCCTTGGAGAACTCGCCCACGGCGCGGTCGGCGGCGGGACCCAGTCCGGTCATCTCGATGAGCTCGGCCGTGCGCTGCCGCCGTTCGGATGCGGACAGATCGAAAAGGCGACCATAGAACAGCAGCGTCTCACGCGGCGTGAGGTAGCGATAGAGATAGGAATCTTCAGGCAGGTAGCCGATCCGCTTGCGCACGGCGACGTCGGAGGGGCGGCCACCGAGGATGCGGATGCTGCCATCGCTGGGGTGCAGCAGGCCGAGGAGCATCTTGATGGTCGTGCTTTTCCCCGACCCATTCGGACCGAGAAGTCCGATGATCTCGCCGCGTTGCACCGAGAGGTCGAGTCCATCCACGGCCGTGACGCGTGGTCGACGCCAGAAATCGCGAAACACCTTCGTGAGCTGGAAAACCTCCAGCACGGTGCCATTGTCGGGCTGTTCCATGGTTCTCTCCATTACGCTGCCACCTGGCGCTGGTTCATTAGCTCACTCTCTCTTCCCGCTGTCAATCACGACTCCGCCGGGACAAGCCCGGTGGTGGTCACACGTCGCGCTGCCGGAATACGACGACACCGAGACAGAGCAGTGCGGCGGCATAGACAATCGCATACAGCGATGCCATCCCCACGTAGGCACGGCTCACCTGTCCCCCGGCATTCAACTGATCACACACCCAGAAATGCTGCCAATTGGGAAGAATCGAATAGAGGACGCGGGCCCATAGCGAGACGGCCGCATGTTGACCAAAGAGATAGTCGCTCATCAGGCCCATAACGAAGACCGCACTACAGACGGTAAGGGTGGGCACCGTGCCGACCACGGTCGACAGTGCCATGGCGAGCGCCGACATCAGGACGAGCGCGATGGTAATCAGGAGACTGACCGGTACGAGCCGCCAGTCCATGCGGGCGGCAAACGGTGCCCATTCACCGCTTCGCGCGAAGAGGCATCCAATCACCACACAGATCACGAGTCCAGCCAGGAGCGCCGTGATGGTGATCGATCCGAAAGGACGCTGCCGCTTGTAGTTGGCTAGCGCGCCAACGACACAGGCCATCACAAGCGCCAGCAACAGGAACACGCCGGTCTGCTTGTCCGTGACGTATCCGATCACCCCGCCAGTCGTCACGAACTTCTCGCCAATGCGTTCAACCAGCAGCGTTGCGAGCCCGGAACATAGCGAGAAGATGCCGACCACGCCGACCACGCCGGCAAACTTGGCCAGGAAGAAGAGATCGCGGCTGACCGGCTTGCTCAATACGGCGGAGGCCGTGCCGCCCTGGAGCTCCCGGGAGAGTGCCGTGGTGGCGGCATAGCCGGCCACGAAGATTCCGAATACGGCATGTAACGCAAAGGCGCTGTCCCGTACCAGTTTCCCGTCTTCGCCGAAGCGATGCAGGATCAGGAACGGAAGCAGCGCCGTTAACGTGATCGAAACCAGGACCAGAAGCAGACAGACCGGCTGACGCAGGACCTCCAGGGCGGTCAGCCCTGCCAGCGCAACCGCCTGTCTGAACCAGGTCATTAAACCTCGCTCGAGTCCTGCTGATCCATGTCGCGCATGGCTTCCCTGCGGCTAAGCTTAATGCGGCCGCGGTCATCCACGCCGATGCACTTAACCCACATCTGATCGCCCATCTTGCAGATGTCATCGACACTGCCGACCCGGCAGTCAGCCAGCTCGCTGATATGCACCAGGCCATCGGTCCCGGGGAAGATCTCGACAAACACGCCGAACTCCTTCACGCCCGAGACACGGCCGTCATAGATGCGGCCGACTTCGGCCTCGGCCGTGACCATCTCCACTTCGCGTACCGCCTGTTCCATGGCTTCGGCGTTGGCAGCAAAGATACTGACGGTGCCGTCCTCTTCGATATCAATCTGGGCGCCGGTCAGCTCGGTGATACGTCGGATGTTCTTGCCACCCGGACCGATCAGCTCGCCGATCTTGTCGACGGGAATCATGACCTGTGAGATACGCGGCGCGTGCTCACTCATCTCTTCACGCGGCGCAGGTATGATCGTCTCCATGAATTCGATCAACTCAATGCGGTTCTTACGCGCCAGCGCGAAGGCGCCCTCTACGAGGTCCCAGCGCAGGCCGGGAATCTTCATATCGACCTGGAAGCCGGTGATACCTTCACGCGTACCGGCCACCTTAAAGTCCATGTCCCCGCAGTGATCCTCTGAACCGACGATGTCAGTCACGAGCTCGGCCTTGTCGCCATCCGAGAAGAGGCCGATGGAGATACCCGCCACGGGCCGCTTGATCGGCACACCGGCATCCATCAGGGTCAACGTTCCGACACAGACACTGGCCATCGACGAGGAGCCGTTCGACCCCATGATGTCAGAAACCAAGCGCACCGTATAGGGGTAGTCATCCGGCAGCACGTGCGCCAGTGAGCGCTCGGTCAAAGCACCGTGCCCAATCTCACGCCGCCCGGTGAAGCCCAGTCGTCCGGCCTCGCCTACGCTGTAGGGCGGGAAGTTGTAATGCACCATGAATTTCTTGGATTCGGACCCACCGGCGATCGCATCGGTGCGTTGAATATCGGACTTGGTGCCGAGCGTCAGGGTCCCGAGGGCCTGTGTTTCGCCACGGGCAAACAGGGCCGAGCCATGCGTACGGGGCAGCAGCGATACTTCGGCCTCGAGCGCACGGAGTTCATCAAAGGCGCGGCCATCCATGCGCGTGCCGTCGTTTAGCGCCATGTTGCGGACCGTTTCGATCTCGAAGTCATCGAACGTAGCGCGGTGCTGTTCCGTGGTGATGTCCTCAAACTTCTCGAGCATCTTCTCTTTCAGATCGTCCTTCACGGCGTGAACCTTGTCCTGGCGCTCAAGCTTGTCGGCGATGCACAGGGCGTCGCGCAGCGCGCTGCCCCCCATTTCACGCATAGCGATGAGGAAAGGCGTCTCGGTCTCGGCGACCTCGATCACCTTCTCGGGCAGCCCCAGTTTGCTGCGCAGCTCGAGCTGGGCGGCAATGATCTTTTCACAGGCCGCCTGGCCAACCTTCATGGCCGCCACCAGGTCGGCCTCACTGGCCTCGGCGCAGTCACCTTCGATCATCATGGGCAACTCGGCTTTGCCGCAGTAGACCAGATCGATATCGCTCTTGGCGCGTTCCTCGTGGGTCGGATTGACCACAAACTCACCATCCACGCGTCCGACGCGCACGCCGCCGACCGGGCCCATAAAGGGAATATCGGAGAGGGTCAGCGAGGCACTCGAGGCCACGATGCTAAGCATATCAGAGTCGTTCACGCCGTCCGCCGAGAGCAGCATGTTGTTGATCTGGACGTCGTTGTGGTAGCCCACGGGAAAGAGCGGGCGTATGGGACGGTCGGTCATGCGCGAGGTCAGGATTTCCTTCTCGGCAGGACGTGTCTCACGCTTAAAGAACCCGCCCGGGAAACGACCGGCGGCGTAGTATTTCTCGCGGTACTCAACTTGGAGCGGGAAGTAGTCGATACCTTCGCGCGGCTCCTTGGAGCATGTTACGGCAGAAAACAGGATTGTATCTGCCAAGCGGACGGTGACCGCGCCTGCGGCCTGGTGGGCCATGCGGCCGGTTTCGATGGTCAGGGTCTTGCCACCGCCGAGATCGACGGAGACGGATTGGATGTTACTCATGATTTCCTCATTTTTTGTGCGAAGCCCGGCATGCGAGAGAGACCTCTTGCCTGCCTATGGTGAGTCGGTGACCCCCCGCTCCAGCGGGGTGCAGGAGTGCGGTAGTGAGAGACTACCGGCGGATACCCAGCTCCTTGATGAGCGACTGGTACCGCTCGCCATCGCGCGACTTCAGGTAATCCAGCAAGCGCCGACGCTGACTGACCATCTTGATCAGTCCGTAACGCGAGCTGTGATCCTTCTTGTGCGTCTTCAGATGCTCAGTGAGCAACGAGATTTTGCTGGTCAGGATCGCAACCTGAACGTCCGAAGAACCGGTGTCACCTTCGTGACGCTGGTACTTCTCCTGGATAGCGGCTTTGTCGATCTGGCTCATACGCCGAACTTCTTCCTCTTCTCTTTTCCTTACTACTTTTCTTCTATCGGGGACGGACTATAGTACGCCGCCCTGTCGGGTGTAAAGGCATTCTTTCGCGCTTTTTTCACCACGGGGAAGCGTATCACAGTGCGCCCCTTTTCAATAGTTGAATATCGCGTCCAATCTGCCTTTTTAGCTGCGCCAGGTTTGCGAATTTTCGATCGCCGCGCATGCGCTTGCGAAAGCACACCTCGATATCGCGCCCGTAGAGATTGGCGTCGAGGCCGGGCACATGCAGTTCCAGCTCGCAGGGATGTTCGCGTGCGTCGTCGAATGTCGGCCGTTTCCCGTAGTAGAGCACGGCATCGTAGCGGGTGCGGTCGATCGTGGCCTCTACCACATAGATCCCGACCGGCGGCAACACCTCGTTGTGCGGGTCGAGGTTGGCGGTGGGAAAACCCAGCTTGCGCCCGATACGCCGTCCGCTCTTAACCGTGCCGAGAATACTGAACGGTCGGCCCAGAAGCGCGGCGGCCTTATCGAGATCGCCGGCTTTCACCGCCGCACGCACGCGCGTGCTTGATACCGGCTGCCCGCCGCGCACGACCGGCTCGGACACGGATATCTTGAAGTCCAGCTCGCGTCCGAGCTTGCGCAACAGCGTGACGTCCCCGCTCCCGGCTTGTCCGAAATGCCAGTTGCGCCCCACGTGCATATCGGCCAGGCGTGGCACGGCATCCTTGAGCTGACGGATAAAACCGTCCGGAGCCATTTGGGAGAGGGCACGGTTAAAGGGAAGCAGCAGGCAGCCTTCGACCCCCATCCGCTGCAGGAGCGCGAGGCGGTGGCGATTGGAGGTCAGCAGGCGCGGGGCCTTGTGGTGCCCCAGCACACGCAGCGGGTGTTGGTCGAAGGTGAGGACCCACGCCTTTCCGCCGATGGCTTCGGCGGCCTGCAGGCTGCGAGTGATCACCTTGAGATGTCCGAGATGCAGGCCATCGAAGAACCCGGCCGCCAGAACAATCGGCCGGCGCTTGCGGCGCAGGGCATGCATGTCGGTCACGGTGATCATCATCAGTCGCGCGCCCCACTGGAGGCGAAGCGAGCAAGCGGCAGCACGATCTTCTTCAGCTCGGGCTCGTCCATCTCCATGATGGCGTCGAAGGGCGTGGTGTCTTCGAGCTTCAACTTGCCGGCACCGGTACGGCGCAACGCCGACAAGTGAGCGCCGCAGCCGAGGTCGGCGCCCACGTCCGCAGACAGCGTGCGTACGTAGGTGCCCTTGGTGCAGTCGACCGCGAAACGGACCTCCGGCAACTTGAATTCGAGGATATCGAAGCGATAGACATGGATCAGCCGCGCCTCGCGCTCAATCGTCTGACCCTTGCGCGCGCTCTTGTAGAGCGGCACGCCCTTGATCTTCACGGCCGACACCATGGGCGGGGTCTGCATCATGTCGCCGACATAGCGCTGCGTCGCTTCGACCACCTGCTCGCGGGTGACAGCGGAGCAGTCGCCTTCGCGCGTAACTTCCCCGTCGGCGTCCTGCGTGTTGGTCTCCACGCCAAGCGTCATGGTGCCTTCGTAGGCCTTGTCGCCGGTCATAAAGTAGCTGGAGAGCTTGGTCCCCTTCCCCAGTAGGATCACTAGCAGACCGGTGGCCTGCGGATCAAGCGTCCCGCCATGGCCCACCTTGCGAATGCCAAACCGCTTGCGGATGGCGTGCACGATATCGTGCGAGGTGGGACCGGCCGGTTTATCGACCAGCAGGATGCCGTCCAGCGCGGACTGATCGCGCGGTGGAGCCGGGGACCGGTATCGCTTAGCGGTCGTCTTGAACTTCGGATTGCTCATGGTCGGGGGTCTCTTCGTTTGCAGGTTCAGATTCATCCTCCGGGTCATAGCGAGGCACCAGGTGCTCATCCTCCATGGCCTGCAGGATTCCCAGCACATGATCCCCCTCTTCGACGGATGTATCCAGTTCGAAATCCAGCCTGGGGGTGTACTTCAGCGTTACGTTGTGGTTGATCCACTTCTGAAACTGGACGCGGTGATTACGAATCTGCTCCATGATGGAGCCACGCTCACCTTCGTGGCCCAGAATGGAGATCAGCACGCGTGCATGGCGCAGGTTGCGGCTGGTGATCACGTGCGTCACCGTGACGGCGGCCGTATCCACTCGTTCCTCGGGGGCCAGCAAGCGGAAGAGCGCCGTGGCGAGCTCACGTTTGAGCAATTCGTTAACTCGAGTAATACGGTCAGGGGTCATATCAGGGATCAGGGGTCAGGGGTCAGTGCGCCAGCCAAGACCAGCGGGCGTTCGGTGCGAAGCTCTGAACGCCCTTTCTGTCTCCTGCTTCCTGTCTCCTGCTTCCTGTCTTACAGCGTCTGCGCTATCTCGGTCAGCTCGTAGAATTCCAGCACGTCGCCTTCTTCGAAGTCCATCGACTTCTCGAGGCGGATACCACACTCCTGCGCTTCGCGTACTTCGGCGACTTCGTCTTGGAAATGTTTAAGTGATTCGATACGGCCTTCGCTCAGGACCTCGTCGCCACGTTTGACGCGAGCGCGATAGCTGGGCCGGATGTTGCCCTGGACCACCAGGCAGCCGGCCACCTTGTGGCGGCGCCCGACGACGAACACCTTGCGGACCTCGGCCCGGCCGCGAACGTCTTCCTGCATTAGTGGCTTCAGCAGGCCGGTCATGGCGTCGCGCACTTCGTCGATCAGCTCATAGATGACTTGGTGCAGCCGGATCTCAACACCCTCGTGCTTGGCCGTCGAATCCACGCCTGTCTCTTTGCCCACATGGAACGCGATGATAATGGCGCTCGAGGCGCTTGCAAGCATGACGTCGTTGTCGGTCACGTTGCCGGTTCCACTGAGGATGATATTCAGCACGACCTTGTCGCTATCGATATCCTCCAGCGAAGTGGCGATGGCCTCAACCGATCCCTGTGTGTCGGCCTTGAGGACAACTTTCAACTCCATCTTCTCGCCTTCTTCGATCTGGTCGAAGAGCGAATCAAGGGAGGTCTTCACCGGCGTGTAGAGATTCTCGTGCCTCAGTCTGGCGGCTTCCTCGGTAGCCAGCGACTGGGCGGCTTTCTGGTTGGCATAGACCTGAAAATGGTCGCCCGCACCAGGTACGCCGGGCAGGCCGAGGCATCGCACCGGCGTTGACGAACCGGCCGACTTGATCTTGGCGCCATGGTCGTTGATCAACGCACGAACCTTGCCGCAGTACTGCCCGCACAGGATGATATCTCCGACGCTAAGCGTACCCCGCTTGATCAACACATTGGCGGTGGGCCCCATGCCGGGCTCGAGCTGCGCCTCGATGACGAAGCCTTCGGCGCGGCGGGTCGGGTTGGCCTTGAGTTCGAGAACATCGGCCTGCAGCAGGATCATTTCGAGTAGATGGTCGATCCCTTCGCCCGTCTCGGCGCTAACCGGACAGCAGATGAGCTCGCCCCCCCATTCTTCCGGGGTGAGCCCCTCGCCTTGGAGTTGCTGCATAACGCGCTGCACATCCGCAGTCACCATATCGATCTTGTTGATGGCCACCATCATGGCGACACCGGCGGCCTGCACGTGCTTAATCGCCTCGCGCGTCTGCGGCATGATGCCGTCGTCGGCGGCAATGATGATGACCGCGATATCCGTCAGGTTGGCTCCGCGGGCACGCATGGCGGTGAACGCAGCGTGACCCGGGGTATCAAGGAACGTGATCTTCTTGCCGCTCAGCTCGACGGTATAGGCGCCGATATGTTGGGTGATGCCGCCCGACTCACCAGCAGCGACCTTCGCGTTGCGGACCTGGTCAAGCAGCGAGGTCTTGCCGTGGTCGACGTGGCCGAGGAATGTCACGACCGGCGAACGCGGCATCATGTCCTCGGGCTGGTCATCATCCTCGACCCGCTCTGCCAGCTTGTTCTCTATGCTGGGACGCGGCCCGCGCTTCTCGACCTGCACCGTAAAGCCATGCTTCTCCGCGATCTTGCGGATGATGTTGACATCAATGCTCTGGTTGATGGCGGCCAGAATGTTCATCTTCATCAGCTCGGCGATGATGACATTCGGCTTGATATCAAGCAGTTCGGCCAGGCTCTTGACGATGATCGGACCGCGCAGGCGCAGCACGTTGCCATCCACAATCTCAGCCTGTGGCTGTGACCCGGAGACCGGTTCGGGTGCCGGCGCCGGGGCGGGCATTGCGGCGGGCGCAGCAGCGGGCTGTGCCTCTTTGGCCTTCTCCCTGGCCTTGGCTTTGGCCTTGGGTGACGGCACCGGGGCGTCTTTCACCGCTTCTGACTGCTTCTTTCCGGATTCCGTCTTCGGTCTTCCGACATCTGACTTCCGACCTCCGACATCCGGTTTCGGAGGTGGCAATGCCTCACCGCGCAGAACCGCCAGCATCTCGTCATCGACGACCGCCACCTGATTCTTGGCCTCTACACCCATATCATGCAGCTTTGCCAGCACCTCTTTGCTGGTCACGCCAAGCTCTTTGGCTATCTGAAAAACCTTCATGCCTTATCTTCTTCCTCGTCCGTCTCGTCTGCCTCGGGCTCCTCATCGGCTTCGGCATCCGCTTCAACACCGGGCTCCTCATCGCCTTCCGGCTCCTCGGCCGGGGCGTCCTCCTCAGCCGGGGCGTCCTCTTCGATGCTCGCTTCGGCGACTTCTGCATCGGCCTCACTGAGCGGCTTCACGTTAGAGGCTGCATCGTAGATCGTCTGTGCCACATCGGCATCGAGACCTGTTGTTTCGGCAATATCGGCCACGTCGGCCGCGAGGATACCGTCCACGGTCAGGAACCCGCTTGCGACGAGCGTCTGGGCGTTCTCGGGGCCGATGCCCTCGACTGCGGCCAGGGCTTCCACGGCTTCGGCGAGCTGCTTCTCGAAATCGGCTTCCTGCTCGTCCTTCTGGATATCGACCTTCAAACTGAGTAGTTTCGCGGTCAGCCGCACATTCTGTCCGCGCTTGCCGATGGCCAGAGACAGCTGGTCGGCATCGGCCACGACGTGAACAAGACCGGGGTCGTCTTCATCGATCGTCACCTTGGCCAGCTTGGCAGGAGAGAGTGCATTGGCGACGTAGGTGCGCGTGTCGTCGCTCCAGCGAATGATGTCAATCTTCTCGCCGGAGAGTTCGCGCACGATGTTTTTCACGCGCATGCCGCGCATGCCAACGCAGGCGCCCACGGGGTCGACCTTCTCGTCGTGTGAGAGGACGGCTATTTTGGTGCGGTAGCCGGGCTCGCGGGCGATGCCCTTGATTTCAACGATTTTGTCGTTGATCTCGGACACTTCCAGCTCAAACAGGGTACGCACGAAATTCGGATGGCTTCGCGACAGCACCACGCTTGGGCCGGCTGATTCGCTGCGCACGTCCAGCACGAAGGCACGGATACGATCGCCGATCTGGTACTCCTCGGTGGGAACACGCTCGTTGGCCGGTAGAATGGCCTCGGCACGGCCGAGGTCGACGATGATGTCGCTGCGGATGAACTGGCGCACGGAGCCGCTCACGATATCGCCGACACGATCCTTGTATTCCTCGAAGACCACCTCTTTCTCGGCGGCACGGATACGCTGGATGATGGCCTGCTTGGCCGTCTGGGCCGCGATGCGGCCGAAATTGCGTGGGGTGACCTCTACTTCGATGAACTCACCCAGCTCTGCGGCGGGATCAACCTCGAGCGCTTCGGCCAGCAGGATCTCTTCGTCCGCATGGGAAACATCCTCGACGACCAGCTTTTTAGCGAACGCCTTGATGTCGTAGCTGGTACGATCGATCGCGATCCGCGCATCCTTGTTGCGCACGAGGTCCTTGCGCGAAGCGGACTGGAGCGCGTATTCGACTGCCTGAATCAGGACTTCGCGGTCCAATCCGCGTTCCTTTTCCATGTAGTTGAGAATCGCCTGCAGCTCGTTATTCATGACCCATCTCTCTCCATCGAGGCCTCTTGGCCCCGCTTGCTATCCGCAATCCACTGACCCCATACATGCAAAAGAGTGGGGTGTAGCCCACTCTTCACGAAACCACAATGTAAAGGGCGACCGATACTGTATGCCCGCCCGCCCCAAACCGTCAAGCCCCCATCGAGCATTTTCCGCGTTCGTGGAGGATTCAGTGATGAGTGTTCCGTGATCAGTGGATCCAAGAGAGGAAGATCTGCCGTCCATTCTGTCGTGACAGCACCCCACGACAGTGGAATACTGTCTGGAACTACGAAAACTAAGGAGGCATGATATGCCCTTTACGCTGCAACGTGAAGTGAGACGGCGAAAATGCCCACTGGATGCCCGCTGATGCGTGTGACCTCGTGTAGCCACCCAGGAGAACCGCCCATGGCCAACCCCACAACCGCCATCACAACGATCCCACCCGCGCACGCGGAATCGGAACTGATCCGGAGTCTCTGCACCAGCGGCGGCTACCGCACGCCGGAAACCGGTCGCCGCGTTGGGGTAAGCCGACTACTGGGCCGGTGGGATGGCTGGGTCTACTGGCACGCGGCGCGTGTTATCATCGGTGGTGCGCGGGCCTCCAAACAAGGGCGGCACGATCCCGCCCGGTGGCGCTGGGAGTCCGAGGAACTGATCCACGTGATGGAAGCCGCAGGGGGCGAGGTCGACATCACGGGAATGGAGGAGACGCTCAAGCTGGAGGGGCCGGCCGTTTACATCAGCAATCACATGAGCATGATAGAGACGTTCTTCCTGCCCAGCATCCTGATGGCACGCGGCGACATCTCCTTTATATTGAAGCAAGCGCTGCTCGCGTATCCCTTCTTCGGAACGCTCCTCAAGGCCACCCACCCCATCGCGGTTACAAGGAAAGATCCCCGCGCGGACCTGAAGTTCGTGCTGTCGCGCGGGATTGAATTGCTCAAGAGCGGGCGCTCCATCGCGGTCTTTCCGCAGGCCACGCGCTCGCCCACGTTCACCCCACGGCAGTTCAACACTCTGGGCGTTAAACTGGCCGAGCGTGCCGGCGTGCCGGTGGTGCCGATCGCACTCAAGACCGACTTCATGCGCGTGGGGAAACTCGTACGGGACTTCGGGTCGCTGGATCGCTCCCTGCCGATCCACTTCCGCTTTGCACCCCCTATCATGCCACCTTTCAAGAGCCGGGATGCGCACGCGATCGTAGTCAACTTCATCCGTGGCTCCCTGAACGAGTGGGGAGGAACGATTGATGAGGAATAGGAGATGCTTCGACAGGCTCAGCATGACACTTCCTGAGGAAACCTGGGAATTCCCGAGCTGGCATCCCGAGCGAAGTCGAGGGGTCTCCTTTGGGACAACAAACTTCGGAGAAAGAGAATATGGCTGAAAACGATATTTTACCAGATCTGCAATCGAGTCTACTGTGTGATGACGTGCGTCAGGAGCGCAATGGGAAGTTCATCCTGATCGGGTTGTTCGATGGATTGGGCGTGCCAAAGTATCCGGCCTTATTCCAAAAGCTCTGCCTGGTCAACCGTTGGTGCTGCGGCGAGGGCGAGTTCACCCAGGAGAGCCGCCTCATCGGGACCGATGGGGTTACGGTCATCAGCCAGGGCAAGCAAGTTCCCATTCGCCTCCCCCACAACATGGCCACCGCCACGAGCGTGGAGATCTTCCTCAACGTCAAGTTCGAGACGCCCGGCACTTACTGGGTGGAAGTCATGCTGGATGGCGACATGAAGATCCGCTACCCGCTACAGGCGCGCGAGGTGAAGCAGAAGGGGCAGTGAGCAGTCGCGAGGCGCGGAACACGAATGTCTGGATGATTTCATCTAAAGGGGGTGGGCGGTTAGCTCCTCCTGCCCCCATATATCCCTTCGAACACACCCTACACTTCATCCCTTTCTTAGTTCCCACACTTTGTCCGATACGCTTAGTCCAACTGCTCAGTCTGTAACCGTTTGTCCAGCAAGCACTAAGCAGTTGCTTTTCACTGCTTAAGCGTCCTCCGCAACATCCGTCTTGATCCACTCCAGCAAGAGATCGCGAGCTTCTTGTGCGTCGGTTGGTGATACGTCGTCGTAGGCCCGCAAATCCTTCTCTATATCCGCGTCGCTCCACGCGAGCAGCCTCTCGACAAGCAGTAGCGTATCCTGATCGGCCAGTAAACGATGAGCCAGTTCCTCCATGGATGGATTCACGTGCAAGACAAACATAATGTCCACTAGGTCACGGGCCTCAACGCGCTTTACAACGCACTGAATCTTGTCAGCCAGGTACCGGGCAAGCGAGACGCGTTTTATGCCGTGCGATGTAGTTGAATCCACGAGGTCTGAAGCTGGAACGTCCTCATAGTTCGAGAGTACCTCAATGGTGATTCGCTCACCATTCGGCAGAGTCAAGACCCCCTGAAAGCTGGACCCAAACTCATCGGGCGCTTGCACGACCTCAAATGCTCCGGGGAATGCCGCCCGGATTTCAGCCAGAATCGGACGTACATTGTAGAGCGCTTCGCGCGTGTGAAAATCCAGGTCAAAAGACTGTCTGTGGTGCAGTTCCTCGATGGCAATCGCAGATGTCCCGGCCCAGTAGCATAGCTTAGAGAGTCGAGGACAGTGCTCGACCAGCTTGTAGGGCCTCGCGCGAAATTTCCACTTGTCGCTTGGAATCCATGTTGTCTTCCTATGAACTCATTAATGGGGCTGAGGCTGAAACAAGTCAACGGCAATTTGCGCGTGGCATCCTGCAAACTTCTACCTTTACCACTCTCCCACCGTCTCATACCTTCCCGCACCAAGCTCCCGCTCCAACTCACCGGCCAGGACGAAGCGTCCCCGTTCGGATGCGCCAACAATCTGGCCCACATGGCGAATGAAAATATCCAGCCCATCTGTTTGGATCTCCAGTTCAGCGAGTGGATGAGCCTTCCCCGTTTGGGAAGGGGTGAATGGAGACCAGTCGGTGATGGAAATGAATGCGCTGTTCGATGAGCCGACGCCTTCACAGCGCCACCGGAAGGGCGCGAGTTCCAAACACTCGACCTGATGGTATCCGGCATGGTCTGTCCCGTCTGCGCCTTCGGGATGGTATTCAGCAACACGGTAGTGGTCGCCAACTCGGTACGACGATTAAAAGCAAGGGGAATGACGTTCAACATGGATGAGCAGGATGAAGAGAATCAGGAACAGCCCGCCGTCCACCATGAGCAGCGTTGACGACCACCCATGCTCACGGACAGTGCTCGCCTGCCCCGACCACAGCGCGATGAATCCAAGGTTCATGATGGTCGCACCATCATGAAATGCCGTGGATTCGCTGGCTGAAGATCCTTCTTCTTGGTCAAGGCAGGACGAATACCTTGCCGCCTCACTCAGAATTTGACGATATAGAGATTCCCTGCGTTATCTCTTGCGTTCCCGGATCCCGTTGGGAGTGTCGGGGACCTCGCCGGTATGATTTGCATCTGGACAGTCAGCACCGAGCCCTGGTCGCCCTGAAGGATAGCGTCTGCAGGAACCGGGCGCCCAGCGTATGGCGTGCCTCTTCCATGGTAGTTTCCTCTGAACAGCTCACCTGTCGTTGGATTTCTTGCTGTCATCCCGCCTGTGCCGGCAGAGAGCTGGATCTGCATGGGCATGATCAGCGAGGCATCAAGACTGTTGAGCGTGATGGTTCCCGGAATCCAGTCGCCTGCTTTCCAGCCTCCGGTGAGTGGCGGCGGAGTCGCCGCCCGACGGGCGCGTTGGTTTGCTACTACACTCACAGCCACGGCGCCACCAACCGCCGCCATCCCCGGGGTCAGCCTCGGAATAGGGGCACGCATGACGGCCTTAGGGGCAATACATCCCGTATGCAGAATCAACCCAGCCATCATGAGCAGGGTGCACAGAGTTTTTAAGGATCGAGCAGATATTGCTGTGGTGCCTCGGTATCGCTTTGCCACGCTCCGATCTCCCATGTTTGTTGTGTTGCTCATCTCCCGTCGCCTCCTCTCGCCAAAGTTAGTGTGAATCCACCATCCGTTTCACCGGAATCATGGCGGATTGGGCGGCTATGTCAATTGATATGTTGGCGGGGTTTCAGTCATAAAGCGGAGAGCGGTGCAGATTGCTCTTGGCCCACTGACGTCGCCCCTCTAAAATACCGACCATTATGGTTACCATATTCCCCATTGCAGCGGCAACGGTGGAAGATGTGATTCCGATACAGATACTGGCGTTCGGGGCGCTGATGCTGGCGGCGCATTTGGGCAGCAAGCTGTTCAACCGCCTGAACCTGCCCGAGCCGGCGGGACAGTTGCTGGGCGGGATGCTGGTGGGACCGTGGTTCCTGCGCACGATCGGGTCGTGCCTGCCCTATCTTGTCTTCCCGCAAGCCGGTGTTGCCGCGGTGGAAGCGGCCTATCGGGGCCATCCTGCAGGAGCCCCTTATCCCGGCCATTCTGCTGCCCTCGATCAGCGTCTTCGAGATCGGCGGTACGCTGATGTCGGGGTTCTCGCTTGAGAAATGGCGAAGCTGGGTGGCGGGCGAAGAGGCCGAACTGCGGGCCGCCACCAAGGAGGGCGAGTGTACGAGCGATCCGTCGCGCAACCTACTGCTGTCGGGACTGAGGCCGAACGTGAGAAGCTTTTCGCCACTGGCATGGGCCACGGTTTGGCCATTCCGCATTGCCGTCTGCTCGGCATCGACACACCGGTAGTGATCTGGGCCCGCCTGAATACCGGCGTGGTCTTCGGCGGGGTCGACAACGAGCCGTGCGGCCTCATCATCATAATCCTCAGCAGCGTGAGCGACCCCGATTCACACATGAAGCTGCTCGGTGCCACGGCCCGCATCCTGGGCAAAGGGGAGACACGCGATGCGCTGCTCGCGGCGAAGGATGTTGGCACGTTCATCCAGACGCTCAACAGCGCGCCGTAATCCGCTCTGTGCGGGTAGGGCCTGTCCCCTGCTAAAGGATGTTGCGGTTGTAGAGGTCGCGATAGTAGCCGCCTGCTTCAACCAGCTCGCTATGGGTTCCCTGTTCAACGACGCGCCCGTTGCGCAACACATAGGTGTAGTCGGCCTTACGAACCGTGGAAAGGCGATGGGCGATCACGAGCGTGGAGCGGCCAAGACAGAGCGTCTCCATCGATTTTTGGATCAATTCTTCAGATTCTGAGTCGAGCGATGAGGTGGCCTCGTCAAAGATCAGGACCGGCGGGTCTTTCAGGAAGAGGCGTGCAATCGAGATACGCTGCTTCTGTCCTCCCGAGAGCTTGACGCCACGCTCACCCACAAGCGTGTCAAACCCGTCCGGCAGGCTCATTATGAAGTCATAGATGTGGGCGTTGTGGGCCGCAGCATAGAGTTCATCTTCCGTGGCATCGGGACGGCCAAACATGATGTTCTCACGGATCGAGGTATCGAACAGGAAGACGCTCTGCTGGACGATCCCGACGTGACGTCGCAGATCGCGCATCTTCAGGTTCGTGATGCTGTGTCCGTCGAGCTGTATCGTGCCGTGCTGCGGCTCGTAGAAGCGCGGGATCAGCGCGGCAAGGCTCGACTTCCCGGCGCCGGACTCCCCAACCAGCGCAACCGTCTTGCCCGGCGGCACATGCAGCGTGACATCCTCCAGCACCCACGCCGGGGCATCGTCTTCATACTTGAACCGTACCCCCTCGAAGGTGATATCACCCGCCACCGTGTCGAGCGATATCGCGTCCGGCCGGTCTGCGATGGCTGGCTCTTCGTCCATGATCTCGGTGAACCGCTCAAACGCCGCGGCACCCTGCTGATACGCCTCCATGAACCCTGTCAGGCGGCGGATCGGTTGAAACATGTAGCGGCGATACATGAGAAACCCGATCAGCTCCACCAGCTCGAGCCGCCCGAGATAGACCAGCAGCATACCGCCGCCGACAATGAGCACCGAGTAGAACTCGAGGAAGAACATCATCCCGGAATGGAAGCCGGCCATCGCGTGGTACATATTGCTCTTGGCGGTACGGAACTCGTTGTTCACGTCATCGAACCGGTCAATCGCATATGTCTCTTTGCCATACGACTGCACCTCGCGGATACCCTGGATCGCATTTTCGACGTTGCTGTTGATGTCCGCCACGCGGACGCGCACCTCGCGAAATGTTCGCCGCAGGCGTACGCGAAAGATGTTGCCCCAGAGCAGAATGAGCGGCATCGGGATCAGCACGATGACCGCCATCTCCCAGTTCATGATGAACATGAAGACCAGCGATCCAGTCAGGAGGCATACCGATATAAAGAGATCCTCCGGCCCGTGGTGGGCCAGCTCGCCGATCGTGAAGAGATCGTTCGAGATCCGGGACATGATGTGACCGGTCTTCGTGTTGTCGAAGTAGTGGAACGAGAGCTTCTGGAGGTGGCGGAAGAGGTCCGAGCGCATGTCCGTTTCGATGCGCGTGCCCAGGATGTGCCCCCACTTGACGTTGATGAACTCCGCCAGGGCCATGAGGAGAATCAGGACCCCAATAATGCCGATCGTGGTCCAGATATCTGCAAGCGTCGCTTGCGCCAGCTGCTCCTTGTTGAGCATGCGAACAACGAGGAATGGGATCACTATAATGAAGAGAGCTCGCAGAGCCGCCGTCACGAGATCAAGCGTGAACAGTGCGCGATGCGGCCGGTAATAGGCTGCGAAACGCTTCACGATATGTTCGCTGTTATGTGCCAACGGTGTTGCCCTCTCAAGAAGGGTATGAAGCTACCTTGGATACAGAGGGAGTCAAGCCTCGTGATCTACTCGGCCAGTTCCAGCTCAAACACGCGGGCGGTGTGTTTGATCATGAGATACGCCAGCTTCTCTGGCGTGGCGTCGGGGGCATGTTCGGTCAGTCCTGTAACGGATCCGGATGGCCGGGCCGCTTCGACCAACTTGCAGAACAACTTCTCGTGATCGACGAAGACAATGCTGCCGTGCTGGAAAACCCCCTTGCGCGTCACACGCTGCGCATTGCCCGCCACCTTGCGCCCATCGATCACGATCTCGTTGGCCGCCTGACCATGAAAACAGATATTGGTGCTGGGCATCCGCCACTTCGCGTTCTCGGCCTCCTGCGCCTCCACGCCCAGCTCCTTGAACGAATCAAGGAAGATCTCCTTGAACCGCATACGCAGATCAATGGCCCGGCAGTGTGGCGGCACGCGCGCGGGCCAGAAGAAGGCGTAGGTCAGATCGTCTTTGTGCAATACGGCGGCCCCGCCGGTGAAACGCTTGACTGCCACGACGCCCTGCTCGCGACAAACTTCCATATTGAGCAGATCAATCTGCTGCGAACAACCCAGCGAGATGGCCTCCGGCTTCCAAGTATAGAGCCGCAGGCAAGGCACAAGCGACTCCTGCATGGCTTCGTCACGCGCCATGTTCTCAGTCGAGGGTGAGTCAGGTGTATAGGTCGCTTCGAGGTGCATGTCGGGTGTATCTTACAATAGCGACTGCAAGGGTACAACCCCGAGTTGAGGTTTCAGGTGTCAGCGCACAGCGCGGATGCGGTAGAAGAGCGCTTGATTCGTCATGCCGAAGTCAATGACAGCATTGGTTATGGGTGTGGGTGGCGGGATGGCGAGGATGGTAACCGTTCAAGAGCATTACGGCCTTGGAGACGACACGTTGTTTTACGATACGACGAACTTCGTAACCGTTCACGGGGTATAGTACCGGCAGGGCGGCGAGATGCAAGCCATTGCACCGAGACGTGGGGCCGCGGGTTCAGGGCACGGGGTGACTGGCGCACGCCTGCGCCGGGGCAGAAAGAAAGCTAGCCAAATATATTTGAAATTTCTTGGTTGAGCAGCACGGGTTGATCAATTGA
>JAOZSS010000145.1 GCA_029939545.1 Kiritimatiellia bacterium | reverse complement strand
CCGGCTGGATGCTCTACGATATGGATTATGACGGAAAAGAACCCATGCCGCAGTTCTTCCACGCAGAAATGGAGAGTGGAAACATCAATCTTCGTAACGTGGAGGTGCGCTCATGATTTTGAAGGCATTGGCTAATTATTATGAACGCCTCAGTGATGATCCCAAGAGCGATATTGCTCCCCTCGGGTTTGAAAGAAAAGCGATTCCTTTTCTGGTTGTGTTGAGCGCGGATGGGAACTTCGTCAACTTTCGCGATACCCGTACGGGGCATGGCAAGAAGAAAGACGCTCGTGAGTTTCTTGTACCTCAAGGAGAGAAGAAGGCGGCCAGTATCAAGGCAAACCTGTTATGGGATGCTCCTCAATACGTTCTTGGTGTTCCAAAAAGAGATTCTGAAAGGGACAAGAAGAGAGCTGATCAGGCATTTGGTGCATTCAAAGCACGGATCAACGATGTGTTTCCAGAGGAATTCACAGATGCAGGAATACGAGCGGTTCGAGCATTCCTGAACGCTGGTGATTTCTCGGCTGCCTTTGCTCACGAGTTGTGGGGTGAGATCGCCGAAGCCAAAGCCAATCTGAGTTTCATTTTGCAGGAGGATACACAGCTTGTTTCCCAGCGAAAGGCCGTACAACAGCAAATTGAGCAGCAAGCAGAAAGTGTGGAGGCCGGGACACAGGCATGCTCTGTATCTGGCGAGTTAGGAATTCCTGCAACGTTGCATCAGGCAATCAAAGGTGTATGGGGTGCCCAAAGCACAGGTGCCAACATCGTCTCATTCAACCTTGATGCTTTCCGGTCCTTTGGCAAGAAGCAAGGACACAATGCACCAGTGAGCGAGAACATGGTTTTCGCCTACACCACGGCTTTGAATCACTTGTTGCGCAAGAGTTCGCTCCAACGCATGCAAGTCGGTGATGCCAGCACCGTTTTCTGGGCAAAGGACCCTTGTGACTTTGAATCAGGCTTTGCTTCATACTTGAATCCGAAGAAAGGCGAGGAGGCGGTCAGTTACGAGAAGATCAAAGGTTTGCTTTCTGCCGTCAGGAGCGGTATCCCGCCCGCCGAAGGCGAGATTCCCTTCTACGTGCTCGGTCTGGCCCCCAATGCATCCCGCATCGCCATCCGCTTCTGGTACAACGGCAACGTCAGAGAGATCAAAGAACGCGTCGCTCAGCATTTCAGGGATATTGAAGTGGTCCGGGCACCGCACGATCCGGAATTTCTCTCGATATTCCGGCTTCTCGTTTCCACTGCCACCGAGCACAAATCGGACAATATTCCACCAAACCTTGGCGGTGAAGTTGCCCGATCTGTGCTAACAGGAACGTCCTATCCTCGCACCCTTTTCGCCAACGCGATCCGCCGATGCAAAGCGGAGCAGCAGGTCGGCTTTGCCCGGGCAGCTATCATTAAAGGCTTTCTCGTTCGCGCCAATAGACCAAACAACACCCAACAAAAGGAGGTATCCGTGGCACTGGACAAAACGTACGACAATATCGGCTACGTGCTCGGGCGGCTTTTCGCCGTACTTGAACGTATCCAGGAACAGGCACAGGGAGGTGGTCTCAACAAGACCATCCGCGACACCTATTTTGGTGGTGCCGCCAGCTCGCCCCAGGTGACATTCAAACGACTCGACAACCTTTCTGTGCACCATCTGGCAAAACTGCGTAACACAGGGAAAGGCACCGTTTGGTTGGAGCAACTCAAACAGGAGGTCTACGGTAAGATTCCGGCGCAAGGGATTCCATCCGTTCTCACGATGGAAGACCAAGGCCGCTTTGCCGTCGGCTATTACCACCAGCGCCAGGATTTCTTCACAAAGAAGGAAACAACAGAAACCAAAGGAGATGAGAAATGAGTGATCCAATCAAGAACCGTTATGAATTCGTACTGTTGTTCGACGTCAAGGATGGCAACCCCAACGGCGACCCCGATGCCGGCAACTTGCCGCGCATCGATCCCGAGACCGGTAACGGTCTCGTTACTGATGTTTGCCTGAAACGGAAGGTGAGGAACTATGTTCAGCTTGTCCATGCAGACAAACAGCAAACCGATATCTCCGGCGATGAACAAGGCTACGATATTTATGTCCGCGAGAAAGCCGTGTTAACCACTCAACAGGAGAGAGCCTACAAAGCCTTGTCCGATGAAGAGGCAGAGGGCGCGACCCAGGTGCAGCAAGCCAAAGCATGGATGTGCAAGAACTTCTTCGACATTCGCGCTTTCGGTGCAGTTATGTCGCTCAAGGACTTCAACTGCGGACAAGTTCGCGGGCCTGTGCAGCTTGCGTTTGCCCGTAGCGCGGATCGCATTTTCTCTGCGGAACACTCAATCACGCGGATGGCTGTGGCGACAGAGAAAGAGGCAGAAAAACAAAAGGGCGACAACCGCACCATGGGGCGCAAATTCACAATCCCCTACGGTCTCTACGAAGCCCACGGCTTCATCTCGGCTCCGCTGGCGAAGCAGACCGGATTCTCAGAAGACGATCTGACGCTCTTCTGGGATGCGCTCATCAACATGTTCGACCATGACCGCTCTGCTGCACGTGGCGAAATGGCTCCGCGCAAACTGATTGTATTCAGGCACGAGAGTGAGCTCGGGAATGCTCCTGCCCAGAAGCTGTTTGATCTTGTGACGGTCAAAAAGAACTGCGGCGAGGCACCGCCACGCGCGTTCACGGATTACACCGTCACCATCGACGGCGACAACTGCCCGGCCGGTGTGACCATCGACGAGAAAATATAGGCACCAACCAAATCATGCCAAAAGACAACCAACTCGATCTAGACTTCCGCGCCCCTGCCGAGGATGGCTACGCCTCCTGGCAGTGGGATCGGCGGGAGGCTGTGGAACAGATCGTGAAGTTGTGGGGGCTACCGGTTGGGCGGCAGGTGCGGTTGCGGAGAACAGGAATTGATGGTGATTTTGAGGGCCGGCTGGAGCTTGCCTCAATGCCGGTCCGCATGGATCGTCGCCTGCCGCTGGAACTGCGGATGGGGAAGATGAAGTTCTCAAGCGGTGAGGTGGAGACATGCTCGGTGATTGGACCAGCAGAGGGAGAATAGGTTCTATATGACGAATAAGTCCTATTCTCAGGAAGGCTCCGGTTTTGAGAAGAGCCCCGGCCCCGAGCGCGAGCTGCTCAAGCTGCTTACCCATGAGGCACCGGAGGTGCGGGGGCTGACGGCCCAGTTGGTCGGCAAGTTGGCGCTCACGATTCCGATCGAGAGCGGCGTTGCCGACCACATGCGGGTCATGGCCGCGAAAGATGGTGATTCGCGGGTGAGACGGGCCGCCGAACAAGGCCTGGCTGGTATCGCACGGGGCAACACGAAACGCGATGCCGCCCCCACACTCATCGTGGCGCATGGCGGCTACGAGGATCTGGAGTCGTACAAGATGTCGGAGATTGCCTTCGACGGAACGGTGTACTTCTGCAACCGCTACATCAACATCCGTTCGCGCACACACGACCAAATGTGGCAGGCGGCACGGAGCGGCAAGCAGAACATAGCCGAGGGCTCACAGGTTTCAGGAACATCAAAGAAGTTCGAGCTGAAGCTGGTAAGCGTGGCGCGCGGTAGCCTTGAAGAACTCAAAAAAGACTACCATGACTACCTCCGCACCAACGATCTGGCCATCTGGGACAAGAACGATCAGCGCGCCCGCAAGATCCGCCGCCTGGCGTACGCCGAGAATAGGTCCTATGAGACCTATAAGCCCCATTTTGAAGGCGAGTCTGTAGAAGTGGCCGCAAACGCCCTCCTGTGTGTGGTGAACCAGGCCTGCTATCTCTTAGACAAACAGCTTGCCTCGCTCGATGCAGCCTTTCTGGAGAACGGCGGCTTCACGGAGCGCCTCTACAAGATGCGCTCAGACCGACGTGGGGGGCGATAACAGAGAGAATAGGTCTTATGGTGCGTATACGTCCTATTCCGGGAGGCCCAAACCATGCCATACACCGAAGAGGAACTCCTCCCGATCTCGGCACTGCAGCATTTGCTCTTCTGTGAGCGGCAGTGTGCACTGATCCACCTCGAGGGCGTTTGGGCCGAGAACCGCCTCACGGTCGAGGGGCGGCACTTGCACGAGAAGGTGCACGAGCAGGGCGGCGAACTCCGTGATGGCGTGTGGATTGCCAGAGGGGTGCGCCTTCGCTCTTTGCGCCTGGGACTGATTGGTGTGTCGGATGTGGTGGAGTTTCATAGAGCCGAAGAGGGCGGTGTGCCGCTCCCGAAGCTGAAGGGCCAGTGGCTGCCGCGGCCGGTCGAGTATAAACGAGGCCGCCCCAAACCGGCCGACTGTGACCGCGTGCAGCTCTGTGCGCAGGCCATCTGTCTGGAAGAAATGCTGGGCGTCACTATTCCTGAGGCAGATATTTTCTACGGGGCGCCCCGCAGGCGCGAAACGGTCACTCTTGATGAGCGGCTGCGACAGATCTGTGAAGATACGGCAGGGCGATTGCACACACTCATCGACAGTGGCATCACTCCGTCGGCAGATGCAATGCCGCGCTGTAAGAACTGCTCACTTGTCGGCGTATGCATGCCCGGTACCGGAAAGAATCGCTCTGTTAAGAACTACCTCGCACAGGTGAACGAATGAAGAAGTACCTCAATACCCTCTATGTGACGACTCAGGGCGCCTACCTGAACAAAGAGGGGGAGTCTTTGCTCGTCAATATCGAGCACGAGGTGAAGCTGCGCGTGCCGATTCACACCCTCGGCAGCGTTGTCTGTTTTGGCTCAGTGATGTGCAGTCCCTACCTGATGCATCATTGTGCCAAGAATAGCGTAGCCATGGCATTCTTGTCGGAGCGCGGGCGTTTTCTTGCGCGCGTGGAAGGCCCCGTCTCCGGCAATGTGCTTTTGCGCTGTGAGCAGTGTCGGCGTGCGGATGATGAAGCTCAGAGCCTCGAAGTCGCCCGGCCCATAGTGATGGCCAAGGCGAACAACTGCCGCGCGGTACTCCGGCGGCGCGTGCGGGATTATGGAGAGACCGAGGCACTGACGGTGGCCATTATGCGGCTGGATCATGTCATCAAAGAGGTGCAGACAGAACCGAGCCTGGAAAGTCTGCGCGGAAAAGAAGGGGATGCCGGACGCGTCTACTTCTCGGCCTTCAATGATCTGATTCGCGAACAGGACGGCTTCACTTTCACCACGCGTAGTCGTCGGCCACCGATGGATCGTATCAATGCGCTGTTATCGTTTGTCTATGTGCTCCTCGCGCACGATTGCGCGGGCGCCTTGCAGGGCGTGGGATTGGACCCGCAGGTTGGCTTCCTGCATAGACTCCGTCCGGGGCGTTCGAGTCTGGCATTGGATCTGATGGAGGAGTTTCGCTCCTTCTTTGCCGATCGGCTCGTGCTGTCGCTGATCAATCTTAAGCAGGTCAACAAGAAGGGCTTCAACATTACGGAAAGCGGTGCCGTCGAGATGACGGATGAAACGCGCAAGACTGTTCTGGTTGCCTATCAGAAGCGCAAGCAGGAGGAGCTGATGCATCCGTTCGTGAAGGAGAAGGCCCCGTTGGGTATATGCTTCCACATTCAAGCCCAACTGCTCGCCCGCTATCTGAGGGGCGACCTCGATGGGTATCCGCCCATGTTGTGGAAATAGGAGGCCGTGAACCATGATGGTACTCGTGGCATATGATGTCTGCACGTTGGGGCGGCCGGGACAGACCCGCCTGCGTCGTGTGGCAAAGGTTTGCAAGGACTACGGCCAACGTGTCCAAAACTCAGTGTTCGAGTGCGATATTGATCCGGCGCAGTGGACCGCCATGAAGGAGAAACTCAGCAGCATCATCGATCCAGACACAGACAGTCTCCGCTTCTACCAGCTCGGAAAGAACTGGCAGAGGCGAGTCGAACACATAGGTGCCAAGCCAACCCTCGACCTGCGCAACGACCCCCTGATTATATAGTGCGATCCCCAAGCGGACGGCAAATCCCCGGCAGGTTCGCACGGATCAACGTAACGTGTTCTTTGACAACAGAATAGAAACCATGTCCATAGGCTATCGAAGTCCTGGCAGTACCCCTGGCACCCACTTCGCACAGAGGTTCGCACAAACGGCGTCCTTGACCTATGGGCACCAATGACTTATGACGAACCGGTCGCCCCCTTCGCGGGGG
The DNA here is from genome assembly GCA_029939545.1 of Kiritimatiellia bacterium. Lineage (GTDB taxonomy): Bacteria > Verrucomicrobiota > Kiritimatiellia > UBA8416 > JABMPJ01 > JABMPJ01. The sequence goes on along the minus strand of JAOZSS010000145.1, from coordinate 105 downwards.
CGTGGATTGAAACTCCCAACTCGAGGAGCGCAACCGCATGATGAAGGTCGCCCCCTTCGCGGGGGCGTGGATTGAAACGACCGTCGACCGTCCACGGGCGAGCGC
>JAOZSS010000144.1 GCA_029939545.1 Kiritimatiellia bacterium | reverse complement strand
CTTCAAACCGTTCAATTTTCATCATCTCATCCAAAAAACCTTTGAACCTTGAACCCCTGAATTTGGAACCTTCTGACGTTGAATCCATCGGCTTTTCCGCCCCACAATGGGGTGGCAGATATAAACCAAAGGAAAAGCCGATGGAAAAGCTCGTCCGACTCTTTCGCCGTTCAATTCGTTTTACTTATCACTGCTTTGATCGCGTTGTGATCAACGGATACCTTTCCACATTATCGCGACCCGAAAATCTTGTTTACTTCTTTCGGACTGTAAAGCAAGTGGACTGCATCAGCAAGGAAACGCTCCGAAAACGTACCGATGAGTATCTGAGCTGGGTTAACGCCTACACCAAGAAGAACGCGATTCCGTCTCGCGTGCTGAATGGGTCTTCCTCAGACCCATTCGAGCACACGGTCGCGCACGATCCTAATGGTCGCAGACGTTGGCTCCGGTTGCCAGTGAGCCGTTCAGGTAGGCCGTGGCAATCGCTTCCGGTGTCTCCGGCGGCGCACCGACCAGGACGTCGATGCCCTGCTGCTGGAACAATCCGTGGGCGCGTCCACCCATCCCGCCCGCGATAATCATCTCAGCCCCCTTTTCCGCCAACCACCGTGGCAGAAGGCCCGGCTCGTGAGGCGGTGCAGCAAGCGTTTCTGTTGCCGTGGTCGTTTTGTTTTCGCGATCCACTTCAATTAGCGCAAATTCTTCACAATGCCCGAAATGAGCGGACAGTTTTCCTCCGGTTACTGGTATTGCGATTCTCATACACTTACTCCTTTCAACTGTGAGTCGTAGACCCACCTATGGGTTCATCCCTGCGTGACTCTCGACACTCGGGCCTGCGGTAGCCGAGAGTTTGCCCGCTTTGTACTGCTCGGCGGCTTCTCGAACCGTGCCGCTTGCCTCTGTCACGACCTCAATGCCTGCCGCTTCCAGTGTTCGAAATGCGTTCGGACCGCAGTTTCCCGTAAGCACGGCGCTCACGCCCTTGTCCGCAACCAACTGTGCTGCCTGGATGCCAGCACCACCGCCTGCCGCCGCATTACTGTTCTCAACCGCATCAAACGACATGTCGTCCGTCTCGACGATCACAAAATGGGCACAACGCCCAAACCGCGGGTCGACCTGATCTTCAAGCGTCGTCCCTCTTGATGTTATGGCTACCTTCATCTGCATCTCCTTGTTTTGTTGTAGTGTTGGCCTGCCTGCCCTCCGTAGCCCCGACTCTCTGAGAGGTCGGGGCGGAGGATGGGTCCCGACCAACAATCGGGCGGGACGCCAGACGCTACCTGATTTTTCCCAACTCTGTTTGGACCACCTTCCATGCGTGCTTGATCGCGTCGGTTGCGGCGCTCTTGCCCTGCTGCACAACCGTTTTGCCATCCATGAGTGCGTCGTTAACCGCTCTGTCAAATGGGATATGCGCAATGACATGTGAGTGCTTCTGCTCTGCGATGGTGCGGATACGCTCCGCCTGTTCGCTGTTGAGATCGGCCTTGTTGATGATGACCAGGGCCGGAACGCCGAAGTGTGTAGCCAGATCGAGCACACGTTCCATGTCATGCACACCGGAAACCGTGGGTTCGGTGACAATCAGGACCAGGTCGGTGCCCGAGACCGAAGCAATGACCGGACATCCGGTTCCTGGAGGCCCATCACCAAGAATCTGTTCAGCACCCAGCTCGGACGCAAGCTCACCGGCCCGGTTGCGCACATGGGCGACCAATCGACCCGAGTTTTCTTCGGCGATCCCCAGGCGGGCATGCACCATGGGGCCGTAATCGGTTTCGGAAACATACCAGTTGCCCGTGACGGCTTCCTCCGACCCGATGGCGTCTACAGGACAGACCCGCGGACAAAGACCGCAGCCTTCGCAGGCGACCGGCTCAATTCGCCAAGTTTTCCCGACAATGTCATTGGCAGGTCCGTCAAAGCGGAAAGAATCGAAATGACAGATGTCAGCGCATTTCCCGCAACCGATACATTTCTCGGGGTCGACCGTGGCTTTCGTTCCGCCAACAAACGGATGTGCCTCACGGACCTGAGGTGTAAGCAGCAGATGCAGGTCAGCGGCGTCGACATCGTTGTCGGCGAGAATCTGGTTCTTGGATAGCACCGCAAACGATGCGGTTAGCGTCGTCTTTCCAGTGCCTCCCTTGCCGCTGATCACTGTCAGTTCCTTGTAATCATCTGCCTTTCCTACCGTGAAAGGTGGTGCGTTGTCAGTGATCGTTCCGATGCTTTCCATTTCCGGTGGCACCGCAACAGGGGCTCCCTGTAGGGCGCAGAGCGCGTCGTAGATGCCGAGTAAATTCGCATTCAGTTCATCATGGTGCTCCACAAGAATGTCGCCAGATGAATAGGTCTCAGCATACTTCCTCTCGAAAGGTATGCGGCCAACAATGGGAACCCCAACACCCTCGGCCCACTCTGCAATGATGCGATCCTCGCCGTTAGAGCGGTTAACCACAATCCCGGTGGGAAGCCCCATTTCGAGCGTCATGCCTACTGCCAGCTTCAAGTCATTCAGGCCGAATGGAGTGGGCTCGGTGAGCAGTACCGCCACGTCGGCCCCCTCCAACGCCTTGACCACTGGACACGCGGTTCCAGGGGAAGCATCCAGAATGCTAATGGCCTCCCGGTCTATGTGGTCCTTGAGGTCTTGCACGACCATGGGCGCAAGGGATTCTCCGATGTTCAGCAGTCCGTGTGCGAAGTAGAAGGGCTCATTGTCGGGGGACGCCTGAACCTTGCCTATGGGCACAGCTTCCTCACGCAAGGCGTTCTCGGGACACACATAGGTGCAAGCCCCACACGAATGGCAAAGTTCGTTGAAGATCAGAACTTTATCTTTGATGACGGCAATCGCGTTGTAGTTGCAGGCTTCCGCACATTGCCCGCAACCGGTGCATTTCTCCTCATCCCATACCGGCTTCAGAACCGTGACCTCCGCTTCCTCAGTGAAGGTCGGCTTCACGAACAAGTGATCGTTCGGCTCTTCGACATCACAGTCCAAGAGCCGAACTTTCTCGCCTCGATTGGCCAGCGCATACGCCAGGTTCACCGAGAATGTCGTCTTCCCTGTTCCGCCTTTTCCACTCGCAACAGTTATGATCATGAGGCCTTGGGGGTGGTTTGTCCCGCGTTGCGGCCGAAGCCCATACGCTGTGCGAGTTCTCTCCCAAACCCACGTCCCCGCCCACGTCCACGGCGAGGCCGATCATCCGCCTGGTCTGGCCAGGCGTTTTCTGTGCAGCGGCCGCGTCCACGCCCTGTCATCGGGCCCATTCCCATCGGTCCTGTTCCATTTCCTCCTGGCATGTCACACCTCCTTGGTTGTTTGTTGCCATGGTTGATTGTTCCCTCGAAAATCGCATCTGTGTCTCCACCGCCGTCTTGCTCCGGGACGACAGCCCGGCTGTAGAAAGCGCGGCTCTGAGAGTCGTCCACAGAGATAGGCCGCCAGCACGTCGTCCACTTGGCCGGTGACAAGGGGGTAAATATGAGCCCCCGCCTGTGAGACGAACCGCGCCAGCGGCCGTGAAATGGCACCACAGAGCAGAACCTGAATCCCCAAGTCCCGAATGGTCTGCGCCTTTCTTGCGCCAGATCGATAGCGAAGCGGCACCTTCTTCCGGGAGACCTCCCGCTCGCCTTCCACCTCTACAACCAACAGTTTCTGCGCAAAGTCGAATGTCGTAGAGACTCGATCATTCCACACCGGCATGGCTAACGTCGTCTTCACGCTTCCTGCTCCAGATACTTCTTCAGATGCCTGATCAAGGTTCCCTCATGCCGCAGGCCAACGAGTCGCTCGGCTTCCTTGCCGTCCTTGAAGAGCAGCGTGGCCGGAATGCTTCTGATGTTGAATCGCTCGGCGAGTTCGGGCGCGTCCTTGACGCTGCACATCCCGACCTTGAGCCTTCCCGCCGTCAAGGCGGCCACCTTCTCGATGATCCGCAACTCCCTTCGAGAGCCGCTATCCCATGGTTCCCCGAAGAAAGCTAAGACCACTCCCTCGCTTGTTTCGGCATCGAAATTCGAAACATCCAGCGCCCTTGTCTCTGCACTCATGGCTTTCCTCCTTTCTCGCAGCTCTTGTCTATCGCATCGCGCGTGCCAATTAGAATGAATCACTACTGAAACACACAACATACGCTATTGCAGTGCGTTATGCATTCATGTCGTAGCGAGTGAGATCGCAGAAGGGTTGCAGAAACGCAATAGAGATGATGAGAGTGGTTGCGCAACCGCAACCAAGCGGAAGCTTAGAGGTCCTACGCACAAACCGGCTCCCTTGAATTCTTGCGGTCGCGAGTTTATTGTGGGTCAACTGCCCCAGCCCATTCGGTCGACGATGATCGATACGATGCGCAAGGCCTACAAGACCCGCATGAAAGAATACATGGGCTTTACGCAACAGGTGGGGATCGTCATTCTTGGGGGGCTGGCGGCAGGAAGCTCTCGCCTGTCACTACGCTCCTGCCGGTCTTCTGTTCCAACTCCAGCCTTGCCTTCTTCGAAATGGCTCCACCTTTTCTTCCGGCGTCGACGTTCTCCGGCATGCCGGTTGCCGCGACGCTTTCGGCAATTTGACGGGTGGAAAGCTCCGCAAGGGCGGTGAAAATCAACTCCGCCTCACTCATGTGATCGCGTAGGTTTTGAGTTTTGAGATCCTTGGCCAGCCTATGCTGTTTCACCGAGAGACCGCTCCATTCCCGATGGATGATATTGGTCAAAATCGCATATTCATCTTCGCCCTCTATCTCATGATCTTTCCAGTAGTCAGTCAGCTTGTTACGGGTTTCCTGGCCCATCATCCGTTGCTGAATCCACTTTTCGCTTCGCCCGTGCTGTTGCCAATACTCCCGTGCTCGGTCAAGCGAACGAGCCGGATCGCTCATATCCTGGATGCGCTCATAACCGACCTTTGCCAGCCAGAGCTTTATGGGTTCCGCATTTGGACTGGGAACAGATTGAATCAGGCGTAACAGTGTTTCAGGCGAGGCGACATCGGTGAATCGCATTTTCCCGTCCTTCGCAACCATTTTCAATCGGTTACAATCTGTAACCGATTGACTTCCTTCCTTTTTCAGTCGGTTTTTCAGTACTTTCCAGTAGTTTCTGGCGGCCTGATAATCCGATTGCTGAATCAGCGCCGCGACGATGTCCACCACCGAGAAATACCAGATCTCAGATTCTTCGTCGTAAGACCGGCGGATTTTGAAGTTCTCAAATACTGCCAGAGCCTGCTCTTTGTTCATCCTTCCCCTTCTTCCCTTTTCCGTCCCTCCACAAGCGCGATTTCCTCGTCGTTAAGATCATAGAGCTTGTAGACGAGTTGATCGATCTGGCGGTCCGTGGCGGTGATCTGCGTTTCGAGCTGCTGCAATATCCCTGGATTCTTCTCCGCCGCTTTCTTCCTGTTCAACTCAAGCATCCGCTCTACCAATACCACCATCTTATCGTGCATCGCCACATCGTCGGGATTGTCGAAGTTGATCGGGCGGATGGGGACCTGCTTCATGTATTGATAGATGAGCCGGTAGCGGAACTCTCCCGCGCGAACGCCAAACGGAATGCTGATCTGCGCAATGAGCCACCAGAACAGGCGACTGTTCAGGAAGCCCAAGAGATATCGGTCATTGCTGTCGATGGCGTAGGCCGTGTTTGCCAGAAAGATGCCGGTATCATCGATTGAAAAGCGCGGATGCTTGCAGATGTCGGGGAAGACAATCTTGGGGCGGGTGAAAATCTCCCAATAGGCAACATCATCCTGGATTTCATACCATGCATAGCGCCCGGGTTTGCGCCCGCGTGCATCACGACTGGATTTCTTTGGCATGAGATCGGCTTTGAACTGGATGAGGTGATTCTTGATGGCTGGGTATTTACCAATATCGATGCCCCGTCGCGTGAAGATCAGCCATTGATCTGTCGGCCTAATGAAATAGCGGCGGCAATCCATGCCGCCGCGCAATGGATAGATGACCTCCCCCGACATTGAGTCTTGAGCAATGATCTGATCCCGCACCTCCGTTGATATGGCGAAGGCTCTGTTTAGCCCTGTTGTCACGCCGCGGTTAAAGTCCTTAACAGCTTCTCCGAGGGCCAGGAAATCAGAAACGAGACGTTCAAACAGTCTGTCTTCAACATCACTCCGCAACGTCCACTCCTTCTCGGAGAACCGTGCGTGCGGAATGGAGAATCCCGATACCTCAAGCTGTTCGGCGCACTCGGCAGGTTCGAGGGTGTTGACCTTG
>JAOZSS010000143.1 GCA_029939545.1 Kiritimatiellia bacterium | reverse complement strand
CGAGCTTGTCGAGGAATCTCCCGCATTACCAGTGGCTTGAGATCCCTCGACTTCGCTCGGGATGACAAAACCGCTCGTTTCTCAGGGACGTATTGAGAAGTTACCTCCTTCGCAGTTACCGTGCCCCAGCAGCGGTCGCTGGACCTCCGATTTCCGGCCTCCGGGACCTACGGCATATTAACCGATTTCCTAACTATCCATTCTACTGTCAGCAGCCCGAGCAGGCAACCCAGGATCATCCAGTGTTGCCAGAGCGAGCTATACTCCGAAATCTCATCTTCTTCTGCGCTGAAAAGGAGCCCGTTCAGCGTGCGGTCGAGCGCTTCGGTGCTCTCGCAGTAACGCCCGCCGCTGGAGCGGGAAATCGCCTGCAGCGCCGCGCTGTTGGCCGGACGAGGCATGGATTCAGGCGTGAACGGCTTGACGAAGAAGGAGATGGGGTCGGACTGCACCTTCTGCCCGCCGATCCTGGCTTGGGCCCACGCGGTATGGAGTCCGGGCTGGTCGGACTGAAACGAGTAGCCCCGGCCGGGGATCGACTTGCCGGATGCCGTCGGGATGTAGCGGTTGGCCATATCGAACGGAACGGCGCGGCCGTCGGGTCCGGTGATCACACACTGAACGGCCAGCGCCTCATCCAGCGCATCGGCTTTGCTGCCCTGGGCCGTCAGCTCAAGCGCTTCGCCGAGGTAGATCTGCTCGCGGTCGGCCGCGATATCCAGCCGCTTCCCCTCCAGCACCTCCTCCTCTGGCGTCAGCCAGGCGATAAACTGGTCCCAGAACCGTTGATAAGGCTGGCTTGTGCGCGCATCCGGACTGAGCTGCCATTTCCAGAGCGAGTCGGTGAACACGGCCGCCACTTTTCCCTGTCCGTAGCGTAGCGAAACTACGATGGGGTGGGCACCCGCAGGCGTATCGGCCTCAACCAACGAGCGCGCCCCGGGATTGAGGTCCGTAAACGGAAACAGCGAGCGGACCGACGGGATAATATCCCACAGCTCCTGGTCGCCCGCGAATGCGGGATGCGCCCGCCCCGTATCGGTCAGCCGCACAGGGAAGTCGCCCTCCTGGATCGGTGCGCCGCGGCGGTGGGCCGGAAGCAGCTTGCGTAGTGGGGACGACGTGAATCCTTGGTCGCCCCACGCCTTGGGGCCGCCCAGCAGGACCAGGCTGCCCCCGGCCTCCACAAACTTGATCAGATTTGCGGCCCGTGCGGCCCCCAGCTCCTCGGCGTCCAGGTTGCCGAGAATGACAATCTTGAAGAAGGCCAACTGGTCCGCGCGCATCTCGGCCGTCATGCTACCGGCCTGGCCGATCGTCATAAATTTTCCGCCGGGTCCGCGCAGGAAGACCAGGGGTGTCATCTGCTGGTTGGCCTTGAGGGCTCTGCCGAGATACTTCGACTCCCAGCGCGGGGGGCCTTCCACGTAGAGCAGGTGGTTGCGTGACGTGATGACCTGCACGGATACGGCATAGGCGTTGTCTGCGTCGTGCGACTCACCCTCTAGCGCGGGGATCTCGACCCGGTAGGTGAACACACCCACCTGCGTGTGGTTCAGCTCAAAGGTGACATCGCGCGCGCCGCCGCTGTCCGGAATCTGGATCGGACGCTCTTCCTGTAGGATATCATCCTTGTAGAGTTGCACGGTCACGGGCTGGTCTTTGGTGCCCTGGCCGGAGATGACGGCCTTAAGCTCACTTTTCCAGTCGACCGTCACGCGCTTCGGCGTGGTCACGCTGTCAACGCGCAGGTCCGGTTCCATCTGCCAGGCGGCCTCGGGCTCGAGGCGCATCGTGTAGATGGGGAAAGGGCGGGGCTCCGAGGCCCAGTCATCCATGGCCTCGCGCGTATCGAGGCCGTCGCTGAGGAGCAGGGCACCGGCCACGTTGAGGCCGCTGTAGCGCGTGGCGATTCGTTTCAGGGCATCGCGCAGCCGCGTGAACTCGCCCTCGGGTTCAAGGGTGCCGACTTCGGCCATCGTGAGTTCCGCACCCATCTCTTTGGAGAATGCATAGATCTCGATATCGCACTCGGCCGCGACGCTGTCGGCCCAGGAAAGATCCATGGCCGCTTGAGCCGCCGTCCAACGATTGGGCACTTCAGTTGACGGCGAGAGGGTCATGCTCTTGGAGGTGTCGAGCAACACGACGAAGCGTGGCTTCTGCGTGCGCGTCAGGACCTCTTTGAGACCCGGCATAAAAAGACACCAGGCCAGTAGGCCGATGAAGAGCGTCCGCAGCAAGACCATCACGGCCATGCGCCAGGTGCGACTCGTGAAGAACCAGTAGCTGAGCGCGGCGACGACGATGGCCGCGGCGACGCTGAACCAGATCACGATCGAGGCCACGCTATGTTCGTAGACGATCATGCGCCACCCACTTTCCCTGCCGCAGTGATGCCCAGCGTCTCCGAGAGCTTCGGCACGCCGCGCACCAGCATGTTGCCGTAGACCCCTTCGGCCACGGCTACAATCAACGCCAGCCAGAGCAACGCCTCACCGAAGGTCCGGCCAATGCGGTGTTCTTCGATCTTGCGCAGCAGTTCTTCCTGGTTCTGCGAAAGAATCACTTCGTCGAGTCCCATGCGGTCCGGTATCTCGTCCGTGACGATGGGGGTCAGATCGGACTCGCGACGCGTCAGGTTGATGGCCAGTGCGGGCCGGGGGTCGGGTTGGGAGGGTGTGCTGAGCGTGTAGATGCCAGGCAGGAAGAGAGCTTCGGCGTGTAGCACGGTTGCCCCTTCCACGGTGCTGCTGCGCAGTGCCACCTTGTCGCCCTTCGGACTGCGCAGCGTTGAGTCGGTGGTCGCCTCGGAGAGATGCTCGCCCACCAGCAGGCTGTCGGTGGTCCATAGATAGGGAGTGAAACGCCCCATGCCGGCGGCGTATTGAACGAACTGGTGGGCCAGGGGCAGGAAATAGGGCGAGAGCGGGAAGTCGCTCCAGGAGCGGTTGGCTGAAACAGAGAGGACGAAGACATGACCCCGACCGTACGGACGTGACAGGACGAACGGTGTGGCCGCATTTGCCGTCACCAGGACCTCGGTCTCTTCGGCCAGTTCGGTCCAGCCCAGGTGCCGCCGCATGGTCAGTCGCGGGGTGCCGAGTCCCTGGCGGAGCGGATGGAGCAGAGGATGGGTGGGTTGGTTCCAGCGCAGGAGCTGCGTGCGCTCGGCTATCGGCAGTTCAATGATCTCGCTAACGGTTCCGGGGAGGCAACGCCAGGGGGCATAGTCTTCTACGCGTGCGCCACTGCCGGGCCAGAGTACCAGCAGTCCGCCGCCCTGGACATACTGTTCCATCTGCACGATTTTCTGGCCGGGCAGTGGTAGGGCATCACACAGAAAGATGCAGGCGTAGGAGGAGAGCGGCTCCGCGGAGAGTGCGTCAGGCGTGATGGTCTTGAGGCTGATCCCTGATGCTTCATCGTCGGCCGCCGCCCCGAGGGCGAGGCGAAGGAAAAGCGTGGCATCTGCTGACCCTACGCACAGCGCCGGCAGATGCTCGCGCGTACGAACCAGGAAGTGGAGCGTGTCATCCAGCGGCAGGTTGTCCTCGGGCGTTTCGATGTAGGCGGTATGAACGCCCGGACCCAGTGGCGGAATCGTGAATATCGTGTCGCCATCGGCCCCGTCGCCCTGCACGATCGCACGGCGATCGACCTCCTCTCCATCCACCACCAGGGAAACAATCGTGTCGCGTGCCGCTCCGCTTCCTGCGAGCCCGACACCGACCCGGACAGGCATATCCGCCATGATGACCGGGGGATCGAGCGTCACCTTGATCGGGGAGGTGTTCTCGGGATTGGTGACGCCCAGCAGGCTTACAAAGACCGTGGCGTGCTCGACCAGTGTGCCGGCATCCCAGCGTTCGAAGCTGTTCCACGGCAGGCTCTGGCCGTCGGTGATGATGTGGATCTCGCGTTCGCGTCGCCGCGCCTCCTCCTTGAGCGCATCATTCGCCGCCATCAGGGCGGGGCCCAGGCGTGAGAGGTCGTGAGCGGGACGCAGATGCTTGAGACGGGCGATCGTTCCCTCGCGATCGGAACTGAGCTGCTCGACCAGTGGCGTAACGTCCTTGCCCGCCAGGAACACGCAGACGCGATCATGATCCGTCAGCCCTTCGATCATGGCGACGGCCGATTCGATCGCCTGGTCCCACACCGTCTCCCGCCCGGTGCGGTAGTTCATGCTGTAGGACGTGTCGAGTACGATCGCAATATCCCGGTGGGCGCGGCGCAGCAGGTTGGTCAGCCCCGTCGTGCGCAGCATCGGCATGGCAAAGGCGAGAACCAGAAACAGTATGAGTAGCGTACGCAACAGCCAGAGAATGAAGTTCTCCATCTTGATGCGGCGCGACGAGCGGCTCTCGGCCAGCTTCAGGAAGCGAATCGTACTGAACGGGACGCGGACAGAGCGACGGCTCTGGATCAGGTGCAGCACCAACGGAATCGTCGCTGCAATCGCCGCCCACAGGAATAATGGTGTTAGAAACGAAAACATCTACTTGCTAAGCCGCTTTCTCTCTTCCAGGAACGCACGCACAAATGTCTCCACCGACTGGTCTGTTCGACACAGGCGGTAGTCGATCGCCATCCGTGCACACGCTTCACGATAGCTGTCAAGAAACGCACCAAACACCCGTTCGTAATCGCGCTGCATGCCGCGTGGATCGGCCGCGATGATCTCGCCGGTCTCCATGTCTTCAAACTGGCACCCATATTTGTAGGTCAGATCCAGCTCCATGGGATCGAGAACCTGGAACACGATGACGTCATGGTGCTGTTTGCGGAAATGCGCCAGCGCGCGGGTGATGTCTTCCTCGTTGTCGAGCAGGTCGGAAATCACCACGATCAAGGCCCGCTTGTGGACCCCGCCGGCGATCTGGTGCAGCGCCTCGGCTACGTTGGTGGTGGAGTCGGGCGGAAACTCCTGCACTTTGCACAGCATGTTGTTCAGGTGCTGGAAGGTGTTGCGCGCTTCCATCTTCACGTCAACCTTGTCGGAATAGAGGAAGAGGCCGATCGAATCCTTGGCCTTGGTGACGACGTATCCCAGGGCTGCGGCGAGGTGGCAGGCAAAGTCATACTTGGTGGTGCCGTTGCTGCCGTAGCCCATCGAGTGGCTTCGATCGAGCGCAATGTAGACGCGCAAGTTGGTTTCGTCCTCGAAACGTTTGACGAAGTAGCGGTCGGTGCGTCCTAACACCTTCCAGTCGATATGCTTCAAGTCGTCGCCGATCGCATACGCTTTGTGGTCGGCGAATTCCGAGCTGGCACCACGAAGGGGGCTGCGGTGCGCACCGGTCAGGTTGCCTTCCACAACATAGCGCGAGTGCAGAACAAGGCGCCCGAGTGTGTGCATCTCGGCAGGCGTCAGAAACCCGGCGATGCCGCTCTTCTGCGGGGCTTGCTTCTCCGGTTTCTTTTTGTCGGGGTTGGATTTAGCCATCTCTTCATCTCGGCTTCGGCAAGACCTTCCAGTGAGTATAGTCGGCCACTGCGATGATGCGGTCACCCATGTAGGCGAAGAACGTTCGCTCGTTGCGTGTTCCGACTGCCATTATGGCTTTGCCGCCCGACTCGCCCCTTTCGAACTGGACCAGCGGGGGACCCGAAGCCGTGCGCTTGAGGCGGGCGGGGCGCAAGGAGATCTGCTCACCGTAAGCGAGTTCAAGTGCCGTGGCCAGGTCGGAGACGTCGCCGAGAAGGATGGCCTGTAGCTCGTACTTCTGGTCGCGCAGTCCGGGAAGCCGACTGTACCCAACCAACCGGTACTTCCAGCGTTTGCCCCAGCGGTCGACCAGGGGAGGTGCCTTACGTGATGAGCCCTTCCATACGTCCAGCTTCTCCGGGTAAGCCACGTCGCGCCGGTAGATATCTTGCAGGGCCGCCTTCACGCGCTCGCGGTCGAGGCGCGTTAGCCAGGCCCGGGCTATATCCGAGGCGGCCTTGTTCAGTCCTTCTGCGCCCGGTTTCACCATGGGCACGAGCAGTGCGGCGGCCGCTTCGTTGCGACCCAGCTTCAGCAGGTGCCACGCCTTGAGCTGGCGCGTGACGACAACAAGCGGATCGCTCGGATTCTTCTTCTCAAAGGCGTCGCAGGCCGCGACAGCCTCGGTGTGCTCGTTCGTTGCGGCAAGGTGTGTTTTCCAGGTGGTCCAGAAACCGGCTTCATCGGCCGCGCGTACCGGAGCGGCCACGACGGCAAGCAAACACAGGGTTGGAAGCACTCGGTGCATGGTGGCTACTTTTTCTCCGCCTGCTTGCGCCTGGCCAGTTCCTTGTTCAGAAAATCGACCCACGCCTTCTTACCTTGTTTGCCCA
>JAOZSS010000142.1 GCA_029939545.1 Kiritimatiellia bacterium | reverse complement strand
ACGGCCACGACGCGGCCGGGGCGGGTAAAGAGGAGCTGGGCGGAGATGCGGTCGATGGGGAGGGTGAGGATGCGGGCGAGGGCCTCGGCGTAGAGGGTGACCTGCTCGCGGTGGCGCTCGACGGCGGTGGCAATCTCGGTAGCGGTCGCGACGCGATCACTCTTGTAATCGAGAATCGTAGCGGCAACGGGGCACTCGTCACTGTCGAGCGTGATGGTGACGCGGTCGAACACGCCGCTGACGAGGCGTTCTTCACGGATCAAATGGAAGCGTTTCTCGCGCCAGAGGCGCGTGGGCGTGGTGGGTCGGGTCAGGACGTGGATTACCTCGGGTTGCGTGACGGCTTCGCGGAACTGCGTCAGGGCGTCGCGTACAACCGTGGCCGATACGGCGGTGGTCTGCTGCCAGTCGGTGATGACGGCATCAATGTCAGTGCGGTCCAGCCATTCAATTTTCTCAAACAGCGCATGAATGGCGCTCCCAAAATCGAGGACTTCGCGTGCCGTCTCGCTGAAAAGCCAGTCGGCGCGGCGCGGGGTGGTGTCGCCTGCAGAGGGCTCGAGTCGCTGGAGAGGCTGAAGGCCGATGGGGGTGATCTTTTCCGGCTCAGAGGGGGGGGGCTCTGCCGTGGCGAGGGCCTTGAGAGGATGAGTGGTGTACCAGTCGCGTTGGCCGGCGGCATAGAGTTCGGTGGCGGGGGTGCCGTCGACGGTGATGGACGCCTCGTGATCGCGCAGTTGATCTTTGATGAAGGCGCTGCCGGTGAAGCTCTTGGCGGTGGGCCCGGCGAAACTGGTGACGATATAGAGGCCCTGCTTGGCGCGTGTCATGGCGACGTAGATGACGCAGAGGTTCTCGAAACAGGTCTGGACGTCTGAGTCGGCCAGTGTTGCCGACAGTGTAGGGTCAGCCTCTACGGCAAGCTTATTAGGTAGTCCCAGTATCCACTCGGGGCGCCGCGTTGTGGCATTCCGGTTCAAGAGCATGGTGCGACGTGCATCATGCCGGATGTCAGACCCATCCAACTCGGGTAGGATGACGATGTCGAACCCGAGTCCCTTGGACTGGTGGATCGTCATGACGCGAACGGCGTTCGGGGTGGGGGTGGCGGGCAGGGCATAGCTGTCGACGAAGTCGCGAAACGCATCCGGGTCACGCTGAGCGCTGCGGTCGAACTGCACGGCCGCTTCGGCGAGGCTGTTGAGATAGTGCTGTGCATAGGCGTCGAGGCGGCTCTGGGCATCGAGGTGGCGTCCCCACATGCGCACGAACTCGGCAAAGCCAAGGGCGTGAACCTCATTCAGGAGTTGGAGTGGCAGTGTGTGCCGGGTGAGACCTGTGGCGGCGAGGTGGCCACCCAGCGGGCTCATCTGGATATGGCGCCAGGCGAATCGATCGCCCGGGTGAGCGGCAAAGGCCAAGAGCGACAGCATAAGCTCGACGACGGTGTTCTCCCGCAGGGTCGCTTTGCCCTCGTGTGTGACGGGGATGTCGGGGCAGCTCTGGCGCAGCAGCTCAACCAACGCTCTACCCGTTTCGTTGCGGCGCACCAGGATGGCCGACTCAAGGCCCCGCTTGACCGGATCAATCTCACGCAACAGGTTGGCCACGGTGTTGTAGCGATCGCCGGCGTCGGGTTTCTTCTTCTCCGGGGGAGTCGTCGGCTCGATGATCGTGGCGTAGCCCGTTACGTCGGCCAGGTGCGGGGCACAACTGTGCAGGTGCCATGTCTGTCGCCACTGCTCGATCACGGCGGGTGGCAGTGTGGCTTCGGGTAGGGTATCAAAGAGGGCGTTGACGGTTTCAATGATGGGCGGGGAGGAGCGGTAAGACGTGGCCAGGGGCTGCTCCGTGATGCGCTGACCGTAGTCGGTCAGAATCTCGCCGAAGAGATGGGGGTTGCCGCCACGCCAGCCATAGATCGCCTGCTTGACGTCGCCGACATAGAAGAAGCTGCGCGTGGCGCTGCTGTCCTGGAGAATCTCGTCCACGAGGTTGCGCAGCACGGCCCACTGCAGGTCACTGGTATCCTGGAACTCATCGAGCAGCCAGTGGTCGAGCTTGCAATCGAGGCGGTAGTCAATATAGAGGCGCCCCTCGGTCCCCGCCATGCGGCTCAGGCAGGCACCCTCACTGTAGCGATTGGCCTCGGTGAGGAGATACTGCGCATCGGCAAAGGTCATGCTGCCGGAGCGCCGCATGAGGGCGTCGTAGTGGATCTCGAACTGATCGAGCAGACGGTGGATGCCGGCTGTACGGCGCAGCGCGTTGCGCAGTTCAATGCCGAGCATGTGGGTCAGGACGGTCAGGAGCAAGGTGCACATACCCGCATCCAGTTGGTAGGTCGCGCGATTGTATGCGATGGATAGTTGGCCACGCGATAGGTCGCTCAGCTGCTCCATGATCTGAGGCATGATGGTGCCGCGTACGGCGGTGTGGTCCCAGTGCGATGAAGGGGTATGCTGAGCGGCGGCGTTGATGATGCGGAGCAGGCCGTCCTGGAACTTGGCGGGCCACGCTTTGTCCTCGATCTGCTCCGTAAGCGCGGTTGCGGATGCGCTGACATTGCGCGTGGCTTCGAGCCACGGGGTGCCATCGGGCCAGATGAGCGACGCGTCGCCCCAGGCTGTGGCATGCGGAAGAATTTGGTAGTAGGCGCGATAGGTCTGCACGAACTGGTGCAGGTAGCGCTCCATATCCTTCTCTTCTTTCCCGAAGGTGGCCTGCTTGAAGGCTTCGAAGAAACGGGACTGAATCTCATCATCGACCGTGAACGGATTAAAGATGCGGTCGAGCACGCGTTCACGCATCTGTGTGGCATCGCTACTGTTCTCATCCAGCATCTGGAAGTCGGTCGGAACACCGAGCTCCGTCGGAAAGGCGCGCAGCACGCCCACGATAAAGCTGTCGAGGGTGCCGATATGCAGGCGGGGTAGCTGGTCCATCAGGGCGCGTAGCGCATGGGTGAACCCATCGACGCCACTGTCGGCGATGCCGATTCGCTTGGCAACCGCGGCCGCATTGGCCGGCGAGTCACAGGCCGTACAGAGGTGCTCGACAATCCGATCAAAAATCTCGCCGGCCGCCTTGCGCGAGAAGGTCAGGGCGGCGATGCGGTCGGGTGGCACGCCGCCGGCAAGCAGGCGCACGAAGCGGTCGGCAAGCTGGAAGGTCTTGCCCGAGCCGGCCGAAGCGGAAATCGCCATGTGTTCGAGAGGTCTCAAGTTCTGAGTTCTGTGTTCTGAGTTGTGAGGTGTGAGTTAGGGGGAGCGAGTGCCTGCCATCCGTTGATACCATCGTGGAATAGGGATTCGAAATCGTCGTAGTCCACGCGCTCGGCGGGCGGCCAGAAGACAGCGGCACGGATCTTCTCCGCAATGGCTTCGGCGCAATCGAACGCGGAGGCTGCGAGCTCGCTGTCAAAGGTCGGCCATGGCCGCAGGGCGGTTTCGGTGACCGCGCGTGGCAGGTTGAAATAGGCGGGCTCGGGTGGGGTGTCGGACGGCTCCACGCCCAGCGTGGCGTAAAGCGGCAGTTGCAGATCGGTCCATCGCTTGGCTTTGCCGGCCACGCTGACCTGTGCAAATTCCGGCGTGTCGGGGCGCTGCGCCGCGAGATGGGCGTCGGTCGGTTTCGTGCTGCCGTCGGTGGTTTTGTAGTCGATCACGCGCAGGGCGCCACTGTCGCGATGGCGATCAATACGGTCGATCTTGCCGCGCAGGGTCAAGCCACCCAGTTCGCACTTGAAATCCTTCTCGGCTTGAATGATCTCCCAGCCCTCGGCCGCCAGGGCGGCCTGCACATGGGCCGCGGCTTCGAGGCGCTGCTGGGCGGCATGCAGGGCCATGCGAATCGGGAGGGCCGGGGCGACACCATACCGTTGCTTGACCCAGGTGGCGGCCCGCCCGGTAAGAAATGTGGCCAGCAGGCGTGCATCGGTGGTGTGGCGCAGCTCGGGGTTTACGCCCATACGCTCCAGGGCGTCGTGGACCATGATTCCGAAGTCCAATGCGTCCGGCGCGCGCTTGTGGTCGTCCTGTGCCTCCATGCGGAGGACGCGTCTGAGATAGAACCGAAATGGGCAGGCAAGGTAGTCGCGGAAGGCGGTGACGGAGATAGACGTGGGAATATGCCGCTCCGGGGGGAGGTCGGGTGGTGGGGTGGGGTCGAGCGGAAATCCGACAGTGGCGGCGGGGCGACTACGGAGCGCTTCGACCTCGCGGAAGAGCAGGCGGGCCCGCTCCGGCAGCTCGGCATCGGGGCAGCGCATGAGCAGGCGTGAGGGCCGCAAGGGATCTCCGCTGTCAGAGGTCTTGCCGGCGATGAGCCACAGTGCGCCCGTGTTGCGTCGCGACTCCACCAGGATCTGCAGGAGAAAGATGTCGCGCGCCAGCACATCGGCATCGCTGCGCATGCCCAGAGTTTGACGCAGTGAGTTGGTCAGGAACGCGTTGTCGCCAGCCGATCCAGGCACGGCGTCGTCCGTGAATCCCGTGACAATAAGGGTCGTGGCGGGATTCCATGCCAGTTCAAGCCAGCCATCGAGGTCAATGGCCTCCGGACCGCGTTCGCGATGATAGCTCTGTGCCATGAGACGACGTAGAAAGTGCAGCGCGGCACTGCGCAAGGGTAGCGTCGTACGCGATTCGACATCAGCCAGTTCGTGCAACACCTCGTCGATGGCCAGCGCCGCGTGTTCAAACTCGTCGTCATCGGGCTGTCCCGCTGTCACGGTACGGTGCTCGAGCACCGATCGCAGAAAGGCACGGACGCTGCCGGATAGCGTGGCATCGCGCAGGGGTAAAAGGTCCGTGATCCAGTCGACGGTTTGCTTGAGCGCTTGCCGTTCATCGGCGGCGCGTAACCAGAGACGCACGGCACCGAGGTCCCAGGGAATGTGCGTGTTCTGTAGGTCGTCCAGTTGCTGCAGAAGGTCGGTAACCTTGGTGGGATCATCGTGTGCGATATGCTGTAGCAGCTCGGGCTGACGCAACAGGCGAGCCAGGGCCGCATAGCTTTGATCTGCGGCGAGAGTGACGTAGGCCTCGACAAGATGGAAGAGGGGATGCTCGCGCAGCGATTTGTCGGTGGGGTCGAAGGCGCACCGGCCGCAGCGGTTGAGAGCCGACTGCAGGTGTGGAATGACACGACTGTCGGGTGCGCCGATCGCTACCGTCTGTCCGTCGCGGGTTACCTCTGTGTGAAGCAGGCGGATTGCCGTCTCGGCTTGGTCCGCTGGCGACGATGCGAGCACGATCTGGTGGTTCGGGTCAGGGAAGTCGATAGGGTGCGTACACCAAGTGGCTGAGAGCGGGCGCCCCCAGTCATCGAACGCATCGCGGTAACTCTCAGGCGCGGCGATCAGAATGTGGATGTCGATACGTTCGGCCAGTTTCTGGAGCACGCGTCGCGCCGGTTCGGTTGGATCGGGTACCCCTGCGACGATGATGCGCTTGATGGCGTTGTCGACCAGCGGCGCGTCGGCCGCGGCCATCTGTTGCAGATATGGGTCTTGCAGATTCGCCCTGCACAGCGCCTCAAGATAGGCGGCCTCAAGTTGAGCGAGGTCCTGCCAGCGGTCCAGCTCCGCGAGATCGTTGGGGCGCATGGCCACCAGTTGGGCAATAGTGAGGCCGGCCTTGATGAGCTCTGCGCGCAGGGCTTCGATGGTGCCGGCAAAGTGCAGAGCCCAGTCGACATCGGTCTCAGCGGGTGGGGAGGGAAACAGGCCGTGCAGCGCCGTTAGGTCGTGTTGGCAGAGCACATCGGCCCAGCAGGTCTGCACATCGAGCGCACTGGCCGTGGGGATCGGCCCCGCCGCATCCGCTAGCAGCACGGCTGGGCTAATCACGCGGCAAGAGAGTAGGGCGGTATCGGCCTGACCGCAATGGATGGCCAGGGCATCGGTCAAGCGGCGTCCGGCCTGGCCGGTCGGGACCACAATCAGATCCGATTCAAGGTCGACCGGTTCGGTTGGATGCACCGGAATGATGAAGTCACGCACTGCTTCAACAAGCGGACGCTCCCACCCCAGAAAATGACGCACAACCGGCATGCGTTGAGAATAGATCGTGCGCCCCGCGAATGGAAGCTTTACCTGTGTACGCGTTCGGCGGATAGATCGAGATAGCGCTTTGTGTATCCCGTCTGGCGAACACACCGGACCACGGGTCAGGACAATGTCGTCGTGACAGACGACGTTGACTGGTAGGCGGGCGAAGGCCCCGAAAACGCGGCGGTTGATCTTCGCAAACTCGTCCATGATTCGCTCAAACTCCGGCAACAGACAGAGGTTCATGAAGTTCTCGTAGCCGAAGACCAACATCGGCCACATGAACA
>JAOZSS010000003.1 GCA_029939545.1 Kiritimatiellia bacterium | reverse complement strand
GAAAATGGGGGGCGCTTAGTCGCATGAGTGAGAGCGGAAGACCGGTTACACCCTCCACAGGAAGCTCGTCATTCGTGTCTGCCGGAACCCGGAGATCGAAGCGCACCGCTCAGATTCACGCGGGAAGACTCGTTTCCTCACGGCACGGGAAGTCGCGCAGATTCTCAGCGTCACCCCGCGACGTCTGGCGAATGGTCGAACGGGGTCAGCTCACCCCTGCCAAGATTTCACGCCGTTTCACCCGATTCAGAGCCGAAGAAATCGAGTTCTTGGTACCGTAGCGCGGTGCTCCACACCTGCGCGATTCCCTTTCCCTTTCGTTCCTGCCCCACATAGCAGAGAAATCGTCTGCTTTCTCACTCCTTTGGACTGTGGTACTTCTGTGGTACTTCTAAGACCCACAAATACCACAGTCCATGGGTGACTTTGGGTGACCGCCTTTTTCGGAGTCGGATTGACGGGCGCGAGAATGCGGCGTCAGAGGGGTGTCGGCACCATAAAACATAACGCCCTGCAACGCAGGGATTTAGAGAATGGTGGCGGGGGAAGGATTCGAACCTTCGAAGGCATAGCCAAGAGATTTACAGTCTCTCCTCGTTGTCCACTTGAGTACCCCGCCCCAAGATTGAAATGAGTGACGGATAATGCCTTGCGAGGGCATTGTGAACAAGTAAAAAAAGGCGGTCTTTTCCGGCGCGCTCGGAGAGCGCGTCGTCCTACCTGACCGTCGATCCTCACTGCACAAGGGTAAGGTAGGGCCCGCTCTCCAAGCGGACCGCAGTCCATCAAGAGCCTCCCTCTACCCCTGATCATAGCCCGTCAGCGGGCGGTACCATATGTTGCGGAAGCGGACCAGATCGCCGTGGTTCTGTAGCTTCAGCGACTTCTCCGGCTCGTGCGGACGGTACTGCGTGGTGGTCATGTGCTTCGTGGGGCCCTGTAGCTCCTTGGCATGATGGAGCACGACTCCGTATCCGATGGCGGCGCGCCATATTCGGACGACGGCGTGACGATGCGCGGCTGCGGGCGTTCGCCATCGTGCACGTGCCAGTTGGTTCCGGGAATGAGAGGCGTGTCGCTGTAGCCAAGATCTGACATAGTGGTGCTCCTTAATAAGCCAGTGAGTAATCGAATGGGCGCGTGTTACCGGAGTACCGGAGAGCATGAGCGAATACAAGCTCGATATCTATTTCAGCCCCAAGTAAGGCAGAATCTCCCGCGACAGCACCTCGTTCAGGTCGAACAGAACAAACCCGCCGGCGCCGCGCCTGCGTGCCTCTTCAAGCTGCTGCAGGACGACAGGAACACCCAGGCGGCTCTCCGCTGCGGTTACGCCAATGCCGGGGCAGAGACGCGTTACATCGTCCAACAGTGCCACCTGGCTTTTCAACAGTCCGGTGAAGGCCTCTTCACTCGCGGTGTAGTTCATCGGCACGACAAAGTCGATCAGGCCTTCGTTGACCCATCCCGGCCAGTCCTGCGCCACGCTATCTCTGCAACTCGGGTACTTACCGTAGACGGCGGCTGAGAGCTTGATTCCCGGCCGCACCTTGCGCGCCAACGCACTGACATCTCGAACCAGGCGCGTGATCTGTTCGCAGCGCCAACGCGTGAAGACTTTGCGATCGGTGCCCTTGCGGACATCCTTGGGCCAGCGATTCACACGGCGACCGAGATGCGCTTCGAATCGCTTGCGACAGCCACTGCAATAGCAGCCATGCGAACCGGGATAGCGAATGTAGTCGAGGTGGATACCGTCGATCGGATAGCGCTTGAGCGCTTCGCGCAGACCATCCTTTTCGTGACGCAGGTTATCGGGATGCGACGGGCAGAGCCAAGGCAGTGCGAGACCATTCTCCCTGCGCTGTAGCCGCCCGGCTCTGCGCAGATCAGCAACGAACTGCTCCGACGCGCCATCCAAGTTCCAGCACACCTTCCAGAGGTGAACCTTGAGGCCCTGCGCCTGCCCTTCCGTCACGGCGTCCTTGAGTGGATCGCCATAGAGCGCCACCGCATCATCCACTGGCACAACAGAGCTCGGGTAGAGCGCCTTCCCGGGCCATAGCGCATTGACAAATATGTCCGTGATGCCAAGCGAATCGAGTTCACGACAGGTTCGCTGCCAATCGCCCGGGTACAGTCCGAGCCCAAAATGATCCCAGACCCCACGGATACGATAACCCCCAACTTGAAATGTGGAAGCGTAGGCCTGCATGAGCTGATGATAGAGGATGTCCGCCTGCGCAAAGGCATCGGCGTGGGCCTCCGCTTGCACCCGGGCTTCGAGCGTTGCCCGTGTCTTGCGCGCCGCTGCCAACGAGGCCGCCACGGTCGCCGCACTCCCGGTACGCGGTGCTTGCGACCGGATGATCCGTTCCGTCTCGGCGTAAGAGTCAAACACGCCCAGCGTTTCGGCACGGTGCCTCGCCGCCTGTGCCGCCACCGGCCACACGGCTGGATCGAAGTGCCCCAGGAGCGCTACGAGAAGCTGCTGCTTGTGCCACGTGTCGCCGTCATCCAGCAAGACGTGGCTCATCCAGAAGCCTGCATCGGTCTGTACCCAGGCCGGATCGCGACGTCTTCCGCTGGAATCCTCCCAGTAAGCCACCACCTTGCCTCGCCCACGCGGTGTAACAGGGCGGATATTGCGCGAGCGCTGATAGACCATCGAAGGCGCGCCCGACAGAGCCCGATCGACAAATCTCATACGCGTCCACCGGGTACCCGTAGGATCGGCTCGGTAGGAATGCAGCCTGACCCCCATCAGGTGGGCCAGTTTGGGATCAGCCGAGTAGAAAACAACCAAGCGGCCGCCACGTTTTACAAACCCGTCAATCGCGGCCAGCTCTGTTGCACGGAGCGTAGGGTTATAGGTTAACACGGCTACACGCACCCCTTCGAGTGTACGTCTTGAAACCTTCTCGTCATCGACGATCCGGTGCGCGACCCCCAGCTCGGTGAGCCACCCCTCAACACACCGGGTGACTCTGGCGGCGTAGTTACGCTCCGCCTGGTTGGGTGTTGAGCTGGTGCCACGCACCAGCACGACGGATGCGGCGTGTAGTGAAGCAGCGAGCAGCGTGCAAAGCAGAATCGCGGCCTTTCTGCGACTTCGCGTCGCAGGATGCATAGATCTCCATTTCCCGCGACACGAGGTCGCGGGGGAACAAGAGGAGAAGCTCGAGATCGACCTCATGATGCGTTCTCTTCGAACGTCACTGCGACCTTGCTCAGCCGCCGTTTGAGATCGGTATAGGCACCCTCGGCGATCTCGGGAAGCCCGCTGATGCTCAGGATCACGCGCGGACCGGCATCCGTGTGTTGGGGCAGACTCGAAAACGTAAGGTCCGAGTAGTCGGCCACGAACGTTTCCATCAGATCGGTCAGGTCCGCTTCACGCGCGTTGGGCAGTGCCATCGTGAAGCGCACCTGCTCCGCGCCGGGTTCATAGTAGGTCTCCAGTATCCACCGCATCATCGGTGCCGCCATGGAGGGAAAGCCGGGGAGAAAATAGCCGTTGGCAATGCCGAAGCCGGGCACCTGGTTGACCGGATTGGGCACCAGCGCGCAACCGACGGGAAACGTCACCATCCGCAGGCGCGGCTCCGTCGCCTCATCGCCAAAGCGCTCCTTCAGAATCCGAACCGCCTCGGCATGCTGCTCAAGCCCCACCCCGGCGGCCGCCGCCGCAGCCTGACGCGTCACGTCGTCGGGGGTCGACCCGATCCCACCACAGGAGAAGAAAGGATGGGGCTGTGCCATGGCCCACTTGAAATGCGTCACCATGACGTCCATATCGTCGGGCAGCACCAGTGTAAAGGCCAGCCGGGCATTCCACTCCCGGCACAGCTCCAGCGTACAGCGGAAATGCTTATCCTGACGCCGACCGTTGAGAATCTCATCCCCAACAATGATCAGCCCGATCTTCTCAACAATCTCACGCATCATGCCGTCTTTCTGATGGAAATGACCAAGCCTGTCAAATCGTATCACCCAATTGCCCCAAGAAACCCCTTGATATCGCTATAAACGCTATAGCATTATATAGCTCGTCAAACAGAGGACTACACTATGGATGATAGAGAAATCCCAGAGATTCTCAAGCTATTAAGGGCCAAGCTTGATATGAGCCAGGAAGAGTTGGCCGCGAGACTGGGGGTCGCCTTTTCGACGCTAAACCGCTGGGAGAACCAACGGAGCACGCCGCGTGGTAAGGCAAAGAAGGCCATCGCCGAGTTGCTTTCTGAGGTGGAGTTGACAGAGTCGGACATGTCAGACCTGTCCGACAACACGTCCGGCGGATCACCCTCAACCAGCAGAAGCCGCAAGCGTGCATCGCGTCGCGACCTGCTTACTACCAAGTCCATGGAACAGATGCTCTGGTCGGCCGCCTGCTCCATCCGAGGCGAGAAGGATGCCCCGAAGTTCAAGGACTACATTCTCCCTCTTGTCTTCATTAAACGCCTCTCCGACGTCTTCGATGACGAAATAGAACGGCTTTCCGAAACCTACGGCGACCACGAGACGGCTCTCTCTATTATAGAAGCGGATCCGGGATTGGTCCGCTTCTATATTCCCCCGCAGGCACGTTGGGCGATTGTCAGCGGACGCGAGGCTTTCGACTGGTCCAACGGGCAGAAGCCAAAGTCTCTGGGCGAGCAGCTCACGACCACTATGCGCACCATCGTGAAAGCAAACGCCGGTGACCGCAGAAAGGATCTCAGCGGCGTTATAGATATTGTCGACTTCAACGAGACCCGTAATGGCGAGAGGGAGATCAGCGATTCCGCCCTGGCCGGTATCATCGAAGCTCTATCCGCCCCCCGCTATCGCCTTGGCCTGTATGACGTCGAACCCGACTTCCTCGGCCGCTGCTACGAGTATCTGCTCCGCAAGTTTGCCGAAGGTCAGGGCCAGAGCGCCGGGGAGTTCTTCACCCCGACAGAAGTCGGCTGGCTGATGGCTTACATGGTTCGCCCCGCCCAGGGCGAAGAGGTACACGACTACGCCTGCGGATCGGCGGGACTCCTGATCAAGTGCGAACTCGCACTGATGGAACGCGAGCTGAAAGTCAGCAAACCACTCAAGCTCTATGGGCAGGAGCTGACCGGCGCCAGCTACGCAATCGGGCGCATGAACATGGTCATCCACGACATGGAGGGCGAAATTGTCCGCGGGAACTCAATGACCAACCCGAAATTCCGTACGCCTGACGGCAAACTCCGGACCTTTGATATTGTCGTGGCCAACCCCATGTGGAACCAGCCATTTGATGCATCCATCTACGACAAGGACGACTTTGGCCGTTTTGACGAGCACGGCGGCATCACGTCCAGCAAGGCCGACTGGGCATGGCTCCAGCACACGCTGACCACACTCACGAACACGGGTCGGGCAGCCGTCGTCCTCGACACCGGTGCCGTAACGCGCGGGAGTGGGAGTCGCAACGAAGACAAGGAGAAGACCATCCGCAAGTGGTTTGTCGATCACGACCTGGTCGAAGGCGTCATTCTTTTGCCCGACAACCTCTTCTACAACACGACGGCTGCCGGCATCATCGTCCTGCTCAACAGGAACAAGCTGCCGCAGCGGCAAGGCCAAATCGTCCTCGTCAACGCCAGCCAGGAATTCAAGAAAGGCCGCCCGAAAAACTACATCCCCGAAGACAGCATCAAGAGAATCGCCCAGGCCTTCATCAAGGGAAAGCCCGTCGAGTGCTTTACCCAAGTCATCACCAACGACAAAGCGGCCGAGAACGACTACAACCTATCCCCCTCCCGCTACGTCGACACCAGTGAGCAGGAGGAGTACCGCCCCATACCGGAGGTGCTCGAAGAGCTGTGGGGAAAAGATGGCCTGGAGACACAGGCCAAGAAGATTGACGGGGATCTGAAGAAGATCTTTGCGCAGATGGGGTTTGGCGGGGAGATGTCGGACAAGCCAGACCCGTCCGACAAGTCCAACGCGGGAGGTGTTGAATGAAGGCGGGGTGGAAAGATACAGCGCTGCAAGATGTCTGCCTGAAGACAGCACAATGGAAACCGAGAAAAGAACATCGTGACGGGTTCTTCTACATTGACGTCTCCTCAGTCTCGAACGACACATATTCCATCGTGTCGCCTCAAGCTATCGCAGGAGAAACAGCCCCGGGTAGAGCACGCAAGATCGTGCATGCACATGATGTCATCTACGCGACGATACGCCCCACGCTCAAACGTATTGCATTGGTGCCTCCAGAGTATGACAATCATATCGTTTCAACGGCGTTCTGTGTTGTCAGGGCGAACAGAGAGAAGGCTGTCCCGGAATACCTGTACTTTTCCCTGCTATCAGACACAGTGAGCGCGTCAATCGCAGATGCCCAGCACGGCGCCAGTTACCCGGCAGTCAGAGACAAGGACATATTCAAGCAAGCGATCTCCCTTCCCCCCCTCCCCGAGCAGAAGAAGATCGCTGCCGTCTTACTGAGAATCCAGCAGGCAATTGAGACACAGGACAAGATCATCCAATCCCTCCGCGCCCTCAAAAAATCCACCATGCAACACCTCTTCACCCACGGCCTCCGCGGCGAGAAGACCAAGATGACCGAGATTGGGGAGATTCCGGAGAGTTGGGATGTGGTGCCCGTGTCAGAGGTGCGCGAGTTCTTGCAGTACGGAACATCTAGACGATGCACACTCACGCCGAAAGGTGTGGCCGTGCTTCGGATACCCAATGTCATCGGAGGAAAGATCGATACGACTGAGATCAAGTACGCAGACGTTTCAGCAGTCGAACATGATCGATTTGAACTGAGAGGCGGCGACGTCTTGTTTGTCCGAACAAATGGACAGAAACGTTATGTGGGTCGCACCGCCGTCTATCGAGATTCGCCCACGCACGCGATGTTTGCCTCCTATCTGATCCGCGCCCGGCTCAATCAGGATCAAATGCGCCCAGGCTTTCTGCAGCTTTACACTGAGGCAGAGCAGGGCAGAGCCCAGCTCTCGGGACGCGCAACCCCCGCATCTGATGGAAAGTTCAACATTAATACGAAAACCATTAACAGTATCCTCATTCCTCTGCCCAGCCTAACAGAACAAGATAGGATTACTGAACATCTCGCAGCCATCGCAGCCACATTGGAACATCACGAATCCAAGAAAGCCGCCCTTCAAGCCCTCTTCAAGACAACACTCAACAGACTAATGACCGGCGACATCCGCGCTGAGAATCTGGCTGTTGATGTGGGGACTATGGAGGGGCGGGCATGAGCACGAACAAACTAATCTCCGAAGCGCTCCAGAAGCTCGACTGGATCGCGAAGCTCTCGAAAGACACATGCCCCGCCGGTGTACCAGCGCAACCGGATGCGGTTCGCGAACTGCTGAACCGAATTGTTGAGGATGTACGGGGAGCATGCACTCTCTTGTCGGACGGGTCGGACTTGTCCGCCAGGTCCGACGGGAAGGGAAAGAAGAGAGAGAAAAGCCCCGGCCTCATCCCCACACACGGCGGCTACCGCAACCTGAAAGGGTTCCAGGTTTCTGAGATTGTCTATGACGGCACGGTGATCTTCTGTGACCGATTTGTGAACAGGCGCTCACGCACGCACGACCAGATGGTCCAGGCGGCACGTAGCGGACGACAGAACATTGCAGAAGGCAGCATGGCCTCTGCCACCTCCAAGAAGACCGAGCTCAAACTCACCAACGTGGCCAAGGCCAGTCTTGAGGAACTTCTGCTCGACTATGAAGACATCCTGCGACACCGCCGCCTGCGCCAGTGGAAAAAGAACGATCCAGAAGCCTTGGCCGTGCGCAAACGATACCGGAGTTTCCCGCGGGAGTGGTTTGCTCTGTCGGACGTGTCGGACAAGTCCGACAAGTCCGACGAGAGGGAGAAACTCGACCCCTACGGTATTGCGGATGCCACGCTGGAGGTGGCCGCCAACACCCTCATCTGCCTGACGAACCAAGCCATCTACCTGCTGAAACGCCAGATCACGAAACTGGAACGTGACTTTGTGGAAGAAGGAGGCTTCACCGAGCGCCTCTACCGCACTCGCACCCAGCGGAGACGGCAGCAATGACCAAACCGAACGAGAATACCGCCGTCCAAGCCCCACTGATCGACTATGCAATCAACGCAGGCTGGACTTACATATCCTCTTCGGAAGCCGTCGTGCTCCGGAAGGGCGAAGGGGGGATGCTCTTTGGCCGGGTTCTTGAGGAGAAGTTGCTTGAGCTGAACCTCGGACTGCTCACAGCGGACAGCGCCAGGGAAGTGGTCCGGCGAATCGAGACGGTTCGCAACACGATCGAGGGAAATGCGGAGATTCTGGGCTGGCTGCGCGGCGAGCAAAGCGTTTACGACCCGGACGAAAAGCGGGAGAGGAATGTAACGGTCATCGATTTCTCTCCGCATGGGCGCAACACCTTCCATGTCACGGATGAGTGGCTGTACACGAATGGGCAGGAGACGAATCGCGCGGATGTGATGTTCCTGATCAATGGCATACCTGTTGCCATCGTCGAGACGAAGAACGCAGCCAAGGCAAAGGGCATCGAGGAAGGGCTGATCCAGATCCGGGAGTATCACCACGAGACCCCCGAGATGCTTACAGTCCCCCAGGTCTTTGACATCACACACCTGATCGACTTCTACTACGGCGCGACCTGGAACCTGGACCGAAAGAACCTGTTCAACTGGAATACCGAAGAACCGGGAAACTACGAGGAGAAGGTGAAAGCTTTCTTCAACCGCGAACGCTTCCTGACCATGCTTAAGGATTGGATCCTATTCTTCTACAAGGAAGATGAGCTTCAGAAGACTGTTCTCCGGCAACACCAAACGCGGGCCGTTGAACGTATTTTGCAACGCTGTGCTGACACAGGAAAGGCGCGAGGTCTAGTCTGGCACACGCAAGGCTCGGGCAAAACGTTCACGATGATTACCGCCGCCCGACTGCTGCTGACTCAAGGCTCCAGCTTTGCCCTGTCGGACACGTCAGACCTGTCCGACAAGTCTGACGAAAAAGGAGAAGGCAAACCCACTGTCATCCTGATGATCGACCGCAACGAGTTGGAGGGGCAGCTTGCCGGGTGGGTGGAGCGCATCCTTGGGGAGCTATCTTCGCATGCGATCAGCATCGAGCACGCGACCAGCAAACGAAAGCTGCGCTCCCTGCTCAGCTCAGACTTCCGCGGACTGATCGTCTCCATGATCCACAAGTTCGACGGCATTCCCAAGGACATCAACACGCGCGAGAATATCTTTGTGCTTGTCGATGAAGCACACCGCACCACAGGCGGCGATCTGGGCAACTACCTTCTGGGCGCACTGTCGAATGCAACCCTCATCGGTTTCACCGGCACCCCCATTGACCAGACGGCTTATGGCAAAGGTACGTTCAAGACATTCGGCAAAGAAGATGAACAAGGCTATCTCGATAAATACTCAATCGCGGAATCGATAGCAGACGGCACAACAGTGCCATTGAAGTACACGTTGGCTCCGAGCGAGATTCGAGTTCCGCGCGAACAGCTTGAAGAGGAGTTCCTGGCCCTCGCGGAAGCTGAAGGCGTGAGCGATGTTGATGAGCTCAACAAGATTCTCGACCACGCGATGCGCCTCAAGACGTTCCTCAAGACCGACGATCGTGTCGAGAAGGTCGCGGCCTTCGTCGCAGAGCACTACACGAAGAACGTGGAGCCACTTGGCTACAAGGCGTTCCTTGTGGCCGTTGATCGTGAAGCATGTGCGCTGTACAAGGAGGCACTGGACAAGCTCCTGCCTCCCGAGTACGCCACGCCGATCTACACGTCGGCACAGCACGACAGCGAGAAATATCCGCTTGTGCATCACCACCAGATCAGCGCTGACGAAGAGAAGAAAGCCCGGAAGCTATTCCAAAAGCCGGGGACACAGCCAAAGATCTTCATCGTAACAGACAAACTTCTGACCGGATTCGATGCACCCGTCCTGTACTGCATGTATCTCGACAAACCCATGCGTGACCATGTGCTCCTGCAGGCGATAGCACGCGTGAACCGCCCATATGAGCGGGATGCGGAGAGCCGGAAGCCCTGCGGTCTCGTCGTCGACTTCGTCGGCATCTTCGAGAAGCTGGAGAAGGCGCTCGCATTTGATTCAGAGGTGGTGAGTGACGTTATCGAGGATCTGGATCTGCTCTTTTCTGAATTCAGACAGCTCATGACGGGACCCGCGCAAGAATACACGGATCTCTGCGAAGGACCCGTTGATGACAAAGCTGTTGAAAGGGCAATAGGCGCTCTGTCTGACCCAGACAAACGTGAGACGTTCTATTCGCTCTACAAGCATCTTGAAATGCTCTATGAGATCCTCTCCCCTTCCCCATACTTAAGGGACTTCGTAGACGATTTCGGGTGCCTCTCGCTCCTCTGCCAGATCGTCCGCAACGCCTTCCGCAGGAAGACAGTCATGTACGGCGAGGTGGCGACGAAGACTGAAATGCTTGTTCGTGAAAAAGCCGAAAGCTACGGTCTCGATACCACGCTTTCTGCGGTCAGGATCGACGAGACAACTCTGGATGCCATCAAGGAGAGCAGCGGATCGGACAAGACGAGGGTCATCAACCTGGTGAACAGTGTCAGAAAGACGGTCCTTGAAGATGGGGACCATAAGCCTTACCTGAAGCCGATTGGCGACCGTGCGGAAGCGATTATGGAAGCCTATGACGACAGACAAGAGACAACTGGGGTGGCGCTAAAGAAGATCGAAGCGTTGATTCAGGAAGTCGTTGAAGCTCAGCAACTCCAAAAAGAGATGGGATTCGATGAGACATCGTTCTCCTTCTTCTGGACACTGAGAATGGCAGAAGTGTCCCAACCGGAGAGAACCGCACTCATCCTCCGCGCGATCTTCGACAGATTTGCCCACCATCGCGACAATGCTGCTGAGCTTCGCCAACTCAAAGCAGAGCTGTACAAAGCTCTTCTGCCCCTCGTGGGTAAAGAACGCATGATCGCGGTTGCCGAACAGCTTCTCCGGGGGGCGGCAGGATGAGTCGGGCAAGGAGGACCACTGCGGAAAATCGTCAGACAAGTCGGACCTGTCCGACAGGTCCGACAAGAGAAGAGAAAGCTGCTTTCAAAGCCCGCGTTCGCGAGTGGGCCAAGACACTGAAGGTGGAGCCGGCCCAGATACGCGTGCAGAGGATGAGGAACAAATGGGCTTCATGTTCGCCCGGCAAGTGGGTGACTTTCAGCGAGAATCTCCTCGTGCAGACCAGTTCGTTTCAGCGCTACGCGATTGTCCACGAGCTGCTTCATCTGCGTATCCAAAACCACGGCAAACTCTTCAAGAGTCTGATGTCCATCTATGTGCCGGACTGGGAGAGATGGACAGGGAGCAGATAACCACCCTATCCCACAACCACCGCATCCACCTCAATCTCGAAGAGTAGGTCATCGCGGCAGACGTCGGCGTGGGAGATGGCGAGGGGGAAGGCGGGAATGTGGTTGGCGCGGCAGTAGGCGTCGTAGATCGGCTTGTTCTGGAGGATGTTCTTGAAGTAGGCGATGCCGCGGACGGCATCGTTCCAGCTCATGCCGCGTGATTCGAGGATCGCGGCGACGACCTCCATGGTGAGCTTAACCTGTTGCCCGGCATCGCCGAGATGAACGCTGTTGCCATCGGGATCGATGCTGGCGGTTCCCGAGATGTAGAGCGTGCGGTGATCGTGTACCGCGATCTCGACCGCCCGACTGAACGAGCTGGCATAGTCGAGCGCCGGGCATTGTAGCGGCGAGGCCACAGGGTCGATCCTGACCGCATCCGACAAGGGCTGTACGGCAACTAGCCCGGCTGTGAGTGCCGCGCCGAACGGGTTGGCTGCACCGATGCCGGTACTGGCCGGGACGAGGTGATCGAAAATGCCCTGCTCACGAAACCAGGTACTGCGGACGGTGTTGAACGGGCCATACCACTCCAGCAAGCGGTCGAGATAGAGCCACGTACGCACGATGTCGGTCGCCTTCATGCCGCACGACTCCAGCGCCTCGCGCATCCGCTCAAATACGGAGCGCGCCTGCTCCTCGCGGGACGCCTTGAGATCCGCGGGGATAATGCCGCCGAGGTAGCAGTAGCGCGCATCTTCGTTGCCATACACGGCCCCGATCGGCTTGCCGTCCAGATAGACCGGCGATGTGTCGACGCCGCTGATCGCGAGGAGCTGCATCGAGAGCATCTCGCCCCGACGACAGGCATCGCCCTGCAGCCAGGTGGTGGGAACGTTTCCAGCCTGGGTCAGCTCCGACGTTTCATAGTGATGACAGCCGCCGAAGATAAACTGGTGCACTTTGTGATGCCCGGCGGGAAGACGGCCATTGATGATCGGGAGTTGCCCATCGTCGTCTGCAAGGAGGCAAACATGGTGCTCGACGTGCGAGGAGAGCTGTAGCGTGGCCAGGTCGGGGTTGATCTTGGGTTGTTTCACAGATCGACTACCTTAAACGGTATGGCGGGTACGGTACCCAGTACTTTCCGCACTCTCTTGTTTGGGGCGAGGATGTTGAGGATCAGATTTCCTTTTGTACCCGGCTTCAGTTTCTCGGGATCCGCTTTTAGTGTCAGTACAACTTCGGTCTTCCTGTTCCGGTGGACGGTTTGCGCCACCTCCAATCCCTCAGGAGGTTCATACAGTTCGAGGCGCGGCAGCCTCTTGATCGGTCTTCGCCGCGGTGCATGCAGCACGAGGGTCGTCTCCTGCCCAGGCACCAACTCCACTGCCCCGCTTTTCGGGATCTCTGCTTTCACCATGATGCGCGGGCCGCCCACGACCGAAAGGACCCATTGCTCGACCGGAACGAGGTGCCGCCACAGAAACGCCTGCATGCGGTCCTCGGCCGGCACGGCCTCCTTGGTCACGAAGGTGCCGTTAACCTTGGCGCGTCCCTCCAGTGCAAGTTCGACGACGCCCTCCTCTGTTTTCCAGGGCACCGTGATGGTGGCATGGATCTTCTCCGTGCCGGGCGGGATGACCGTGCCACTCAGCCTACAGTTGAGGCGATTGTGCGTCAGCGCAAGTTCGATCGGTCCGTCGAAGCCATCGCGCCGGAATGTATGCACGGTGATCGGAACAGTGCCCCCGGGCGTGGCACTCAATGTGGCAGGTGTTACTCGTAGGTCAAATGCGGGACGGAACGGTGTGACTCTAAGCCGATAGGCATGCTCATCGCTGCCCTTGCCCTGGATGTCGCCCACATGCACAACGTAGCGCCCGTCCGCAGGTAGCTTCGCGACGATGTACGAGTCGGCGTGGTGTGTCATCAGCCCTTCCCGCCGATCAATGTGATCATCGCTCACAGCCAGCACCTTGCCCTCGGGGCTTTTGAGCTGTAGCACAGAGTCGAGCGGGGACCCGTCGCGACGGGCGCGGGTCTCAATGACGATCGCCTGACCGGCCTGCCCTTCGAAGGCATAGATATCCGCGTCGCCGGGTTTGTTAATATGCCCATACAGTACGGTCGGGAGCGTGATCGCCTGGGCCGTCTTGTGCGAATTGTTCGGCTCGACTTCGGCGATGTCCCCCTTCTGGCGGGCAGGGCCCTGTGCCGCCACCAGGATCGGCACATCCATACTGCGCGCATCGGCAATTGTTAGCCGGTAGGTAAAATCCTCGCGTCCGCGGTAGATTGCATCCCGAATCTCGAGCACGTAGTCGCCATCGGTTGGCACATCGTAGACCAACAGCGGATCCGGATCAAAGTGGTCATCGTCCACGAACACCAGTTCTTTGCCATCGCCGTCATAGAGCGTCAGCGCGGCCTGGAACCAGCCGGGAACGGCGTCCGCGAGATAGGGCACCAGGCTACGCGCGGCGACCTTGCAGACGAGGCGTTGGCCAGCCGTGGCATGAATCCGGAAGCGGTCGATATCGCCCGGCATCACCTGGCCGTTGACCACCATCGGCATCGTGAGGTGCTGCTCCTCTTCGGGCTCGCGATCATTGGGTTCGGCCTCGCGCACCTCGGGCACCTCGCCCACGTGGAAGATGATGACATTCGAAAGCCCTTGAGGTGTCTTGAGCCGCAGCTCGTAAGCACCCGGCTCGGCGTCTTGATTGACCGTACAGCGCAGCGTGACCTGCTCGCGAATCTGGGCATTGGGCTGTTTTTTGGGGTCCGGGCGGCGTCCCTTGAGATACCGGCCCTTTTCGTTACACCCCTGCGCCTTGAACTCCTCGATGATGTCAGCGAGCTGCGCTTCCATCTTCGTCTGCTCTTCCTCGGGCTTGTCCTCCAGGGACATCTCGAGCCTTTCTTTGCGGTTGCGCAGGCGGTTGATTTCCTTAGGGGTCAGCTCCTTATGATACCCGATCACCCGACCGCGCACGCCGCAACCGGTGAAGAGCGCCTCCGCCGTGTCTTTCAGGAACTGGCCGCCGACGATGACATCCACTGTCGTGCCTTGCCGGACACCGGCGGGATAGACATAGCCGATGTGCGGCTCGACGGCCTGTAGCGCGCCGCCGAGTGCCAGCAGAACACCGGCCATCCGCAGCCATCCTGAAACGCGGGTCGTCATGTGCGCGCCCCTTTCATAATCTCGTAGAGTCGCCCGGCATCCTGTCCATCGGTTGCCTCCGGCATGGCTTTCACAGTAATCCCCTGCGGGTGCGGCAGCGTGGCCTCGGGATTGATACCCAGCAGCTCGTACATGCTTCCGATCAGGTCGCGCGGATAGATCTTGCGCTCCACCACGTTCTCGCCCTTTTCATCCGTGGCACCCAGTACTTGGCCGCCATTGAAGCCGCCGCCGCCCAGGACCGACGAGAAGGCCTTGCCATAATGGCCGCGACCGCCATTCCAGGGCGGGTCCCACTGGATTTTCGGGGTGCGCCCGAACTCGCCGCCCCACCAGACGATCGTGGAATCGAGCAGCCCGCGCTCGGAGAGATCCGCAAATAGTGTTGAGAGGCCGCTGTCGAGCTGCGGAAGCTGTCGCTGCATGCTCTGAAAATGCTGCTTGTGCGTGTCCCAGCCGCGATAGTTGATCGTGACATAGGGCACGCCCTGCTCCACCAGGCGCCGTGCCAGCAGGCAGGACTGCCCGAACTCCTGTCGGCCGTAGCGGGCGCGGATAGCATCGGGCTCCTCGGTGAGGTCGAACACTTTCCCCGCGTCACCCAGGATCAGGTCATAGGCCTGCTGCTCGCAGCGATCCGATGCCGCAAAAGCGGCATTGCCCTTGATCTTGCGGCCCAGCGTATCCAGCTCATTCAACAGGGCGCGCCGGTTCTCCTGGCGCTTGCGCGAGATGCCGTTCGCCACCACGCCTTCAACCAGGAAGGGATCTTTGGACGGGTTGCCCCCCGTGGAGAACGGCTTGTAGCGCGTACCGAGGAACCCGGCCTCCGAGAAGCGGCCCTGCGGCTTGGTCAGAACGATATAGGGAGGAATCAGTCCTGCGTAGTCCGCGCGATAGCCTTTGAAGTAGGAGACCACGCCGCCGACGGAGGGATAGACCATGCCATCGCCCGACTTGTGCCCGGTCTGCACGAGATAGGACGCGGTCTCGTGGCCGTTCACCCCGTGCGTCATGCCGCGCAGGATGGAATACTTGTCGGCCTGCTGTGCCAGTTTGGGGAGCATCTGGCCAATCTGGATGCCGTCCACGTTCGTCGCGATGGGGGTGTCGTATGGACCGACATAGTCATAGCCGGCTCCCGGCTTGGGGTCGAACGTGTCGAGATGGGCCGGGCCGCCCCACATCCATATCTGGATGACCGATTGGGCCCGCGCCTGCGGTGCCGCAACAGCCGCGCGCGTCAGCAATGGATCACACAGCGCCAAGCCCGCCGCGCCTGCGAGTGATGTCTTAAGCATTTCACGCCGAGTTAGAGTCATCTGGATCTGCCCTCTTGGAGCCCGGAAGGGAGCGAGTCTTGCACGAAGCCTTTTCTCACTCTATCCGGGCGCTATTCCTTTTGCTTTATCCTACTTTCAGCTCTCAATCATGACTCCACCGGGGCAAGCCCGGTGGTGGTCAAATCCAACTAATGTCTGTACAGGAATTCCTTACTATTTATCAGTGCCCATGCCAGGTCCCAATACGCTTCATGCGGCTTCACGTCGCCCGACTCCCTGTAGGCCAGGGCGATCCGTCGTTCATCATCCTCGGGATGGCGCGACAGGATGGTGACATAGAGCTGGTTGATCACCGGAACCGGCCGCCACTTAGCCTTCTTGACCAGCGCCTTCAATGCCCAGCCGCGCTGAATCTTCGTCTGAATATGGGTCGAATTGAGCAGGTGTAGCCGCTGCGTGTCGGTCGGCTCGTTGTTCCGCTCCGACTCCATCCCCGTATCGCGTGGCGGACGGCCGAACATGTCCAGAAACGGACTCGTGATGCTGCCATCCCCGAGTGTAATGGCGCGGTGCTGCCGCGGAATGAAGGTGAACGGCTCCGGGATCTCGCTCGTATACGCTTCCGTCCCGCCGGTGATCTGGTTGATGGCATCGATGAGCACCTCGGCCTCGAGTCGACGCACGAGGTAGTGCGAGAAGCCGGACGGGTCATCGGCCGCGCCCTCGGTCGGCACGCACGAGCGCTGGTAGGTCTCGGAATTGAGGATCACCCGGTAGATCTGGCGCAGGTCGTAGTCATGCGTCACGAGCTCTTTTTCGAGCCAGGCGAGGAGTTCGGGGTGCAAGGGCGGGTTGTCTGGGCGGATGTCATCGGGTTCATGGATAAGGCCGCGCCCGATCAGCCAGGCCCAGATGCGATTGACCATGTTCCGCGCGAAATAAGGGTTGTCGGGTGCGGTCAGCCAGTCGGCAAACACGGCGCGCGGATCCTGGTCCGCGGCCAGCTCCACCGCCGTACCATCCGGGAACACCGCCCCCTCGGGCGCGCCTTCTTCGAGGGCGCGGGGCAGATCGAAAAAGACGACCTCTTCCTTCCACTCGGCGGTGCCTTTGAACCCTACCCGCGTAAAGAAGGCGGTCATCCCGTCCCGGCGCTCCTGCGGCCACCCGTCCGTGCGCTGTCCCATAAAGGTCAGGGCCACGGTCGAGGCGGTGGCGGCCGGCGTACGCTCGGGCATGGCGCGGTAGAAATTGACGGGGGGATCTCTGAAGTTGCTGCCCGTTGAGGTCAGCAGCGCATGAGCGAACTGGTCATAGGGCCTATTGTCACGGATCGCGTCGGTCAGCCAGCGCTGGTAGGCCTGCACCGCGTTGGGCCAGAGCTTGCTGGGAAACTCGGCCTTAACTCTGAGGATGTCACACCACTTCATGGCCCAGTAGTCGGCAAACTCATCGCGCTTGAAGAGCTTTTCGATCAACTGGGCCCGCTTGCGGGGATTCTCGCTGTCCAGGAAGGTGCGGACCTCCCACATCCGCGGCAGCGTTCCGATCATGTCGAGGTAGATGCGGCGGACGAAGACAGCATCACTGCAGCGCTTCGCACAGGTAAGCCCATCCGCGTTCAGTTTCTGGAGCACCAGTCGATCAATCTCGTTGGCACACAGCGTCTGGATCGCGGCCAGAACGCAGAGACCAAAGATGAGTCGACTCTTCAATTCCATAACTCGCCCATCCTACCGAAACACCCGCTGAGCCCCCATACAATACAAAGCCTTGCATCCCGTATCCCGCAACCCGCTTCGGCATCCGAAGGATGCCCTATACTATGTACAACGCAGAACCAAGGTCGGTTATTGCAAAACTTGTTTCCGCGTGCCATAATCCGCGCTTTTCGTCGTTTAACACTTAGAAACAGGGGCGGGATCATGGATAACATTCCGGTGGCGGACACCAGAGCTTTTTCTGTTATGGGACACACAGGAAGCGGCAAGACAACGCTTGTGGATGCACTATTGTTCAAGCTGGGACTGAATGACCGTCTGGGTCTGGTCGATGCAGGTTCCAGCATGGCCGACTTCACCGAAGAGGAGAAAGGGCGCAAGATCACGATCTTCGCCAAGCCGTTCGAAGC
This sequence comes from Kiritimatiellia bacterium, assembly GCA_029939545.1. Lineage (GTDB taxonomy): Bacteria > Verrucomicrobiota > Kiritimatiellia > UBA8416 > JABMPJ01 > JABMPJ01. The sequence continues at coordinate 39,268 of JAOZSS010000003.1, read as the reverse complement.
GCCGTACAAAGCGTCCAACGGCAAGCAGCGTGCCCTCACCTTCGTGGACACACCGGGGTACATGGATTTCTTCGGTCAGGTCATCTCGGCCTGCCGCGCCACGGGCACAGCCCTGATCGCGGTCGACGCCGTCTCCGGTGTTCAAGTGGGCACCCGTCAGGTCTGGAAGCACGCCAAGCGCGCCGGACTGGCCCGCGGGTTCGTTGTTACCGGCTTGGACCGTGACAACGCCGACTACGACAAGGTGATTAAGGAAATCCAGTCCGCATTCGGCAGCGGATGCGTACCGGTGGTTCTGCCCACAACCGACCGCTCCGCAGTGATCGACATTCTCGCCTCAAAAGATGTTGCCGATGACATGGCCGCCGAAGTTGAAGAAGCCAAGGGCGCACTGGTCGAACTGGCCGCTGAGACCGATGATACGCTGATCGAGAAGTTCCTCGGTGGTGAAGATCTCTCCCCTGACGAAATCGCCGCAGGGCTGCACGCCGCGGTCGACTCGGGCGGGCTCTGCCCCATCTTCGTGACCATGCCGCTCAAGGACGTTGGCGTCACCGAGCTGCTGGATGGCATCTGCCGCCTCTTCCGTTCGCCGCTCGACCGCGAGATTCTGGACCAAGACGGCACCGCCATCAGCACTGCGGCGGATGCGCCGTTCATCGGCTTCGTCTGGCGTTCGGTCAACGATCCGTTTGTCGGCCAGCTCAACTTTGTGCGCGTCCTGGGAGGCACACTAAAGGGCGACTGCGAGCTACAGAACACCACCCGCGACCACAAGGAACGCGTCGGCACCCTCCTGCGTATCAACGCCAAGAAGCAGGAAACCGTCACACAGGCTACCCCTGGCGATATCGTGGCCATTCCGAAACTCAAGAACACACACGTGGGCGACACACTCTGTGCCATGGGCGCTACCACCATCATGCCGCCGATTCGCTTCCCGAAGCCGGTCATGTTCCAAGCCGTCGAGGCCCAGACCCAAGCCGACGAGGACAAGATCGGGCTGGCCCTCACGCGCGTCTGCGAAGAAGACCCCACGCTGCATGTCGACCGCAACGCACAGACCCACGAAATCGTACTACAGGGTCTGGGTGATGTGCACATCGACGTCGCCGTAGGCATGATGAAGAGCCGCAGCAACGTCTCGGTCACGCTCAGCACACCCAAGGTGGCCTACATGGAAACGGTCACCGGCTTGGGCGAAGGTCACTACAAGCACAAGAAGCAGTCCGGCGGACGCGGCCAATACGGCGAGGCCTACCTGCGCGTCGAGCCGCTCCCCGAAGGGGACGAGGAGGATTTCGTCAACGCAATCGTGGGTGGGGCTATTCCGCACAACTTCATCCCGGCCGTGCAGAAGGGGATAATCGACGGCATGACCGCCGGTGCCGTGGCAGGTTACCCGGTCACCAAGGTCAAAGTCACGCTCTACGACGGCTCGTATCACGATGTCGACTCCTCGGAAGTCGCGTTCAAGATTGCCGGTTCGCGCGCCCTGCGTGAAGCCATGGCCAATGCCAAGCCCGTACTACTTGAGCCGATCATGACCGTGAAGGTCACCATTCCGGATCACGCCTTGGGCGACATCAACGGCGACCTGAACCACAAGCGTGGACGCATCATGGGCATGGAGGCCGATGACGGCATGCAGGTGCTGACCGCCGAAGTTCCCCGAGCCGAGCTGTTCCGTTACGCCGCCGAACTTCGCAGCATGACCGCCGGCCAGGGCTCGTTCGAAATGGAACACAACCGCTACGAGGTCGTCCCGGCCAATGTGGCCCAGAAGGTCGTTGCCGAGGCCGAGAAAGCAAAAAGCGAGGAATAACCCCATTTCGGAATGCGGAATGCGGAACGCGGAATGTGGGCTGCAATCCTGCGAGCTATGCCCACGCCGCTGTGGTGTGGACAGGGCAGCCGGACAGCTTGGATTCTGTCGGGCGGGATCTGAGGTCGAGGTCTTTCGCTACGGACCTCACCACGGTGAGGAACCGCCGCTGTCCGGCACCACAGGCGGGTCCGGTACTATCTTCTTCAGCCGCTGTACGCTGTGCTGTCTCTACTGCCAGAACTACCCGTGGAGCCAGCAGGGCGACGGCGCGACCTACGCCGCCGATGCGTTTGCAGCACTCTTTCGGGAGCTGCACGCGGCAGGCTGTCACAACTGGAACCTGGTCAGTCCCACCCCGTGGATCCCGCAGGTGCAACAGGCCCTGACCCGCCTGCAGGCAGAAGGCATTCGTCTGCCGGTGGTGTACAACACGAGCGGATTCGAAAGCCCTGCGACGCTGGCCGCAGTGGAAGATACGGTCGATATCTACCTGACCGACCTGCGCTACGCCTGCGAGACATCTGCCGAAGCGGGGTCCGGTCGTGCCGACTATGCATCCATTGCGCGTGACACCATCCTCGAGATGTGGCGGCAAAAGGGTCCGCTCCAGCTCGGCACCGACGGCGTCGCCACCCGGGGTACGATCTGCCGCCTGCTGATCTTGCCCGGCCGGGCCGATGAGACCATCGATAACCTGCGCTGGCTGTCCGACACGATCGGCCCCGGCGTCGCCATTAGCGTGATGTCACAGTACACCCCCGCTTTTCGGGCGCCCGCCGTGGCCGGATGGAACCGGCACATCTCCCGCGCCGAGTATGACCGCGTGGCCGACGTTGTGGGCACTCTTGATTTCGATATCGGGTGGATGCAGGAGTACGCGGGCGACGCTCCGGACGAATTAATCGGATTTACGATGCCGCCGGGATCAGGTATATAGACAGGGATCAGGAGTCAGAGAGGCAGCTAAGAGCTGCACACGGAACAGCCGCGGGCTACAACGTGCCTCTGATCTCTGACTCCTGACACCTGTGAATACAGAGGCAGGAACAGACTTTTGAGCATAGAGGGGCAAGAAAGGGACAGACCATGAGTGGACATAGCAAGTGGGCAACGATTAAGCATAAGAAGGGCGCTGCGGATGCGAAGCGCGGCAAGATATTCAGCAAGATAGCCAAGGAGTTGATGGTCGTGGCGCGCCAGGGCGGCAGCGACCCGAACATGAACCCCACGCTGCGCACCCTCATTCAGAAGGCCAAGAGCGTCAATATGCCGGCTGACAATGTCGATCGCGCCATCAAGAAAGGTGCCGGAGAGCTGGAAGGGGCCGTTTTCGAGGAGGTCGTCTACGAAGGATACGCCGGCGGCGGTGTGGGGCTGATTGTGCAAGGCCTGACCGACAACAAGAACCGCGCCGCGGCCGAGATTCGCCATACTTTCTCCAAGCATGGGTCCAGCTTTGCCCAGCAGGGATCGGTATCGCGTGGATTCCAGCGCAGGGGCCAGATCTTCATCGACGCCGAAGGCGTAGACGAGGACGAGTTGATGGGTGTCGTTCTTGAGGCCGGGGCCGAAGACATGAAGCGCGATGGCGGGCAGTTCGAGGTCGTGACCGATCCCACCACGTTTGCCGATGTAACCGAGGCACTTGAAGCCGCCGGTATCGCGACGCTCAGCGCCGATGTATCGCTCGTGAGCGACACGCTCGTTCCGGTGACCGAGAAGTCTACCGCCGCGTCGATCATGCGTTTCATTGACGCCCTCGAGGATAATGAAGACGTCCAGAACGTGTACACAAACATGGATGTCGACGACGCGATCATGCAGGAACTGAATGACGAGTAGTACCCGCATCCTCGGGATCGACACCGCGTTGCGGGCAACCGGGGTCGGTGTCGTGGAGGCCAGCGGCAGCAAACTCAAACTCGTCGCCTACGCCGTCATACGCACCAAACCCAAGGTCCCGCTCTCGCAGTGCCTGCTGCGGCTCGATGAGGGCCTGCAGGACATCATTCGCGACACCCAGCCGGATGCGGTAGCCATTGAAGGTGCCTTCTATTTCAAGAACGCCCGCACCGCCATGGTCCTGGGGGAGGCACGCGGGACTGCCATCTCGGCCTGCACTCGCGCGGGACTGAAGCTGTACGAGTATGCCCCGCGGCGGGTTAAGCAGGCCATCGTTGGTTTCGGCGGTGCGCAGAAGCCGCAGGTACAGAAGATGGTCGTCACGCTGCTCAACCTGGATGAAACGCCGCCCGAGGATGCCAGTGATGCACTCGCCCTGGCCATCTGCCACATCCACAGCTCCGGAAAGCATGCCGCGCTGGGGGGCGCGGAACCCCTATAGAACAAAGGATGGCGCTATGAGCAAACCCCTCTTTTCTGCCGACGACCACTGTCGCCGACGCCGTGCTGCCGTTCAGTACGCCCAGGCGCAACACGGGGTTGACGTGCTCCTCATCACGGACCCCGTCGATATCCGCTACCTGACCGGATGCACCGAGGGGGCATCCGCCCTGCTTATCGGCAACGACTGGGCCCGGCTCTACACCAACAAGATGTTCGTGGAGTGCATCCGGACGCAGGCACCTGGTGTCGATATCACGATTCCACACGTCCCTCTTTTTGAACAGGCCCACAACGCCATGCACCGCATGAAACACCGGGGTGCTGTCGGGTTCCAGGGCGCCCAGATGAGCTGGCAGCGACACAAGCAGTTTGCCGACGCGATGGGGCGCCGCCGCCAGGTCGATATCGGTAACGCGATGACGGTATGCCGTTCCGTTAAAGACGAGCTTGAGATCCGCCTTACACGAAAGTGCGTGCGCATGGCCGAGAAGGCCTTCCGCTCCATACTCGACGAAGGCATACACACCTTTCTCGGTCATAGTGAGAAACGCCTGGCGGCGGAGCTCGAGTACCGCATGCGCCAGCTTGGGGCCGACAAGCAAGCGTTCCCTGACAGTGGCATCATTGTCGCCAGCGGTGCCAACAGTGCCAGTTGTCATCACACGCCAACGAATCGAAAAGTCCGCCGCGGCGAGCCGCTCCTGTTTGACTGGGGAGCCGAGTTGGATGGCTACCGGAGCGATATCACACGCGTCCTCTTTGTAGGCTCTCCCCGTCCCAAGCTTGCCGAGATCTATGATCTGGTTCTTCGCGCCAACCGTGAGGGCATTGCGGCCATTCGGCCCGGCGTAGCCACGCATTCGGTCGCCCGGCGGGCATGGGATGTCATCCGCAATGGTGGGTATTCCGACAACATCCGCCACGGTCTAGGGCATGGTATTGGCCTCAATATTCACGAACTACCGCGCATGGGAATGGGGACCAAGCCGCCAGACAAGCCTGTCCGCCTGCGGTCCAACATGCTGATCACAGTGGAGCCCGGCATCTACCTCAAAGGCCTGGGCGGCATTCGCATCGAGGACGATGTCCGCGTTACGCCGCACGGCCATGAATGCCTGACCCGGGTTCCACGGCGACTCGAGGATGTGATTCTCGGCTAATGGTGCCGCCATGATCCCGGTTTTCCTGTCTTTGCCCTTGCCAAATCCCCAGAAGCACGATAAATGATTGGGGGCAACAGCCGAGGTCAGGCCGCGTTGTCGCGGACGGCTTGCGGACGGAGGTTGCCCCATGAGCAGGAATAGACATCTCAATTCTTTTATCGCCCAATTCCCCTTCGAGGGACTGACTTTTGACGACGTGGCGCTTGTCACACGTTACGCTGATTTTCTGCCCGACGACGCATCGATTCAAACACGCCTGACCTCGCGTATCAGCGCTAATATTCCCTTTGTCAGTGCGGCCATGGATACGGTAACCGAATCCCGCATGGCCATCGCCATGGCGATGCTCGGCGGTATAGGGGTCATCCACAAGAACCTGCCAGCCGAGACCCAGGCCGAGCAGGTCGACATGGTTAAACGCCACCTGCACGGTCTGATTATCGACCCGGTCGTCTTTCGGGTATCCGATACGCTTGATAAGGTACGCGCGACACGGCGCGAACACGGGTACGGCTTCAGCGGGTTCCCAATCCTTAACGCCGACGACACGTTAGCCGGCATCCTGACATCCAAGGACACGAAATTCGCACGCGACACCGACGCCCGTATCGATTCAGTCATGACGTCTGATGTTGTTTCGGCGGCCCCGGGCACAACGCTCCAGGAAGCCTATGACATTATGATGAAGAATAAACTCGGCAAGCTTCCCCTGCTGGACAAGGGTAAGCTGGTTGGGCTCTATGCCTTCTCCGACGTCAAGAACCTCGTTGAAGACGTGCAGCCGATGTATAACCGCGATGATGAGTACCGGCTGCGTGTCGCGGCGGCTGTCAGTGGCGGCAACTACGAACGCGCCGAGTTGCTGGCCAACGCACATGTCGACATCATCGTGATCGACAGCGCACACGGTCACTCAAGCGGCATCATCGACATGGTGCGCTGGCTGACCAAGACGTTCCCGGACATCGACGTCATTGCCGGTAACGTGGGCACCGCCGCCGGGGCCGTGGCGCTTCGCGACGCAGGTGCCCATGCCATAAAGGTCGGCATCGGCCCCGGCTCCATCTGCACGACTCGCGTGGTGTGCGGCGTTGGGGTTCCGCAGATTTCGGCGGTCTACCACTGCGCGACCGCACTCGAGGGTAGCATCCCGGTTATCGCCGATGGCGGCATCCGCCACTCCGGCGATGTGCCTAAGGCCATCGTGGCCGGTGCCGAAACGGTCATGCTCGGCTCCATCCTGGCCGGTACGCAAGAGAGTCCGGGCGAGAAGATTCTCCACCAGGGCCGCCAGTACGTGGTCTACCGCGGCATGGGAAGCCTCGCGGCGATGCGCGAATCGCTGGGCAGCCGCGAGCGCTACAGCCAGGCACAGACCCGCGACGACGAGCTGGTGCCGCAGGGCATTGAAGGCATCGTCCCCTACGCAGGTACGGTTGAGAAAGTGATGACCCAATTCTGCGGCGGACTCCGCTCCTCGATGGGCTACTGCGGGTGCAAGTCCGTCGATGAACTGCAGACCGGGGGTGAGTTCGTACGCATCAGTATGGCCGGACTCAGCGAGTCGCATCCACATGACGTGAAGATCATGAAGGAAGCGCCGAACTATCGGAGCTAGCCTGACGCGCGCCGCCCCGGCGGCTCGCGAATGTGGCTAGAACGCACCAAAGAAGATGCTGGTGAACGTTACGATCGGCGCCGTTTCGCGGTAGTCATCGAGGGTCGCCCGCACATCCTTCATCATCTCCTCTACCTCAACATATACCCCGTCGTCAGAGATAAGCTTGCCCAACGAGCCCTCGCCCCTCTCGATCTTGGCCGTTACCTCTTTGAGCGAGGCCACGATGGCGGCAAGATCGTTGTAGAGCTGATCGTCTTCCGACATGAGGCGTCCCAGCGTTCCTTCCCCGCGCTGTAAGCCCTCCACCACATCGCGCAGCGCCTCCACGGTCCCGGCCACGTCATTGTAGAGCGTCGCATCCTTGGACAACAGCTTGCCTAGCGAGCCCTCACCCGCCTCGACCCTTGCGATAACAGCGCTAATCTGTTCCAACACCCTCTTGAAGTTGTCGATGGCACCACCCTCAACAAGCTCTGTGCGCGCCTTGTTAATGACCGCCGCCGCATCAGCCATCAGGTCATAGGGTTCGTGCCCCACAAAGCGGCTCGTCAACGGAAGCGTCGGCAGAGATTCGGACCCCTCCCTGATCTCCAGGTAGCGTCCGCCAAGGATCGAGGTGGCCACAATCCGAATTTCGTAGTCCTTCTTCATTTCCAGCCCGTCATCCAACACCAGGCGGAGCCGGACCCAGGGGCCCTCAAGCACGAGGCTGTCGATCTTGCCGACCGGCATGCCGCGCACCACCACGTTGTTGCCTTCGCGCAAGCCCATCACGTTCTTGAACATCACGTCCATGTGCTGCTTCCGGGAGAACCATGTCTCACGGGAAAGGATGATGGTAAAATATCCCATCCCGAGGAAGATCATGACCATAAAGGCACCGACAATCATCTCCCGGGTCAACTCGCGTGCTACACAGTCTTTTCTCATTGCTGGTCCCTTTCCCACGGCGCTTCCTTCGTGATATACTGAGCGGCCAGGAAACGCTGCACTTCTTCGCTCGAAGATTCCATAAAGGCTTCAGGTGTTGCTATCTCGGCTATGCGACCCCGGTTCAGCATAGCGATTCGCGTGCCAATCGCCAGGGCACTGTGCAGATCATGGGTCACCACCACGCTGGTAACGCCCAGGTCTTCCCGAAGCTTACCGATCAACCGGTCGATCGTGCGCGAGGTCACGGGGTCGAGTCCAGACGTCGGCTCATCGTACAAGATGATCTCGGGGCTCTCGATAATGGCACGCGCCAGTCCGGCGCGCTTGCGCATGCCGCCCGAGATCTCGGACGGCACTTTCGCGCCATCGTTCTCCAGGCCAACCATGGCTAGCGTCTTGTGCACACGGTCAAGAATCTCGTCCTCGTCGACGTCATGCTTTTCGCGCAGAGGTAGCGCCACATTCTCGGCCACAGACAGCCATGCCAACAGGGCCGCGCTTTGGAATAGGTAGCCGAAACGATTTCTAACCCGTGCAAGATCTGCTCCCGTAGCAGAGCCGACGTCATCGCCTGCAACGAGGATGCGGCCATCATCAGGCGTCATGAGTCGGACCATATGTTTAAGCGTCACACTCTTGCCCGCTCCGGACGCACCCACAATGCAGAAGGTCTCACCACGGTTGATCTCGAAGTCGATGCCATCTAGCACCGGCTTCCCGCCCAACACCTTCGTTACTTTCTCAAACCGAATCATAATTCACAACTCCCTCCGTCGCTCTTCGAGCTATGGAGGGCAAGCAGAACTCTCTAAACGTAGAACAACCGCGTGACGAAATAGCCGAGGATCAGAACATGCAGAAACGACACGAGCACCGCCTTGCGGGTGGCGTAACCGACCCCGACAGCACCCTGTGTCGTCGCAAACCCTTCGTGACAGGAAAGAATGGTAATGACCACGCCAAACAGGAGCGCCTTGAACAGACCCACATACAGGTCTTTCGCGCCGGCGAAACGTGTGGCGTTGTCGATGTACGATACCCACGACACGCCAAGCTGGGAGGCACCCACGATACCGCCACCGATCACGCCGATGATGCAGGTATAAAAGGCCAGGAGGGGCGTCATGATGCTCATCGCCACCAGACGCGGCATGACGAGGAAGCGCACCGGATCAATCGACATGATCTCAAGCGCAGCGATCTCTTCGGACACCACCATCGTTCCGAGTTGCGCAGCCATGGCCGATCCGACACACGCCGCCAGGATCAGGCCGGTCATGAAAGGTCCCATTTCGCGGAGCATCGACACCATCACCGCCGTTCCGATGTTGACCTCCTGGTTGAACTTGCTCAGCTCAATACCGGTCTGCAAAGCCAAGATCATACCCGTGAACAGGGCCACCACGGTGATGACCCCGAGGCTCTTGATACCGGAGACGAACATCTGCACGATGATCTCCTGCCGGGCGCGCTTGGTCAGGGCAAAGCGCATCGCAAGGACAGCCTGCAGGAAGAGGAGTCCGCCCTGCCCCACCGCACGACAGAAAAAGATAACATGGCGGCCCAACTGGGCCACAAAGTTCTCCGCTGGCGGAAAATACTCTGGTTCACGTGTTACCATACGATACTCGGGATGAGCGTCCCACCGAGACGCCTACGCTGTCAACCTCCGAACTTCAAAAACCAGAGGACGCGCCATGTCGAGCGATCATCCTCCTGCTCATGCCCCAGCAACCCCAACAGGATAGACCAGCGTCGCCGACGTGCATCAGCATCGCAACGACTGGTGGAGAAGAGCGGGAAGATCGAGACATGTCTCGACTCCGTGCCCTCACGCCGATAGCGAAAGAGTCCCCACAGCAACTCGTGTTCGAGCTGCTCAGGGGTTGCCACTCGGGAGTAAAGCGTCCAGAGAGGCGCCCAATTACGCTCAATCTGCGGCGTCTGCATCTCGGGCCACACGGCCAACAGGCGGAAACGTGAGACATCGCCTTCGCGCCGATACGACAGCAGCGGCCACAATTTGAAGTAGCGCGCGCGCGCCTTGACATTGGCCGCCTTATCCGTCTGCTCACCGGTCTCGGTCACACGGGCAGCGCTGACGCGCTCATGATGGATGAAGGGGAATATGGCCAATCGATCACGCGTCTCATGGCTGCGTTCCACGTGGGAGGTGCGCACAAACGGCCAAAGCAGGAACGATGAGCGAATGCCCTGGTAGTCGCGGCGCCCCCACAGTGGCCATATATATAGCTTTTCCTGGTCGCCGCTGGCGTACTGGATGAAAGGCCAGGGGCAGTTCAACATCGTACGCTTCTCACTCTTGGCCCAGCGAAAGAAAGGTGGCACCACCATCCATCCTTTCTGATCCTTGGTGTGGGTCCGCCCGAAGAGAGGAAAAAGGATATAGGAGGTCCCTTCGTGTCCCGGATAGTAGTAGCGCGCATGGTTCCAAATCGGCCAGAGCACGAACTGCTTGGTCCACTTGTTGTCGCTGACCGACTTGCCATAGAGCGGCCACACGCGGAAACGGGAGACATCATCGCCCTTGGTGCGTGACACGATCGGCCAAAGATAGTCCCATGTCTCGGTATTTCCGACATAGCTGTAGGCGTAGAGCGGGAACAGCGCGAAGATGATCCGGTCCCGCCCCACGAACTCGTTCAGGGTCCCCCCCAGAGGAAAAATGCTGAAGTACGATTCGTTCTCCTTGTCCCGCCCCCAGTAGACCAAAGGAAAGATCATGGCCCGGTAGCGCGATGCCTCATCCTCGTTGTCGAAGTCATGGCCATAGGCCAGAAGGAAATGCCAATCCGTCTCCCCTTTGAAATGTTTCACCGATGCGACCGGCCACAACACTTCGTGCAGCCGCCGGTCCTGCGCGGTATCAACGGTCTGGCTATAGAAGGGCCGTATCCCCGTGAACTGCTGTCCCGTACCCGTATCCTGGGATTCGTACAGCGGTCCCGCCGCGCGGCAGCGGGCCGCACCGTCCGGCGAGGTGTCGCGCGAGAAGGCGAACCCGACATCTACATCACCACGCGGCTGAACCGATGCGCAGCCGCTGGCGAACAGGAGCAGGACCGACAGAAGTCGGAGCCAGCACGCAGATGGCTCGCCCGACGAACGCGTCGCATCACCCTTCACACACTTGAACCCAGGGCTCTGCTCATGCCTGGCTAAACGCATATATATCTCCGTCACATTCAAAGATCGTGGCGAGCAGCGCCGTCCGAATCCACATCCCGTTCCGCATCTGGCGCCAGTAGACGGCGCGCGGATCGTTGTCGATGGACGGGGGAATTTCGTGGCGACGAGGCAGCGGATGCATGATCACGGCATCCGGCTTGAGCTGCTCCAGGTGGGTTTCCTTTAGCCAGTAGCGCTCAATGTCGATCTTTGCGCTTGCGCCCTTCTCGGTGTCCCACTCATCTTGCACGCGTGTCATATAGATGGCATCGGCCTTCGGCACCGCTGCCGCGAGGTCATCGCCCTGCTCATATGTGACATGGCTCGCATCCAGGATCGCCAGCACATCGTCGGCCACCTGCAGCTCGGGCGGGGCGATAAACACCTGGTGGACCCCCTCGTAGTTCGTCAGGAGGGCAGAAAGTGAGCGCACCGTACGTCCACGCAGCAGATCACCCACGAAGACGACAGTCTTGCCATCGATGCCACCACAATCCTCGAAGCTGCGCTGGAGCGTGTAGATATCCAGCAGCGCCTGGGTCGGATGCTGGTCCTTGCCCGAGCCGGCGTTGATAATCGGAACCGGCCGCTCGGAATTCGACAGCACCCAGGCCATACGTTCGGCCAATCCGCCCACCTGCGTACGCATGACCACACAGTCGAAGTAGGAACTGAACGTCCGGACCGAATCGTCCTTCGTTTCCCCTTTGAGCTCACTGGATGTCGCCGTATCGCGCACGTTGCCGATACGCATACCCAGGATCTCGCACGCGGAACAGAACGAGAGAAACGTTCGCGTGCTGGGTTGCGTGAAGTAGAGCATCGCCCGCCGGTGCGGGAGCAGGCCGGCCAGGAAAGTCATACCCTCCTTGGTCTTAGCAAGGAAGCGAATCCGTGTGGCCAGCTCGCCAAGCGTGTCGAGAGCCTTGCGATCGAACTGCCGCGTCATCAGCACATGGAACGGCCGCCCGTCATCCTGGTTCAGGTGACGGCTCTTCTCCACCGGATCGAGTTCGAGGAACGCGTCCCACGCTATGTCCGTCAACGCCATGATGACCTCCTAATCCCTTTCGAGTGATGAGACAAACAGCGCCTTGATCGTATGCAGGCGATTCTCCGCCTGGTCGAACACCTTCGAGAACGGTGCTTCAAATACATCGTCCGTGACCTCCAAGGGGCCAGACTTCTGGGTGACCTCCGTGCGATGATCGTGAAAGGCGGGGAGACAGTGCAGAAAGATCACGTTGTCGGACTCCAGATTGCCGGTTGCCTGCATCAGGTCCATATTCACCTGGTAGGGCTGTAGCAGCTCCACGCGTGCCTTGAACTGATCCTCTTCGCCCATGGATGTCCACACATCCGTGTAGACCACGTGGGCGCCCTGGACCGCCTCACCCGGATCACTACACACCCGCACCGTACCGCCGCGTTCGACAGCCACCTGGTTTGCATGTTTGATCAGGTCATCTGCCGGCCGGAGCGAGTCAGGCGTACAATTGACAAAATCCATCCCGCTGATCGCACAGCCCAGCATCAGCGAGGTCGCCACGTTGTTGCGCCCGTCGCCGGCATAGACCACCTTGCGCCCGGCCAGATCGCCAAACCGCTCCTTGATCGTCATCAGGTCGGCCAACGCCTGCGTGGGGTGCGAGAGATCAGTCAGCCCGTTCCACACCGGTACGCCGCTGAACTCGGCCAGCAGCTCCACGGTTTCCTGCCGGTAGCCCCGGAACAGAATACCGTCAAACATCCGGCCCAGCACCCGTGCCGTGTCGGCGACCGACTCTTTCTTGCCCAGGTGAATTTCGGTGGCGGCCAGGTACTCGGTCCGCCCGCCTTCGTCTGCTGCCGCAACGGCTGCCGCACAACGCGTACGGGTCGACATCTTCTCAAACACCAATGCGATATGCCGACCCACCAGCCGTTGAGCGCATGTGCCCGCGTGCTTGTCTCGTTTGAGTTCCAACGCCACATCCAGCAACCATGCGATCTCTTCGTCCGACAGGTCAGAGAGCGTCAGCAGCGACCGCCCCTTCAAATCAATACCATTGCTCATTGAGAATCCTTCCCACCCGACATCATCATCCAGACGGGCGTCAGGCCATAATGCCACCGCTCTATCAGAATCCAAGGTCAAAAGAGAAGGACGAACATTCGAACAGCCGAACTACGAATGAAGAACGCGGCAGCTTCAAACGAGATGCAGGACAGCCCCGACCACCGAGCGCACCATAAAGGTAAGAGCCGTAGCCCTTCGCACTCAGTATTCCCACTTCGCAGTTCGGCTGTTCGAATGTTCGATTGTTCGTTCTTCTCTTTGCCTTGAACCCAGAACCTTGAACCGGCATAGTCACCCCATGCATAAGGCAGCACCAGAACGGCTCTCCCTGATCGCCGGGAGCGGGGACTATCCCCGTCTGCTGGCGGAAGCCGCGCGCCGTCACGGCGTCGCGCACATCCATCTTGTGGCCTTCAAAGGGGAGACCCACCGCAGCTTAGCCGGGCTGGCCGATACGGTCGACTGGATCAACCTTGGGCAAATCGGCAGGATGCTGGATTCGCTGCGTGATGCCGGGGCGAAGCACGCCATCATGGCCGGACAGCTCCGGCCCACCCGGATCTTCCGCTTCCGACCCGATGCGTGGGCGCGCCAGACCTTTATGGCACTCAAGGTCAAGAATCCACACACCGTTTTGGGACTATTGATCGACGAGATCGACAAGCTCGGTATCGAGGTCCTCCCCGCCTCTACGTTCATGGACGAGTATATGCCCGCGGCCGGACTACTCACGACACGCGCCCCCGATGAGCGCGAGCAGACCGACATCGACCTCGGCATTCAGATCGCCACAACCACAACCGGACTTGAGATCGGTCAGACACTCATCGTCAAGGAGGGCGTCATCCTGGCGGTCGAGGCCATTGAGGGCACCGACAAGACGATCCGCCGTGCCGGCAAACTGGGTGGTCCCGGCGCCGTTGTCGTCAAGATCGCCAAGCAGGGCCAGGACATGCGTTTCGATATCCCGGTAATCGGCCCACGCACGATCAAGACGCTGAAACGGGCCCGTGCCACCTGCCTCGCTTTTCGAGGCGGAAAAGCCATCTTCCTGGAACAGGCGAACGTGATTCAAGCCGCCAACCAGATGGGGCTGAGCATTATCGGGATGGAGATACAGGAGTAGGTATGAGTGAGAAACTGAAAGTAGCCGTCTTCGGGGTTGGCAGTCTCGGCCAATGGCACGCGGCCAAGTATGCCGCAATCGATGATGCCGAGTTAGTGGGCGTGTTTGATGTTGACCCCAATCGCGCCGCCGAGATTGCAGAGAAGAACGACACCCGTCCTTTCGACAGCATGGAGGCGCTGGCTGAAGCGGCCGACGCCGCCAGCATTGTCGTGCCGACCCACCTCCATCACCAAACGTTCCAGACGTTGGCTAACCACGGTCTGCACATGCTGATGGAGAAACCCATCGCCGTGACGACGGCGGAAGCGGAAGCGATGGTTGCCCTGGCTCGTGAGAAGGAGATCATCCTGCAGGTGGGCCACATCGAGCGCTTCAACCCGGTGATGCCGTTTCTCGAAGACAGCATGCGTGCGCCCACCTTCATTGAGGCCATTCGCATGTGCGCCTACCCCCCCCTCCGAGAGGGTGCCCCGCCCCGTGGGACGGAGGTCAGCGTGGTGCTCGACATGATGATCCACGATCTCGAGATCATCCTCCACCTCGTCCGTTCACCCATCGAAGACATCCGCGCTTTCGGCGTTGCCGTGATGAGCCCCAGCGCGGACATTGCCGACGTGCGCCTGCGGTTCCGGAACGGGTGCATAGCCAACGTGACGGCCAGCCGGATCAGCGCCGAGCAAATGCGGACCATCACGGTATTTCAGAACGACACCTATGCCGCGCTCGACTACGGTAAGCAGGCCGGCACACTCCACCGCAAGGGCCCGGACGGTATGCACGTGGTCGATATTCCTACGGAGAAGGGCGACCAACTGGAGAATGAACTGAAGGCGTTCGTGGAGTGCGTGCGCACGCGCGGCGAACCGGTCGTCACGGGCGAACAGGGCTCCAAAGCCCTCCAACTCGCCGCCGACATCTGTCACGTGATAGAAACGAACCCATCGTAGAAGCGTATTCCTTCGGGTCAACAGCTATGCCTCGTAACACGAGTCTTATGATCATAGTCGGCGAGGCGTCCGGCGACATGCACGCCGCCCGTCTCGTCCGTGCGATCCGGGCGCAGGATCCCGCCATCACCTTCTTCGGGGTGGGTGGCGAGCAGATGCGCGCGGCCGGGGTCGACACGGTGGTCGATATTGCCGACATGGCCGTCACCGGTTTTGCCGAGGTCATCAGCAAATATCGCCACCTGCGGCGTATTTTCTACGACATGCTCGCTGTCTTGCGCAGCCGACAGCCCAACGCTGTTATTCTGGTCGACTATCCCGGCTTCAACCTGCGCTTCGCGAAACGAGCCCACCTGATGGGATTCAAGACCATCCAGTACATCTGCCCACAGGTTTGGGCATGGAACCAGGCGCGGATTCCACGCATGGCCACCATACTTGACCGGTTGATCGTGTTCTTTCCCTTTGAGCCGGACTACTTCAAGGAGACCAGCCTGCAGGTCGACTTTGTCGGCAACCCCCTCGTGGACGAGGTTACCGAAGCGCGTGAGCAGTCCCCTGTCCCCCTCCCCTGGCAGGGCGAACCCCGCATCGCGCTGCTGCCCGGCAGCCGTAGCCACGAGATCGAGCGCATTCTCCCCGCCATGTGGGAAGCGGCCAGGCTGATCGAAGCGCGTCACCCAGCGGTGTCGTTCATCATTCCCGTGCACGACGGGTCCGTGGCCAAGCTAGTGAAGAGGGTCCAGTCAGAACTCCCCGACGGGCCCTCTCGCTGCCAAACGGTGATTGGACAAACCCGCCCCGTCATGGGTGAAGCCCGCGCCGCGCTAATTGCATCCGGGACCGCCACGCTCGAGGCCTCGCTGATGCGCTGCCCGATGGTGATCACCTACCGTGCCTCGCTCGTGACCTACCTGCTGTACCGCGTGCTGGCTAAGGTGGACTACCTGGGCCTCGTCAATATCATCGCCGGCCGCGAGATCGCTCCCGAACGGCTACAGTACGGCGGCACACCGAAGGACCTTGCCGACGCCATCGATCCCCTCATCAGCGACGACACCGCCCACGCCGCCGCCCTAGCCGAGCTGGACGAAGTCAACCGCCGTCTCGGTCAACCCGGCGCCGCCGATCGCGCCGCCCTGGCCGTCCTCGATACGATCGAGGCCTCATAGCATCCCCGTCTGAGGCACCGGTTGACAGAGCCTTGATCCTTGCGTTCATCCGGCCAACTTCATAAGCCCAGCGAGACTCTTGGCCTGCAGATTGATGGCACCGGTGGCTTTCTCCCAGTTGGCGATGGTTACGGAGGACACACCAACGGCCCGAGCAAACTCGACTTTGCTCATACCATGCCGACGACGCAACTTGGCTATTGAGCGGGCCGTTGGCTTGAATGGGGCCGACTTGCGGGGCCGGGTCGTACGGGGCTTGGCGGACGCCTTCTTTGCTTTCTTCGGAACGGCTTTTCGCTTTGCCGATTTACGCTTCGGTTTCGAGGGTGCCGTTGCAGTCGGACTGTCCTCCAACTCCACACCAAACACATTCTCAAGATCTTTTCCGGAAAGGGAACGACGGCGCGCGCGACGTGATCCGCTGCCTGCAATCGCGTCCACCGCAGCATCGACGGAGATCAACTCCTGGTGGTCAACACCCCGAAGCAAAAACAGCAATTCCGGCCGCGTGTCCAGTCGTGCGCCGATGCCGTACATGACGGCGGAGATGTGCTTGCACATGTCCGCCCAGTCAGGACAGTTGCAGACATACCGGATCTCGCGCGGAGAAGGGAAAAGCCCTTGCTCAGGGTCCGTAACCGTACCCATGATTTCATCAGACAGGTTTCCCCGCAATAGCTCGATCAGTGATCCTATCTTGCCCGTACAATTCTGCTTCAGGGTCTTCCACCTGCTTTTCTTCAGAGGCGTGATATCGACGTTTACGCGATACAGCTCTGACCCGGAAACTATGGCTTCAACTTTTCCCTTCTCAATACCCAGGTGACAAACCGACCCGTTGCGCACATAGGTTCGTCCACGCGGCAAGCGGTTGCTGTAGTCCCCAAACGATTCGAGGTGCGAACACCACCCCTTGCCCCAAAAGCTGCGAGCAATGGTGCGCCCTTCAATCTCCACGGGCTGGATATCCTGTCCCTTTTTTTGAAGTTTTGCCACCTCTCGCTTTGCCTTCGCGCGGCGCTCTGCCACAGGCACATAGGCGGGCCAGCCTCCGTAGTCACTGTATCTACTCCGTCCTCGTCGTCTCATCGTTCTTACACCTTTGCTCGTTCAATATCCAGCGACACCATATCGAGAATCTCATCGTCGCTCATTTCGGTCAGCGCTTTCTCGCCGCCTCCCCCGAGCAGCGCATCGGCCATACCCTGTTTCTCCTGAATCAGCGCATCAATCTTCTCCTCGATCGTCCCGCGGGTCACAAACTTGTGTACCAGCACATTGCGCTGTTGCCCAATGCGAAAGGCTCGGTCCGTGGCCTGATTCTCGACGGCCGGATTCCACCAGCGATCGAAGTGTATGACATGCGAGGCCGCCGTCAAGTTCAGTCCGGTACCCCCCGCCTTAATGGACAGCACAAAGAAAGGGGGTCCATCTTCATGCTGAAAATCCGCCACGAGCCCCTTGCGCTTCTTGACGGCGGTACCGCCATGCAAGACCAGGCCTTCACGGCCGAAAATCGAGGACAGGAACTCGGCCAGCGGCTCTGTCATCTCACGGAATTGCGTAAACACCAACGCCTTCTCGCCGCGTGAAGCGATCTCACTGCACAGCGCTCCCAACCGGTCAAACTTGGCGCTCGCGGCGGGATCATAGGCACCATCGCCGGTGAGCTGACTGGGGTGGTTGCAGATCTGCTTGAAACGCATCAGGTAGCTGAGTACCAGTCCCCGTCGCTTGATACCTTCTCCCTCCGCTTGCTCAAGAGCCCGGGTCAACGCGGTCACACTCTGCTTGTAAAGAACGGCCTGGGGTTTAGCCAGCCCGCAGAAGACTTGCATCTCGGTCTTGTCCGGCAGGTCCGGCACAATCTCGGGGTCGGTCTTCATGCGGCGCAAGATGTAGGGTGCCACCAGATTGCGGAGCGGCGCGTAGCGTGCATGCTCCCGATTCTCCAATGCCTTGGCAAAGGATTTGAACCGCGAGGCGCTACCGAGAAGTCCCGGATTGAGAAAGTCGAAGATCGACCACAGATCCCCCAGCCGATTCTCAACGGGCGTACCTGTCAAAACCACACGTGCCGTTCCATCCAACTTCTTCACCGCCTTCGCCTGACGTGTCGACGGATTCTTAATCGCCTGGGCCTCGTCGAGAATCACCCAGTTCCATCCCACCGAGAACAGCCAGTCAAGCCGGGCCACCATGCTGTACGTCGTGATCACCAGATCTGCACCATGTAGCTTCTCCTCCGGAGCATCCGCAAGCTCAGCCAACTCCTGTTTCGTTGTTTCAGAGCTGTGTGCAATCATCAGACTCAGATCCGGCGCAAAACGAGCGGACTCGTCCTTCCAGTTGCCGATCAATGAAGCAGGCACCACCAGCAGGGACGGTTTGGGAATCTCTTCTGTTGATTCCTGTTTGTGCCGCAACAGCGCGGCAAGCACCTGAATGGTCTTGCCCAGTCCCATATCATCCGCCAGACAGGCGCCCACTCCCAGCCGCGAACAGAGCCAGAGCCAGTTGAGCCCCGCTAGCTGATAGTCGCGCAGTTCGCCATGAAAGCCCAGGGGCACCGGTCCGGCCAATCCTGCAGGCGTGCGCAGTCCGGCCAACGCTTCGCGCAGACTCTCGCCCGCCTCCAGGAATGCCCATGCTGCATGCTCGTGAATGGCCTCATCCTCTTTGAGGTCCGCGGACGCCCCGGCCAGGAGACGCATGCCTTCAATGCACGAAACCCCGCCCTCGCCCACCTCCTGCTCGACCTGCTCCCAATGCTCAAGCGCTTCACGCAGCTTTTCGCTATCCACTTCAACCCACTCGCCCCGCAACATCATGAGCCCCTCAGACTCGTTCAGAAGCGCCTCCGTTTCTTCTTTGGAGAGTTGTTCGTCACCAAGCGCCAGAGAGATATTGAAATCGAGCATCGCATCCTTGCCCACGGCAGCATGTTTGGCGCTGTCCAAAGTCACGGAAACCTTCGGTCGCGCCCGCTTGCGCCACCAGTTTGGGAGTTGGGCGAGCAGTCCGCATTCCTCATAGACCGGAATTTCCTTGAGAAACGCGTAGGCTTCGTTGGGGGTCCAGACCAGCGGATGAAAGATGTCGCTGGTCTGCACCAGATCGGCGATCAGCTCACTGCGCTTCGCCGCCGCATGTAGTGGCGAGAGCAGCTTCAACAGCTCCGGTTTCTTGCGAGCGCCCGCATACTCCTGAAGTGCGCCCCCCAGCGGAAGTCGGCGTACCCGGCCACCCCGGGACAGGCCTGCGGCATAGGTTGCCATGAAGGCAAATGGGTATTCCGAGTCGCCCTTGTTCTCCGCCAGATGCAGTGTCACCCGTCCCACGCGCGCCCATTGCGGAGCGTAGGTTTCCAGGAATGTGCTCAGCCCACCGCACTCGCGCGCCTGTTCCACCGCCCAGTCCAACAGACGCTGCCACACCGCGCGCAGCACATCGGGAGTGACGTATTCCGCCCCCTGCATCGGCGGCGTGTTCAGGGTCCACTCCGCCAACAGACCCGACGCGGGTGGTTCAACACTCGCTCGTGTGAAGGACTCCGTCGTGGGCACATGGCAGAGCGACCGCAGGAAGTCCGCCGATATATCGCGCCAGAAGAGAACCGACGAACTCACATGATGAGGCACACGCGCGGTCGCCAACGCCACCAGTCCCGCCGCTTCATGCTCTGAGAAGCGAGCCGCCACACCCCGAGCCCAGCGTTCATCCCCCTCATAGGAACAAGCCACCACCCCATGAGGCGTCACCCGCAGTGTGAACAACCCCAAATCAGCGCTCATCTTCTCTTCGCCGCTGTTGTCTGCACAATCTGCCTGCCCTTGGGCGTCAGCCGATACTTCTGAAGGCGGCTGGTCGGTTTATCAGGGATAGTTCGTTCGATCAACCCAGCATCAAGCGCAGGCATTAAATAACGATCTCGAAAATTGGCCTGACTTTGCAATTCAAGTCTGGACTGTAATTCCGTTCGTCCCATTGCATGGTCAAGAGCCTCAAGCAAGATTTCGACACGGTCATCAAGGACTGAAACCATGGTGGTGGCGCCTTGCATGGCATAGTCGCGATGGATCATGGCGTTGATCACGGCTTTTCTCAGGGCTTTGTGGGGCAACTCGGGGATTTCTTTGCGTTGCGGCGAGCCATCAAACTCGTAGCGAACGCTCAAGTGTCGTTTCAGGAAGAGCATGGCCTCATCAATGTTGGAGACAATATCCGCCTCACATCCAGATCGCTCAGCTCCGTGGTGATATGAGCCTTGCGCAGGAAGCTTCTCAGCAATCGCGGATCAAACACATCATCAAAATCGAGATCGGGACGCCATTTCTGATCCCATCGGACAAGTCCCTCGCTGTGAATGAAGTCAACAATCTGGCTGCGTGTAAGCTTCTGTGTATTGGGGCCCATGCGGGTATAGAAACCCGAGGAGCACCGATAGGGCTTATCGCGCCCTTCGTCGACATGAACCACCAGCACATCTCCCGCGTCCTCAAGCTGAATCTCCACGGACGGTTCACAATTGCGTGCAATATCCCGAACACGAGAGCGCAGTGCATTGTCGATCTCAATGCCAACAACCTTCCCCCGATCCGAAACCCCCATAAACAGCCGTCCGCCGGATGCATTGGCAAAAGCCACGAGTTCTCGATCCAGACCCGCAAGCCGTTCCTTGAACTCGATTTTGAGCCCCTCCCCCTCCTGAAGGATCAGATTCAATTCGTCTTTGATCAGTCGCTGCATAAACCCTGCTCTTCCCCGTCTCCCATAGAACACCTTTCGCATTGCCGATATACCACACCGCACTGCCATTTGGAGAGAGAATTCTGTATCTTCCTCAAACGGTTCCGACGTCACGACCGTGGAGCCAGTTCTGATACGGAGATACGCGTTCGTCGTCTGCTGCAGCACAGCAGATACGTGCCAGCGATATCTGCCATCAGGAGTCCGCAAAGGTCAGTTTACGGACATGGGATTGCGGTCAGAAGGCAGCGACATGTGGAAAGCCCCACAGTCAGCAGTGCTCCTTGGAACCAGTGGTGTATCACGACCCCAAAGGGGTCGACCGTCATAGCCCGGTGTGAAACGCCGGGTATCGAAGACTCGAAACGCGTTTGGCGGGAGGCGTGTGGACGGGGAGACCGAAGACGTCACGTCCGCTTCACCTCCCTCAGAATTCACTTCTTCATAAATCCCAGGGGGTGGGTGTAACCGGTCTTCCCCTCCTCAAGTATGCTTGCAGCCTATCACCGGACGGGTACCCGTGCAATTGAGCTTTTGCCAGGACAGATTTCCGAATTCCGGCGATTCTCGCGCCAGGCTGCAACCCTCAGCCTTCATTGCACGATAAGGGTGCAGGACACGTACCTCTGACGGGTATCGGTTGTGCTTGCAATCGTTGCCTCCAAGAGCCACAGTAGATCGCATGGGACGGGAGCGGGACATCTTAAGGGAGATTCGCGACCAACTTGACCAGGTAAAGGGTGAGCTGGCCGGATATACCGTGTATCTTTTCGGCTCCCGTGCAACGGGAACGGCGAGAGAGCGATCCGACTTCGATATCGGCGTCTGTGGAACCCAACGGCTGCCGCTGAAAACCTTCTACCGGATTTCGGATCTGCTCGACCAGATACGTACCCTATACCGTATCGACTGGGTTGATCTGCACGAGACCACTGCAAGCTTCCGGCAGGAAGCACTGAAGAACGCCAAAGTGCTTTATGGATAGTCAGAGACTACTGAAAGACTTGGACAGGGCCGTCGGGCAGCTCGAGTGCGCCCTTGCCATGGATGCAGATAACGATGTCATCAAAGCAGGGTGTATACAGTACTTCGAGTTCTGCTTCGAACTCGCGTGGAAAACCATCAAACGCTATGCCGAGGACGAAGGGCAGAACGAGTGTAACTCCCCAAAGGCCGCACTCAAGCAAGCCTTCTCCAATGGCTGGATAGACAACGAGGATGCCTGGCTCGACATGTTGTCTGCCCGCAACCGTATGTCGCATACCTACAATGCGAAAAGTGCTCTCGCTGTCTTCGATGGTCTATCCTGCCATCTCAACGTGCTCAAAACGCTCGTGGCTGAACTGAAAACCAGATAGCGCTACGCGGAAGATGATCGGCGAAACTTCAGCGTTTGCTCAAGAACAGGAAGAACCGCCTTGTCTTTGGCACGGCCTGCGGCTCTCTTGGACTGGATAACGTCTTCGAGGTCCATAACAAGGACAGAACACCCGAACATTCGTAGCGTCACGGCGTTGGATATCATCGCATCGTAGTCGCCCAGTCCTGTGATGTGACCAAGGATATCAAGATCCCCGACATCGGTGACGAATGTGAAATTGCATCCCTTGCGAAGGCCCGCGACACTGAACGTGAAAGGAACAGATTCATCGACGCCACGGAGCCGTGGATGGAAGGGCTTCAACGCGACAACCAAACGCTCGATGTTGACGCGTGTGCGTCGATAGCCTAGATCCAAGTCAATCGTACCAATGGGAGCCCCTTGTGCAATCGCCGCACTGGCATCGAGAATGATAAATTCGACTTCGTGCTTTCGTAAGCTACGAATGACCTGTCCGTAATCCGCCGGCACGTTGCATCTCCTTGGCTAATCGCCCATAACGCCAAGCTTTTCGGAGGCGCTGAGTTGGCGTCAGACGCAGCATCTCTGCAATCTGTCCAACATCTGCGATTCGGGCTGTTGGTTTTCGTAACGCGCGTTTCATAAGTCTAACATTACCACTATGCCCTGCCGACTCAAAGCCTTGATTCTTGAGCAACGGGGTCTCACCCCAGCGCCACGACTTCACTGATGCGGTCGGAATAGGTGTGGCGGATTCTAACGTGGGCGTGGCCGACGTGGTCGAGGGCCTCACGGACGGTCTGTTCGGCGATGTCCGGCTTGTTGCAGTCGGCGCTGAGGTGAGCGAGGAAGACGATATCGAGCGCGTCCCCGGCCACCTCGGCCAGCAGCTCGCCCGCCTGCTTGTTGGAGAGATGGCCCTGGCGACCTGCAATACGCTGCTTGAGCGACCACGGGCGGGCGGCATCACGCAGCATTTCCTCGTCATGATTCGCTTCGAGGACAATCGCGTGACACCCCTTCAGCCGCTGCCGAATCAGCTCGGTGGGCGTGCCCATATCCGTGACAATCCCGACCCGAACACCTTCCGCCACGAGAATGAATCCAACGGGGTCATAGGAGTCGTGCGGCACAGAAAAGGGCTCCACTACAAAATCGCCGACCGGGAAAGGCGAGCCGTTGGTGAAGACATGCCAGTCAAGACCGCTGTATTTCGGGCTGTGCTCCAGTGCCTCGATGGTTCCCGCGTTTGAATAGAGCGGCACGCCCAGGCGCCGCTGCAGGATGCCAAGTGCCGCCTTGTGATCGTCATGCTCGTGACTCACACAGATGGCATCAATCTGGTCCAGCTCCCACCCCGCATCACGCAGCCGACGGTCCGTCTCCTTCCCGCTCAGCCCGGCATCAATCAGGATACGGGTCGACTCCGTCGCCATGACGGTACAATTTCCCTTACTCCCACTAGCTAAAACACAAACCTGCAACGCCATATCACTCACTTCCAGATGTAATCCGCGCCCTCGTTGCCATCCCTGATCCATCCTGCCCTCAGCGGAGGAGCAGGGGTGCTCTCTGAGGCCCCCTACCTCAAGCGGAGAGGAGGGGAGGTCTTCCGCATGCCTATTATGCGAGCGAAGCGACGCATACTCCAGCCAAGGAAGGCCTCCTCACCTCGGAGCGCATCTCCAGCCCAGAGGGCACCCCTGCTCCGGAGCGGCCCCGCAATTTCCTTGTGATGCCAACCCAGCCCTATATAGTCTCGTATTATCTCTAAGGGAGAGAGCAATGCCAAGCCAAACGCTAGCTTTATCGCAGCAACAGCGCCTTCAGATGGTGCTGGCGCCCCAGCTGCGTCAATCCCTGGAGATGCTCCAGCTCCCGATTATGGACCTGCGCACCATGATTCAGCAGGAGATTGAGCAAAACCCCACGATCGAAGAGCAGCCGATCGATAACGAGCCGATCGAGATCGAACCCGGCGACGGCGAGACCGAGAAGGCCGAAGCCATGGACTTCGACAAGGAGTTCGAAGCCCTCGCTCACCTGGACGAAGAGTGGCGTGAGTACTTCTTCCAGAACCAGGAGAGCCAGCCCTACACCTCCGACGATGACGAGCGCCGCCAGTTTCTGCTCAACTCCCTTCCCCAACAGCAAAGTCTGCAGGAACACCTCCTCGAACAGCTCCAATTCACCGAGCTGGAGGACGACGCTCTGCGCCTCGGCGAAATGATCATCGGCAGCATCGACGACGATGGCTACCTGACCGGGACGCTCGACGATCTAGCGGCCACCTCCAATGTCGACCTCCACCGCCTAGAAGATATCCTCAACCTGATCCAAGACTTCCACCCCACCGGGGTCGGCGCACGCGACCTGCGCGAATGCCTGATGCTCCAGCTTACGCGCCTCGGCAAACACGACACACTGGTCGAAACCCTCGTGGACAAGCACCTCGACAAGCTCGGTGCGAGGCGCCTCACCGATCTGGCCAAGCAACTCAAGCTCACCCAGGAAGAGCTCCAGGAAGCCACGGCCTTCCTCGCCACGCTCGATCCCA
This sequence comes from Kiritimatiellia bacterium, assembly GCA_029939545.1. Lineage (GTDB taxonomy): Bacteria > Verrucomicrobiota > Kiritimatiellia > UBA8416 > JABMPJ01 > JABMPJ01. The sequence goes on along the minus strand of JAOZSS010000003.1, from coordinate 14,233 downwards.
AGCCCGGGCGCATCTACTCGGAAGAAGTGACCACCTATGTCATCGCCGAGATCGTCGTCCAGAAGGTGGAGGGCAAGTATATCGTGATCATGGATGACGATCAGCTCCCCCACATCCGGATCAGCCGCCACTATCGCCGCCTGCTCAAAGCCGCTGACTCGAGTGACGAGGTGAAGGAGTACGTACGTGACCGGATCCGCGCCGGGGCGTTCCTGATCAAGAGTATTCACCAGCGCCAGAAGACCATCTTCCGTATCGCGTCCGAGATCGTGGATCGGCAGGTCGCGTTCCTCGACCAGGGCGTCTCGCATCTGAGGCCTCTGACGATGGCGGAAATTGCCACTGCGGTCGGCGTTCACGAAACCACCGTCAGCCGCGCCGTCAACGGCAAGTACATGCGTACACCGCGCGGCATTTTCGAGATGAAGTACTTCTTCACACCTGGCATCAAAACGGCCGATGGCAGCCAGGTCTCCAACAAGACCGTCAAAGACATGATTGCCACGATGGTGGCGGAAGAAGACTCCGCCAAGCCCCTCTCCGATCAGACAATCCTCAAGATGCTCGAGGAGCAAGGCATCAAGATTGCCCGCCGCACCATCGCCAAGTACCGCCTCGTTCTCAAGATTCCGCCATCGCACATGCGGAAGCTGTATTAGCCCGGAGGTCGGAAGTCTGAGATCCGAGGTCAGAAGGGGGATGACAAGGTGGCCGCGCGACAAAAGACACTGAGTACAGTCGTCGGTCGCATCGAGACGCTTCTCCAAGACCTTCCTGCTGATCTGACATCCCTCACCACGCCCGCCCTGCCGGCCGCTGCCGAGGCCGCGCTTCTCTGGGCGTTGCGCTCCCATTTCGACCGTCCGCTGATCTGGATCTGTGATGGCCAGGAGGCGCTCGACACCATACATCAGGATCTGCTCGGCTTCACTCCGGCGAAGGCGGCCCCCGTTCTCTACCTGCCACCATGGAGCACGATTCCCAGCACCGATGATCCACCCGATGCCGAGATTGCCGGACACCGCCTCACCGTTCTCGCCACGCTGGACGCCCACCGCAGCGCGCCGGGGCATGCGCCCATCATTGTCACCTGCATCCAGGCCCTGCTCCCGAAGACCCTCTCGCCCGATCACCTTCGCCGTCGCACGCACCAGCTCGCCTGTGGGATGGAAATCGACCCGGGCCTCCTGGTTGAATCGCTGGCGGATGGCGGATACGACCTGGGACATGTGGTCGATGAAAAAGGGCACGCCGCCATGCGGGGCGGACTACTCGACGTCTGGCCCCTAAGTCATGCGTGGCCGATCCGAATCGAGTTCTTTGGCGATACGGTTGAATCTATCCGGACCTTTGACCCTGGCACGCAGCGCTCTCTGGAGAAACTGACCGAAGCTACGGTCCCCCCGGCGGGTGAGTGGCATGACCACGGGGAACGCGGCAGCATCCTTGCCTACCTTCCACCACACAGTCTGGTCGCATGGTCCGATCCCGATGCCCTGCATCATCACGGCGAGTTATTCGAAAAAGCCGCGAGGGAACAGCGGCGGGGCGGCGATATTGACCAGACCGATCGGCTTCTGAAAACACTGTACGCTCTTCCAGACACGCTACAGGTCAGGATCGGCGAGTGGCTCCCCTGTGACCTGGTGTCGCAGGAAACAGAGATCTTGGCCTCCTGCGACACGAGGTCGCAGGGGGGCATAGTCTCCCAGCAAATTCTGACCGATGTCGGTCCCCTCCCCGACCTGCTTCCCGAGGCCAAGGGGGTCCTACAGCCGGATCTCCTCGACCAAGCCAGGCGCCGCCTGTTGACCGCACTCCAGGCCGACGCCGACAAGGGCGACACCATAGTCATTGCGCTCGATACCGCGGCGGCGGTTCAGCACCTGCAAACCACACTGAAAGAGACCGTTGGCAGCGGCCGTCCGTCTTCGCTCCGCTACGACGCGACAAGCCGCCATCGCAAACTGAACCTGGTAACCGCCGTACTGTCGGAAGGGTTCCGCAGCGAGGCGCTCGGCGTGACTGTGGTGGCGCAACCCGACCTCTATGGGTACCACAAGCAGCAAGGGCGCCGCTATGACCCGCTCACCGCCACCGGCAAGCCGCGGCCCCGGCCAACCGCGCGCATCGCCGAGATGGTCGACCTGGAGCCGGGCGACCTGGTGGTCCATGTCGAGCACGGCATCGGTCGCTACGAAGGACTCAGCCAGATCACCTTCAATCGCCAAAACCAGGAAGTCCTCACGGTCGAATATGCGGACAACGCCCGGCTACATGTGCCCGTATCACAGGCGCACCTGCTCAGCCGCTATGTGGGCATCGCGCGCGCGTCCGCTCCGCTCCACAAGCTGGGCGGCCGCCGCTGGGAGCGGGATCGCGCCGCCGCCGAAGCGGCCATTGCCGACATGGCCGCCACGATGCTCGAAACCCAGGCCAGGCGGAATCTGAAACGGGGCCACGCCTTCGGCGGAGACACGGCATGGCAGCATGAGTTCGAGGCTGCTTTTCCCTATCGCGAGACACAGGATCAGCATGACGTGATCGGGGCCGTCAAACAGGACATGGCATCTACCCGCCCGATGGACCGCTTGCTCTGCGGCGATGCCGGGTATGGCAAAACCGAGGTAGCCATGCGAGCCGCCTTCAAGGCCGTTATGGGTCAACGACAGGTGGCCGTACTCGTGCCCACCACCGTGCTGGCCCAGCAACACTTCGAGACGTTTGCCGCCCGCATGGCCGACTATCCGATTCAGATCGAGATGCTCAGCCGGTTCCGCAGCCAGGGCCAACGGGCGGCCACACTGAAACACATGGCCGAGGGCAAAGTCGATATCGTCATCGGCACGCACGCCCTGCTCCAGGAAGGCGTCATCTTCGAGAACCTGGGGCTCGTCATTATCGACGAAGAGCAACGCTTCGGCGTGGCCCACAAGGAGGCGTTCAAACAGATCCGCACATTGGTAGATGTACTGACCCTGACCGCCACGCCGATCCCCCGCACGCTCTACATGAGTATGACCGGGGCGCGCGACCTGAGCCTGCTACAGACCCCACCCCTGGAGCGCCTCGCGATCGATACCACCGCCATACGCTATAGCGAAGCAACCGTGCGGCAGGCCATCCTGCGCGAGATCAACCGCGAGGGACAGGTCTTCTACCTTCACAACCGCGTGATGACCATCGAATCGATCTGCAACCGGCTGCGCAAGCTGATACCCGAAGCCCGTTTTGAGATTGCACATGGCCAGATGGCGCCCGGTGAGCTGGCAGGCGTGATGTCGCGCTTCGTCAACGGTGAGTTCGACGTGCTCGTCTGCACCACCATCATCGAAAGCGGGATGGACATTCCCCGCGCCAACACGATCCTGATCGACCGGGCCGACCGGTTTGGCATTGCCGACCTCTACCAGCTTCGCGGCCGCGTCGGACGCTCCAGCCGCAAGGCTTACGCCATCCTGCTGCTCCCGCCACAGGGCCACGTGGACCCGGATGCACGAAAGCGTATCGGCGCCCTGCGCAAGTATTCCTCGCTCAGCGCCGGGTTCAACCTTGCCCTGCGCGACTTGGAGATCCGCGGGGCAGGCAACCTGCTCGGCACCGCGCAGAGCGGACACATCACGGCGATTGGTTTCGGCCTCTACTGCCAGCTTCTGAAGCGCACCGTGGCCCGGCTGAAAGGCGAGCCGGTCCCGCGCCTGGTGGATGTTGACGTGACATTGGATTTCCTTGATCTCTCCCCTGTGGGCGAGCCATCGCCTTCGACCGTCGGCATCCCTTACAGCTACATCAGCGACGAAGGGCTGCGCGTAGGCGTCTATCGTCAACTGGCCGAAGCATCCGACGCCAGCGACCTGGCCCGGCTGGAAGAAGAATGGGTCGACCGCTTCGGCCCGCTTCCCACCGCAGCGCAGCGTCTCCTGTCTATCGGGCAGGTCAGGATGCGCGCCGCCGACCACGGGATCCGCCGCGTTGAGACACGCGACGGCAAACTCATGCTGACCGGCCGCCACGACTACCTGATGCAGGGCACCCGCTTCCCACGGCTGAGGGCGGAGGATGTGGACGAGAAGCTTGACGAGATCATGGAACTGATTGAGACTTCGAAAACGTGGTCGGTATGAAGTTTTCGGATTTCAGCTTTCCATTGTGGAGGTAATGCTATGGGTTCATTTTGTACGGTCATCAACTGCATGGACGGCCGGATGCAGCTACCGGTAAACAAGTTTCTGCAGAAACGTTTCCATGCGGAGTATGTCGACACCATCACGGCGCCGGGGCCGAACCTGATTCTGGCCAAGGGCGATGACTTGACGGCTATCGATGCGATCATGCGCTGCGTGGAAATCTCGGTTGGCAAACACGGATCCACCTCGATCGCGATCATCGGTCACGAAGACTGCGCCGGGAATCCCTCTGAGAAGGGCGAACAGTTCATCCACCTGCGCCTGGCCTACGACCGCATCAAAGATGCCTTTCCCGACTGCGAAGTCACCACCCTATGGGTCACCGTCAAGGGCCGAATCGAGGAGGTGCCCTTCGGGCATACTTGACAGCTCGGAAGCCGTCCTCCCTCACTGCCGATCCATCCGAATTCACAATACACCTTGACTCCCTTCCGTCACTGTGTGAAATTCACCCACATCGACGGGGGAGTTTCCCGGTCGATAGCGTAAGAGTAGACGGAAGTCCGTGAGAATCGGACGCGGTCGCGCCGCTGTAATCGGTTACGACCTCCTAGCAGGCCATTGTCTCCGAGTGGAGATAAGAAGGCGGGAGGAAGGTTTGATACCGTAAGCCAGAAGACGTGCTCTTGCGGGGATTAAGGCTTCTTCGCCGGATCGAGGGCCACCCGCATAGCTAGACAGTCTAGTGTGCAGACAGACCTTCGTCCTCCAGTGGAGAGCGGAGGTTTTTTTGGGCCGCGAAATGCGGACCCATAGGCATGATGACGGCCCTCGCGATTGGGGTGCCGTGTGCTTCCCTCCCCTTATCACCCCGCTTGGGTCCGCTTCCGCGACCGCTTGACTACTAAACCAAAGGGAGGATGCCGGTCGTGATAAAGAGATGGATGGGACTCGTATTGGCGGTTGTGGCCTGTAGTAGCGTGGCGACCAGAACCGAGGGACAAGATGTGCTTCTCACGGTGGACGTGGTTGGCGGTAATGGCACAGTGTCACCCGGAACGGGATTGTACACACTGGGGACTACAAACACGCTAACTGCTACCCCGGATGAACACTGCGCGTTTCTGGGCTGGGGCGGCAACACCAACGGATGCACGATCAATGGAAATCAGGTTGATGTTCCGATTGATGGTGCCCGCTCGATTACGGCCGAGTTCACGGGAGGACCGTGGGCGTACGAGGTCGTGGGCTACATGTCAGGAACGAACGTAGCAACCGACTACTGGACGGGCGAACCCTACACAAACACAGCCTCGTCGCTCGGCCGGCCGACACGTGATGGTGCCTGGGGTGATATCACCATGTTCTCTAGCCCCTACCAGGATAGCGAGCTTGTTTCGATCGGCTCGGGGGGCTACCTGGCTGTTCGCTTCGATCATCCCGTGAGCAACGACGTGCTCAACCCGTTCGGTGCCGACTTGATTATCTTTGGCAACAGCTTCTTCTGGGACTCAAGCTATCCCGACGGAGAGGTAGCGGCCCTGGATAACGACCCGGGCACGATCCTGGTCAGTCAAAACGGCACCAACTGGCACGAGATCACGGCGATCACCGCCGATGGCGCTTACCCGAGCCAGGGCTACCGCGACACCTCGTCGGCTTACGGATCGGACGGCACAACACCCTCGGACTTTCTCATGCCGGTAGACACGAACCTGGCCTGGGTCGGATCGGACTACCCCACAATGCTGGCTGGCTATAACGGCGCTGGCGGCGGCGCTCCGGTTGACATCTCCGCGACCGGGCTCGACTGGATTCAGTATGTCATGGTCACACAGGCCCTCGGTCAGGGATGGTCCACTGAGATCGACGGGTTCAGCGATGTCGCTGCGGTGGCGGCGTTTACGCTCACGGTGAACACGGAAGGGCGCGGCCATGTGAACCTGTCGAACGGGACCCATCAGCACGGGACGAATATCACGCTCGTGGCCACGCCGGGAACCTATTTCTATTTCGCAGAATGGACCGGTGCCACACAAGGTGACACGGCAACTCATACAATGGGTTTGTGCATGGATCGCCATCGAAGCATAACGGCCGTATTCGATCCGGACATGGCAACCAATGAGACCCCGGTTCACTGGCTGGTTGAGAACGGGCTTACCAACGCCACCTACCCCACGTTTGACGCCGCCGCGCTCGCAGATATCGACCACGATGGATTCTGTGCATGGGAGGAGTTTCTGTCCGGAACGGATGCCGACAACATCGATTCGTTCTTCCATATCACCGACATGGGACGCGTAGGCGACTCGAACTACGTGACGTGGCTTGGCGGTACCAACGGCTCAGATATTCCGTTCCAAGTGGAACACACAAGCAGCCTTACAAACGGGTGGATGGTACTGGATGGGAACGTCCGGCGCAGTCCAACAGGCACCAACACCTTTTGGTACGGGAACAGCAATGATGACAGATTTGTTCAGATCCGCGTTGTGCTGTAGGCGACCCGTGTCCAAGGCTGTCCTTCGGGCCTGCCTTGGACTCCTGGCCACCGCACAGGTCCATGCCGAGTTCGACCTGGAAGACATCCGCTTCTGGGTTGGGCACGGCACCAATCGTGCCGCTCTCGTTCTTGACTGGAACGACGGCATCGATCCGGTCAGTCTGGCGTGGGGCTATCGATGGAATGGCACCATGACAGGGCGAGACATGTTTGAGGCCGTTGTGGCGGCAGATCCCCGCCTCGCCCGCTTCATCTACACCTCCGGGTTCCTCGGCCAAGTGGTCTACGGCGTGGGCTACGACGTTGATGGCGATGGCGGCGCGTTCCACCCGGGCACGGCGGGAATCGGCACCGAGACCGGCTACGCCGATGATCCGGATGACCATTATGAAGAGGGGTGGTACAGCCAGTACTGGCACTATTCCCTCGGTGTAGGCGATCCGTTCAGCGGCGGATCGTGGATCGAGTCCGGTAGTGGTTTCGGGGTGCGTCAATTGGAAGATGGCGACTGGGATGGCTGGCGGCCAGCCGTCGTCACCTTCCCGGTCGGATCGAACCCGCCACCGGTCGAGTGTGTTGCCGCCATGCCTGGATCGCCACTGCCGGCGATCCCGATGGCAGGCTTCGCGCTCGACGAGATCGAGTTCTGGACAGGCGCGGGCTCCAACCGCGCCGCCCTGGTGATGGACTGGCATGACCGCTCGCGGCGTCATGCACTGGCATGGGGCTACCGATGGGACGGTGAGGCCACTGCGCTCGATATGTGGCAAGCGGTCACCAACGCAGACAGCGCGCTCACCGGATCGCTGACGAACACGCCCGACGGCCTCGTGCTGGCCGAATGCGCCTACCAGCGACCGGTCCGCCATGGCGATATCCTGCCGGGAACCCACGCCCATGACGTGGTGCTTTCATCATTCTCAACCGACCACACAAACGCAACGGCGCAGAGCGCCAACTGGTCGCACTGGACAATCGACTACTCAGACATCTACTTCGAAGCAACCCCTGTTGACACCATTGCCGGGCTGGACAACCGGATGCTGTACGATGGCTCATGGGATGTGTGGAGCCGTTCCACCGGCACGGTGGCCCGTACCCCGGGCTGGCCGTCCGCGGCACTGCACTATCCTTACGGCGACAGCGTCGTCACCTATACTGAGGGCACGGGCATCGGATTCGACTGGATTACGGGCGACCCGTTCACAGACTCAACCGCCGCCCTGGGTCGGCCAACGGTGGATACGACCGGAGACGATGGCGCCATTGATTTCACCAACGCCGTACCTGTCGTCCCGGTCTATGCCCCATTCCGAGCTCACGAGCTTGTAACCGTGGGGCTCGGGGGCGAGTTGGTTTTGGCCTTCGACCACAAAGTACTGGATAACCCCGCCAATCCCTATGGCGTGGATTTCCTGCTCTTCGGCAATGCCATGCAGTTGATCGGAACAGGGGAAGAGTGGGAGAATGGGACACCTACCAATACCACGGTCTCTGCGGTCTGCGAAACGGATGAGGGGGGCGTGTCGGTAAGCCAGGACGGCGTAACATGGCATGCTTTTGTCAGCAACCGGTGCGACCGCTTCATGCCGACGCTTGGGCGCGTCTATGATCCCGGCCATACGTACAGCGGCCATTCCAACGCCTGGTGGGGGGGTGCCACGGACCCAACGGTTCCGCCCGACCCATCCGTTGGTCCCGACGACTGGGAGGGCGAGAGCGTAGGCGCGTTGGCACAACGTTATCGCGGCTCGGCTGGCGGCACCGGCTTCGATATCGGGGACCTCCCCCTTGCGCCCTGCCCTGCCACAGGACACAAATGGATACGCTACGTCCGCATCGCGCCAACCGTCTCCCTGGCCCCCGAAGTCGACGCCATGGCCGATGTGGCCCCAGGGCTCCCGCAACAGCTCTGGCGCACGTGCCATTTTGCATGGATGGGCGCACCCGCCGAGGAAGCCGACGGGGCCGATGCGGACCACGATGGCATCGTCAACCTCATGGCATACGGCCTGGGCCGTAGCCCTACCAACGGAACGGGAGAAGCGGCCTTTGCGGCTGCGCTGGACAGGGCCTCAACACCCCCCCGGCTTGACGTGTCGTACACAGTGTCAACCCACGCTCCCGACGTGGATGTTGGAGCGGTTCGCACGGTCAGTCTGCTGAGTCCTGACTGGTCCACGGATGGCATCCAGAGCACTGCGGCTGCATCCACTCCCTCCAACGGAGTCCTGCCGATGGCGGATAGCGCCGTGGTCGATAGTGGCGGTACTTTTTTGAGGCTCCGGGTGCGCCATGATGAGTGACGCGCAGAGAAGAAACACAGCCGGATTCACGCTGCTGGAGCTTTTGGTCGTGATGGCGATCATCGGTGTCCTGGCGGCGCTCTCCCTGTCGGCAGCGCACACGGCGCGGGAGGAAGCACGACGCATTGCCTGTGTCGGCAATCTGCGCCAGATGGCGCTGGCAGCTCTGATATACGAGTCTGAGCACGGCCAGTTTCCTCCCGCCTACACACGCGACTTCTCGACCGGCACCACCAAGACCTGGGAGGCATACCTGTGGGAAATGGGAGCACGGTACCGGATACAACAATGCCCGTCTTTCCATGGTGAGGCGATGTGGGAGGATGATCCGTATACCGGCTACAACTACAACGCCAGCTATATCGGGGGACGCATCCTCAGACGCGACGGTGGCAACATGGCCCATTCGACGCAATCCGCCAGCCTCGGTATGATCGCCGATCCCAGCCAGTGCGCGCTGTTCGGAGACGCCGAATACGAGAGCGGGGCCAACAAGTTTATGCGATCGCCCTTCCCGGGGCGGCTCGACAGCGATGGCTCCCAGGCGAAATCGGGAACACAGGGCTTTCGCCATCGGGGCCGAACCAACGTCGCGTTTGCTGATGCTCACGTTGAATCGCGCAGCGAGCGGTATACCAGCTCGGCCGCAAGCGGAAAACTCGACAAGAGATACGGGTTCCTTTCCGATGACAACAGCCTCTACGACCTGGAGTAGCCGCAGCGGCGACGCCATGCGCGTTGCCGGTTAGGGCGCTTGACAGCCACTCATCATTGGGCGAAACTTATTTGGAAAGTGGAGATTGATCTATGAGTACGACGACGCCTAGTCTGCGGCCCCTGACCGAGGAGGCCCGGAAATCCATGCAGCGCGACGAGCGCCTCATCGAACATGTGCCCTACCGTGTTGGGCGGGAGCGCCGCGTGGCCTTGGTCGCGGGCGAATATCGCTCTATCGAACGTCGGCAGACCAGTGCCCCCCCCACGAACGAGCTCTACCTGTTGGACGTGGGCGAAAAACTGAACGTCTCGCGCGAGCATTTTCAGATCGAACAGGAACCGAACGGCAGCTATGTCCTGATTGACCGCGGCAGCGCCTGCGGAACGATCGTCGATGACCAGCTCGTGGGGGGCAACGACCAGGGCGGTCGTTGCCCGCTGAACAACGGCAGCGAGATTCGTGTCGGTACCAGCTCATCCCCGTACCTGTTCGAGTTCGTTATCCCGGAGTCCGCCTGACCGCGGCCGGGATATGTACGGAGAAGCCTCGGGGGTAGAGTGAACAGCGTAGCGCTGGCATTTCTGGTTGGCACCATCACACTCATCGCAGCGTGTGTCGCTGGCTATATTCTGCTTCTCCGGCAGGCACGCCAGCACTCACTGCGCGTCCTCTATGAGCGCGGCAAGCTGAAGAACGAGCGCGAAGCCCGCGTCTTGGCCGAGACCGCCCTCGTGCTTAAGGACCGGCTCTACCGCATTCTGTTTGCCCACACCACCGACATGGTCTTCATGTACGGACTCACCGAGGACGGCCTGCCCGGCCACTTTACCGAGGTGAACGTGGTGGCGTGTGAGACGCTGGGCTACAGCCGCGACAAGCTACTCAAGCTCTCGCCGCTGGAGATTCAAACCGCAGATACACCCTCCGCGATTACCGGCTATACCCGCAGCGAACTGGTCACGCTTTCCGATGACGAGATCATGGACCGTGAAACCGCCTTTGCCGTGCGCCCGGTCCGCCAACTGGTTGAGCGCATCCTGGCCGAGGGCCATGCCGAATATACCAGCACCTTCCTGACCCATGACGGCGATCACATCCCGGTGGAGATCTATTCGCACGCCTTCGAGCTGGAAGGCAAGTCTATGATCATCTCCACCGCACACGATGTTTCCGAGCGCGAGAAGGCCAAGCGCGATCTACAGGAAAGCGAGCGGCGCTTCGAGGAGTTTTTCTCACACTCGCCGGTCGGCGTGGCACTCTACGACGGCACGGGCAAGCTTCTGAACGTCAACCAGGCCTGCCTCAAAACGTTCGGTGCGCCCGATACCGAGCAGTTCGCGCAATTCGATCCGTTTGCGAACCCGTTTATTCCGGAGCGAATGCGCCGGGTTCTCGAGCAGCGCGATACGGCACAGTTCGAGATGAGTATTGATTTCGATAAGGCGCGGACCGACGGCCTCTATGTAACCAGCCGACGCGGAGCGGGACACCTTGATGTATTGATGCTGAACCTGGGTATGGATCGCGAATACGCGCCACGCGGCTACCTGCTGCAGGTGCAGGACATTACCAGCCGCATTCAGACCAAGGAAGCCCTCCAGCGCAGCGGACGCCAGCTTCAGCAGGCCCAGAAGATGGAGGCGCTCGGGACGCTGGCCGGCGGCATCGCGCACGACTTCAACAATATCCTGACGCCCATTCTCGGCTACACTGAGATCATGCTGCACGGCATGGATGACACCGAACCCAACGTGGAATTTCTGAAGGAGATCCACAAGGCCAGCTATCGCGCCAAGGACCTCGTCCAACAGATCCTTATGTTCAGCCGTCAGCACGAACACGAGAACAAGCCGGTCCACCTGATCCCGATCGTCAAGGAAGTCGTCAAGCTGCAGCAGTCCTCGGTGCCCGATGGTGTGAAGGTCAGCTGCATCATCAAGACCGACCAGGACGTCGTCATCAGCAATCCCACCCAGATTCACCAGGTCATGATGAACCTCTGCACCAATGCCGGGTATACCATGAAAGAGAGCGGGGGTGAGATCGAGGTCCATGTGGCCGATTTCGTGATCGGCACCCGCGCACAGTCCGAGTTCCCCGACCTGGAGCCGGGACGCTATCTTCGCATCAGGGTCAAGGACACCGGCTGCGGCATGGATGTCGCCACGCTCGAACGGATTTTTGAACCGTTCTTCACGACCAAGCCGAGCGGGGAAGGCACCGGCATGGGACTCGCCGTCGTGCACGGCATCATCGTCGGGCTGAAGGGAGCGCTGACGGTCACCTCGGTACTGGGTGAAGGCACGACCTTCCACGTGGTCCTGCCGGTTGTCGAGCAGCAGGCCACCGAGGATGCCTCTGACACTCAGGATCTGCACGCCGGTAGCGGACGGTCGGTGCTGTTTGTGGATGATGAAACCGCCGTGGCCCAGATGGCCGTAAAGATGTTGCGTGCCCTCGGCTACGCCCCCGCGCTCGCCTGCGACGGCGAAGAGGCGCTGACGATGCTGCGCCAATCGCCAGGCGCTTACGATCTGGTGGTGACCGACCTCTCCATGCCGGGTATCAGCGGGCGCGAACTGGCCAAGGCGGTCACCGAACTTCAGCCCGACCTGCCGGTTATCCTCTGCACCGGCTACAGTCAGCAATACACCGAGGCCGAGGCCCTGCGTGATGGGTTCGCCGACATTATCCAGAAACCCATTGTCATGCGCCAGCTCGCCGATGCCATCGCCGCCGCCATCGACCGTGCCGGATAGGCTTGACAGTTTTGCCGCCGCGTTGTTCCCTGTTTGCCCGTGAAAGGACAAGAGAACTATGTCGACAAAAGCGTCTCCCTTTGACCCCGCATGGCTGGAAGAGCTGACCTCCCGGTACCCTACGCCATTCCATATCTATGATGAAAAAGCCATCCGCGCCAACGCACGCGCCGTGAATGCCGCCTTTTCGTGGAACAAGGGGTTTCGCGAGTACTTTGCCGTGAAGGCCACTCCCAACCCCTACATTGTAAAGATTCTCAAGGCCGAGGGTTTCGGCGTCGACTGCAGCTCGATGGCGGAACTACAGCTGGCCCAGGCTGTCGGCGTGGCAGGCGACTCTGTGTTCTTCAGCTCGAACGACACGCCGGAGGAGGAGTTTCGCAAGGCCCGCGACATGGGCGCCGTGATCAACCTCGACGACATCTCCCATCTGCCGTTCCTCGAACAGCACGCCGGGCTGCCTGACCTACTCTCTTTTCGCTACAACCCCGGCCCCCTCAAGAAGGGAAATGTGATCATCGGCCATCCGGAAGAGGCCAAGTACGGCCTCACACGCGACCAGCTCTTCGAGGCTTATCGCCAGGCACGCGACAAGGGCGTCTCTCGCTTCGGCATCCACACTATGGTGGCCTCAAACGAGTTGGACCTGAACTACTTTGCCGAAACCGTCGAGATTCTGTTCGACCTGATCGTCGAGCTGTCACGCACCCTCGATATCCGCTTTGAACTCGTCAACATCGGCGGCGGTATCGGCATCCCGTACACGCCGGACGATACGCCCCTCGACCTCCCTCGGTTAAGCAGCCACATCCGCCGACACTACAAGGAAACCATCGTGGCCAACGGCCTCGACCCACTGAACCTGTACATGGAATGCGGGCGCATGATTACCGGGCCGTATGGCTATCTCGTTTCGCGCGTTCGGCACATCAAGAACACCTACAAGACATTCGTCGGCCTTGATGCCTGCATGGCCAATCTCATGCGGCCGGCCCTCTATGGCGCCTATCACCATATCTCAGTGGTGGGCAAAGAGAACGCCCCCGCCGATCATGTCTACGACGTGACGGGATCGCTCTGTGAGAATAACGACAAGTTTGCCATCGACCGCGAGCTGCCCGAGCTCGCGTTCGGCGATCTGGTCGTGATCCACGATGCCGGTGCCCACGGCCACGCCATGGGCTTCAACTACAACGGCAAGCTCCGCTCGGCCGAGCTCCTCCTGCGTGAGAACGGCGATGTGGTCGAGATCCGGCGCGCCGAGACCATCGACGACTACTTCGCTACGCTCGACCTGGACGGAGTGGCAGACTTCGCAGTTACGTGAGTGCATTCGATCTATTGGTAGCCGCATCGACGCCGCGACCTGGCGACGCGGCGCCAACGCGTATTCGCACGCTGACCCGCTCCATCCGCGACAGGTCCAGATTCCAATCCGTACGTTCCGAAACGCGCCCGGACAACCCCGCCGCGGCAACCCAATCTTCGATGGTCTCAATAGCGTCTTCGAACTCACGGCGCTGATGTCCGCCGCGGACATGGAGTGTCGTCTTGGCCGTGAGGCGCCCCTGCAAGCCGCCGAACAGCTCGATATAGTCGGCATCGCCAATGACGCCGCGCTCAGTCATAGCGATGCGGCCAAGGCCGACACCAGCGAAAAGTTTGATCTTCGGGAACGTCTGGTGATAGCCACGGGCACCCACCCAGAACTGATCGTAGTCGAGCAGTGTCGACGACTGGTAATCGTGTATCTCGAAACGGGGGTAACCGGTCTTCCGCTCCTGCCTGAGAGAGGAAAAACATAGAAAACAGGGTGG
>JAOZSS010000141.1 GCA_029939545.1 Kiritimatiellia bacterium | reverse complement strand
GGTGCAGGTGCCCTTTAGAAGAGGAACAAGACGCGTGAAACTGGAAAGCGGATCCATGAAGAGCCCAAGCGGGAATCCGATACAGGCACCCGCCACGATCATCCAGAAGACAATGCCCTCGAACCGAAACCGGACGAGGCGTTTGCGGCCCCGGCAGAGCGCGGCCGTCGAATGCAGCGTGCCGGCCGGACAGATCCAGCGACAGAAGAAACGTCCGCGCCACACCGCCATCACCACTGTGAGGACCGCGGGCAGTCCCCAGAAGAGACCGGCATACCACTGCCTGCCCGCCAGGGCATTGGCAAACGTCACGAGGGGGCTCAGCGCGGGAACGATGCGGCTCAAGATGAACGGAACGGGTCCGCCCAGCGCAAAAAACACGGCGGAGGCAAGACAAACCAGCCGGACAAACCACTGTAACCATTTGCGAGGTTTCACAACAATGCCCGGTAACTTCTCAATAACTTCCTGACCGACCGGTGACAGGGACCGTAGCGCAACCCAGCGCAAACAGCCCAGTTCCGGCTGCTCAGGAAGTTATTGAGAAGTTACATCCATTTCAATGACGGAATACTTCTGAAACTGTTTGTAGTCGGCCAATCGGCGGAAAGGTACAGGATAGATCCGCATCCAATTCCCATCCTCTGTCAGGCCGGCTGTACACACGAGTTCCCCGTACTTTCGTGAAAGTGTCGGATATGTTCTCACTGTGACCAGAAGACGATGCACGGTATCTCCAATACTTGGATCAAGCCTGTGGTCATACTGACCTTTGGACGCATAGCCGTCAACACGGATACTGAACGGTAGAACGATAACTGCGGATGCCCCTTGCCACACCCCGATGTCTTTTTCTAAGGTCATACCCATCAAGGCTCGAAGCGAGTCAAACCTGATTTAGGTTTCTGAGGCATAACACCATGGATCTGACCCCAAAACTGATTGACAGGCTGGCACACACCACCTTCTGTCGGCCGGCCATTGCTGAACTGGCAGAGTTGTTCGAGGATGCTACAACCGAGGAGGTCAGCACACTGGCGGCTCAACTGACCGAGCAGGGCGAGGATGTCGCGCTGGATCGCCTGCTGAATGTTTGTGCCTACCGAAACATCCTTGTCGAACCCACTGTTTTGGCGGAAAGCGCGGCCGTTATAGACGACCTGACGGATCTTCCCTACTGCTATGTCAACCACGACGCTTCAGCCATAGGGCCGCTCATCAAGATGGCGCGCTCCGAGGTCCTTTCGCGGCAACGCCAGGCCATGCTTGGCCGCCTCGTGACCGAGCTAGCCCTACGCCACCAGTCACACAGAGACGAGGCCATGCGGCTGATGCAGTATCTGCGCGAGGAGATCAGAACGCCTCCGGCGGCCATATTGGTCTACGATTCCCTTCATATGCTGGAGTCCGACAAGCTCGAGGAGTTTGCCTTCCCTCTCATAACAGACCATGACATCGATACGAGCCTCCCCGATCGACCCCCACCGAAGATCATCGGGGGCGGGGATACCGTGCGTCGCCCTATCCCCAAGCTCGGCCGCAATGAGCCGTGTCATTGCGGCAGCGGCAAGAAATACAAGCGGTGCTGCTTTGAGAAGGATAAGGACATTCTCGCAGATGCCTCCTCCTATGCAGGGGTCACGCAGAGCCAGCTTGCTGAAGATCCCGGCATTGTGGGCGATGCGGATGTCATCCACGGCCTGCGTGCCTACGAGATCAAGAAGCTGAACCCGGAAAACCTGGCAACGGATCAGCTCCCGGCAGCCTATGACCGGGCTTGCTGCTTTGGCCTCCTCGAGGTCGCTTTTACCATGCTCGAGGAGCGATCGAAGCGCACAGACGGCAGGTATCCCTTTGATGAGTACCACTTCTCGGACCTCATGGATCAGGCTCTCGCTCACAATGATATCGACTTGGCACGCCGCGCACGTGCATGGGTCCCTCGCGACAGCGGGTGCGTTGACTGGGATGAAGTGGATCTGCAATTCTCCCTATGCACCGATCCGGGACATCTCACAGCGATTGAGGCGCGCTGCAAGGAGGCCTTCTGTTGTCTTCCCGATGAGAAGACCGGATTCCGCAATCATGAGTTCTGCAACCTGACACATCTCTTCCGCAACCAGTTCCCGGCACTCAGTATTCTCTTTGCGCGCGCCGCACTACAGGAATGCCCGGACCGCGTGTTGGACAATGAGTTACTGGTGGAGATCGTGCATCAGGCCCGTATTGATCTTGGGATCTCCCCTTGGGATGACCCCATTGATGCCTTGTTTAACGAGTATGAGGGGGAACAGGCAGGCCGTGCAGCGGACGAGAAGCTGGCGCACGAAACAGAAGCCCTGCGCAAACAGCTCGCGGAGTCGCGCGAGAAGATCAAGCAGACCGAGGAGGGACTGTCTGCGAAAGAGGCGATGCTCTCGGATCTGAAGCGCGAGCTGGAGAACACAGCGGCCCAACAGGAAGCCCGGAAGACCGTAACCGAGGAGCCACGCAGGGAACATCAAGAGGCAACCCGAAATACGGTGGACCGCCTGCGCCGCCAGGTCGACAATCTGAAAGCCGAGATCGGTAAC
Source organism: Kiritimatiellia bacterium (assembly GCA_029939545.1). Taxonomy (GTDB): domain Bacteria; phylum Verrucomicrobiota; class Kiritimatiellia; order UBA8416; family JABMPJ01; genus JABMPJ01. The sequence goes on along the minus strand of JAOZSS010000141.1, from coordinate 3,858 downwards.
CAGCAGGAGAAGCGGCAACGGCTCAGGCGCGAGCTGGAACGGGAACGGCAACACGCGCGACGTGCCTCAGCCGCACAGGTATCAAAAAGCAGCGACATCCAGGACGACAATGGAACAGCGCCCGCTATGCCCGGCGAGAATGTACGCCCAATCGTAGTTCCCGACTATCACAACAGCTTCAGGGATGCATGCCAGAGCTTGTCGGGATCGGTTGCCGCCAGCGCCATGAAGGCCGTGGCGGCTTTTGCTGTATACGACTTCGCAATATGGCGTAACGCCCGCAGCATCAAGCAGCTATCCAACATCTACCGCGTGCGCATTGGCATCCACTACCGCCTGCTGATACGCTGGGTCCCAGGCCAAGAGCTGACCGCCCTGGACCTCATTCCCCGCCAAGATCTCGAATCCTGGATCAAGCGTCATGCCTGAACTGCCTGAAGTTGAAACGGTTGCCCGGGGCCTGCGTGATGGCGAGTTGGTGGGGTGTGGGATTGAATCGGTTGCGGTGCGTTGGCCGCGGACGATTGCGCAGCCGGGGGTGGCGGCGTTTCGGAAGGGGCTGCGGGGGCAACGCTTTGCCTCTGTCGGCCGGCGCGGGAAGTTTCTGCTGCTGGAAATCGATAACGGGCGCACGCTGTTGATTCATCTGCGTATGACCGGGCATCTCTTCTTTGCCTCGCCAGGCGAGCCGGCGCATGGGCATGAGCATGTGGTGCTGGGGCTGGATGACGGACGCGAGCTGCGCTATCGGGATACGCGCAAGTTCGGACGCTGGTGGCTGGTGTCCGATCCCGGGAAAGTGGTCGGTCACCTCGGCCCCGAGCCCCTCGACCCACTGTTCCGTTCGGCCGAGTTCGTGAAGAGACTGGGGCGTCGACGCGGCATGTTGAAGCCACTGCTCCTGGATCAGTCATTCATTGCAGGTCTCGGCAATATCTACGTCGACGAAGCACTCTGGGCGGCCGGGCTCCATCCCCAGCGTCGTGCCGAAACGCTGACCGATGACGATCGGCGCCGACTCTACCGCACCGTCCGCCAAGCCCTGCGTCGCGGGATCCGGTCCAGCGGCACCACGCTCGGACGCGGGCTCACTACGTTCCGATCCGTGTGGGGGCGCAAAGGCACCAACCGCGACCAGCTCAACGTCTTCCGGCGCACGGGACAGCCCTGCCCAAAATGCGGCGCGCCCGTCGAACGCCTTGTCGTCGGCCAGCGCAGCACACACATCTGTCCGAGCTGCCAGGAGAGGGAAGTGAGCCGTCACCAGTGATCACTTCTCTCCGCGTGCTTGCCACCCCAATTCCATAGTGCTAGTATATCCGCCGTCAGGAATCATACACGGCGTATGCACCTGTTTCTGCGGGCATGGTGCCCGCGCAAGGAAGGAAGTAGTGATGAAGAGATTCATAGCAGCTCTACTGGTGTTGGGCGCGATGGCGCTGTTCGTAACCGGGTGTTTCCCGAAAGAGGAGAAGACTACGGTGGAGGCGGCGGTGGAGAAGGTCAAAGAACACCCGGCCGCCGAGCATCCCGCTCCGCCAGCCCCACCCAAAGACCATCCGACTCACTGAGTTCGTGACACCCGGAATGTTCTTGTCGAGAACAGGACATGCCGCCGCCATCATAGCGGCGGCATGTTGCGCTATGCTCTTCGCCGGATGCTCAGCCCGTCGCGAAACAGGTGCAGCGGCTGAGCCGACGCCACACGTGATCACGGCCGATCTCCAGGCGGGTATCCAGGGGCACATCGATGCCCTGACCCGCGAGGGCGGCGGCTATTTCCCGCTTGTGGTCGATGGGGCTGAACACCAGCTCAAACTGGTGAAGATCCACACGGAGTACCTGGCCACTCTGGGGCCACAGGAGCACTTCGCCTGCGTGGATCTGGTCGACACCAAGGGCGATGTCTACGACGTCGATTTCTTCATGCAGGGTGACCCGGGCAGCATGGTGGTCACCGAAACCATCCCGCACAAGGTAAACGGGAAACCGTTCTACTTCTGGCAACAGAACGAAGACGAGACATGGGGCCGCGTCCCGGTCGATGAGGCGTCACAGAGACTCATGGGCGTGGTAGTGCCCAGCGATGCATTCGAATTCCGCTACCGTGTCTTCCTGCCCGAGATTTCGGGTCCAGCCAAACTATGGATTCCCCTCCCCTCCAGCGATGCCTTCCAGGAGGTCACCTTGACCTCCATCGATGCGCCGGACGGGCACCGCGTCCTCGACGAACAGAAATATGGAAACAAGGTCCTCTACTGGGAGCTGAACCCACAAGACGGCGCCAAGCCGCTCGACATTCGTTACGACGTGAAGCGGATCGAAAAGGCATCGTATGAGGATGACCGCGATGACCCGGCACGCTACCTGAACCCGGAGCGTCTGGTCCCGCAGGATGCGCGCTTCGAGGCAGTCGCCCGCAAAGCGGTTGAAGGAAAGCAGACCGATCTCCAGCGTGCCCGCGCCCTCTACGACCTTGTCATCGATGAGCTGCGCTATGCCAAGGCGGGAGAGGGCTGGGGAGAGGGCAACGCGGGCTTCGCATGTGATGCACGGCACGGCAACTGCACCGATTACCATGCCTATTTTATTGCGCTCGCGCGCGCCGTTGACATTCCCGCCCGCTTCGCCATTGGTGCTGCGATTCCCTCCAGCCGCGATGATGGCGGTGTGGACGGCTATCACTGCTGGGTAGAGTTCCATGCTGAAGGCAAATGGTGGCCGGTGGATATCAGCGAGGCCGACAAATACTCAGCCCTGGCGACCTACTACTTTGGCCATCACCCGGCCAACCGCCTGGAGTTCAGTCGCGGACGCGATCTCGAGGTCGACCCCAGTCCCTCAACCGGCCCGATCAACTTCCTGGCCTACCCGATCCTCGAAGTCGAGGGCGTGCCGGTGAAAGCGCCGATCGAGTTCTCATTCACGCGCAGCAGCTAACTGCCGAGCAGGCAAGGTCGTTTCGTCATTCCCTTGTCAGTCAGCGGCCCGCGCTCCGCGCGGGCCGGAATCGAGACCCAGATACTGATCACGCCCGACCAAGGAAGTCACCGCTGCGGGTGTCGACGCGGATGGTCTCGCCGGAGGAGAGGTATTCGGGGACCTGCACGGTGAGACCGGTCGAGAGCGTAGCGGGCTTGGTGCGGGCGGTGGCGGAGGCGCCGCGGATAGAGGGGTCGCATTCGGTGACCTTGAGCTCCGCAACCGGGGGCAGCTCGATCCCGAGCGTTTTGCCGTCGCTCACAAGAGCGAGGATGCCTTCCATCTCTTCGGTGATATACGGGAGCTCTTCACTGATGTCCTCGCTATTGAACGCGATCTCGCTGTAGTCCTCCATGTCCATGAATGTATGGATGTCGCCCGTGGCATAAGAGTACTGCACGGCACGTTTCTCGAAATAGCAGTCGTCGAACATGTCGTCGCCCTTGCAGGTGCGGTCGAGCTTCTGCTTCGTGGCCAGATTACGCAGACGAAAGTGATAGAGGCTGGCCGACCCCCGCGCCGACGGCGAGGAGATCTTCAACGTCTCCACAACATGCGGCGCACCATCAATGGCAACAATCGCGCCGCGTTTCAGATCACAGGCTTTGGGCATAGCTTATCTCCAAGTAGTCTCTCTTTTTGGCTCTTCTGAATGATCTGTGGGTATTTAGGGAAACCTGAGAGCGCTGGCCAGCCTTTTTGTCTGGGTTTTTGGCGATTCTTGGCGGAATGTGGTGGGAAGGAATCTTGGTACGAGATATCGTCTAACAACTAGGCGGTTGGATTAAGGGTACTCGACGAAGAGTGTGGACGAAGAGAGGGACTAGCCAAATATATTTGAAATTTCTTGGTTGAGCAGCACGGGTTGATCAATTG
>JAOZSS010000140.1 GCA_029939545.1 Kiritimatiellia bacterium | reverse complement strand
CGATCCGCCCGATCCCGCCGGCGACGGATTCATTGCCCCGGACCGCTCCCTGCTAACACGCTGGCTGTCGACCTACGTCGTCGGAAAAGCCAGCGGCCCGAGCACCTACATCTACACCTCGCTGGGATGCCCCTACCGCTGTTCCTTCTGTTCTATCTGGCCCCAATACCACGCCGCCTACCTGCAACGGGACGTGGAGAGCGTGATCGAGGAACTCAAGACGCTGGACGACTATCCCGTCGTCCGCTTTGCCGACGCCAACACGCTGGTGAACATGGCGTTTGCCGACCGCCTGTTTGACCGGATCGAGCAGGAAGGAATCCGCAAGACCTACATCATGGATATCCGGTTCGACACCGCGGCGCGTCACCCCGCCCTCATCGCCAAGCTCGCCCGGGGCGGGCTGAAGGTGGTCATTGTGGGATTTGAGTCATTCCGACAGCAAGAGCTAGACGCCTACAGCAAGCAGACCGACCCACAGCTCATCGTCGAAGCCATTCGCGTATTTCATGCCAACGGCATCATGATGCGAGGCAACTACGTCATCCCGCCCGACTACGACCAGGCCGACTTTGCGGCCCTGGCCGACTACGCCGCCGCTCACAGTGTGGCGCTGGCAGGCTATACGATTCTCACGCCGATGCCCGGCACGCCGTTCCATGCCGAGACAGAGGATCAGATCATCGACCACGACCTCGCCAAGTACAACATGTTCAACTGCGTCACCCGCACGCACCTGCCCCTCGAGGATTTCTACGGGCATGTGGGTGAACTGTGGAAGATTCGGCAGGGCACCGAAACGATATAGCCCCTCTACCCACCCCACAGCTCAGGCGACCGCTTCAGCCTGAGCAACGTGCGGAACATGGGTTCGTCCACCTCCTCCGCCGTGCGCAATTGGATCGCCGCCTTCATCATCGCCGGCGGCGGCGAGGAGTCGACCGATCGCACACAGTTGGGTCGATCCGCGATCGCCTGCTCAACACACTGCGCCAGTCCCGCCCGGCCGAGGGCGGGCGAGAAATAGAAGCGCGGCTCCAACAGCGAGGCGTCGGCAGCCACGACACCCTCCTCAATCGCAATGGTGTGCAGATCCGTGTGCGGGTAGATCCGCAAACCCTCCGAGATATGCGCCATATCATCTTCGCAGACAAACGCATCAATGAAGGCGAACGTCTCGTCAATAGTCTCCCGCGTCTCACCCGGTCCGCCCAGCAGGAAGAACCACATGGTGGGCATACCCTGGTGGCGAATCAGGCGCGCGGCGGACTCCAGTTGGTCGCGCGAGAAATTCTTCTGCAACCGATGCAGCATGCCGGGCGATGCCGAATCCGGCGTGCAGTCAATCTGAGCGAAACCCGCTTCCTGCATCAACTCCAGGAGTTCCCGTGTCACCCCAACAGGATTGACGCCCATGGTCCGCAGCACTGGCCGGATGCCCCGTCGGATTATCTCACGACAGATCGCTTCGGCATGCCCCGGCGGATCGTTGAACGTCGAGTCGACGAATTCAAATCTGACTGACCCGAGACGCTGCCGGACCGCCTCGAGCTCATCCACCACGGCCGACGGCGGGCGCACACGAAAGCGTCGTCCCTCCAACTGTGGATAGGAGCAATACAGGCAGCGGTGTACACAGCCTCGCTTGGTTTGAATGGGGTAGGATCCGCGCCCATCATAGGGGGCATAGTCGATGCGGCGGTCTATATCGGCAGGGCGCACCGTGCCGAGATCCATATACTCGCCGCGTGGGGCGGCAGGCGCAGACGGATCGCGGCAGATCACCCCGGGGACCGAGGACGCATCAGCGCCCGCGTCCAGCGTACGCAGCAGGGCGGGCAACGACAGCTCGCCCTCGCCCACCACCCCGAAATCTGCATCGAGGACCTCCATCAGCTCCGCGGGGAAGATCGTAAAACCACTGCCACCGAGGATGATGGGCGCACGCGTCATGGCCCGCAGCGGAGAGGCAATCTGGTCGCGGATCGCGCCAATGAAGAAGCTGCCGCCGACGACCACATCATCGATATTGCGGATGCCGAGTCCCACGTAGTCCGGCGCGAAAGCGGCTAACTCCGCCGCGAGCCCCGCCCCACCATCGGGCAGCGCATCGTATACGCGTACCGTATACGCGTCTTCCAGCGCCGCAGCCTGTAGACAGATCCCGACCGGCGGCACCTGGTAAGGCACCTGGACCATGTTGCTGTTAATAAGCAGAACCTTCTTCATTGGCTTGCCGCACCGGTAAGCAAAGGGCTACGTCATGTCCTGCCGGCATTTTTCGACGAACTCGGCCATGGTATCGACCGACTGTAGTACGTTTCGCGCCAGGTTCTGGTCGTCTATGCGTGCGCCGTAGTCGCGTTGCAGCGCCGCCACCAGCTCGAGACCATCAATTGAATTGAGCCCCAGCAGGTCGCTTTCAAAGAGCGACGCACTGCTATCGATTTCCTCAGGTGTCACATCCTCAATCTGTATCGCCTCTATAATCAGGGCCTTTATCTCATTCTTTAATTCATCGCTTGCCATAGCTTGTCCCTCGTCTCCCTCTCCCGTCATTCAAAGTGCCCTTATCATACCGCGCTACGGAGCCGTTTGAACAGTCGTTCCTCCTCCGCGGCGCGATCCAGCAGCATGGCGCTCAACTCCCGCAGACGATTAGGTCCCATATCGCGGTTCTTCCCTATGCGTGCCGAGAAGAGCGAGATATCTCTCCATCGATCGCCGTTCGTCATCATCTCGCGGGCCAGCTCCGCCAGCTCCGGCTGATCCAGGATATCGGCTGCCTGCTGGAGGAAGGAGGCATACAGAAAGCGAAACCCGCCGCCGCCGGTACCCCGCTCTTCGAGGATCACGTTGATCATCATGAGCTCGTGCGAAAGGTGTTCATCGTCACGCGCGAATGTGGGCCAATCCCCGAGCTTGCGCGCGAAGTGACGAATGCCCTTCACCCCCAGAAACGGAATCGGGATGCTCAACATATTGAAGGCCGCATCCTTGATACCCTTGCGAACGGCTGATCGAAGATCGATGTCGGGCGGAATCGCCCGGGGGTAGAACAGCGTGCCCTTGGGCGCCAGCGGTCCCTTGACAAAACGGGCTTCCTGCAGCCGTGCCACAGGGAGCGTGACCAGGCCGGGGACGTAGCTGTCGCTGATCACATAGGCGTCATCCTCTCTACCCACCACCACAATATAGTGCGCATTGAAGTGCGCGCGCGCATACTCAGGAACATAGTCCATGTAGAAGAAATCGACCTGCACGCCCACCGGGGTGCCACGCGCCAGCAGCGTGTCCAGGGCTTGCGTCGCCGCCGCCGGGCTACGAAACGAGGACGACTGAAACTTCACCCCCAGGCGCGGCATGCACTTGGCGCGCACGCGTCCCGGCTTGTTACGCAGCACAAACGTGGGAAAAGGAAACAGCGCCGTATGGAAGTAACCGAAGAAGAGTGATCCCGAGATCCCGAAGACGAGTGGCTCGGTCACCGCCAGACCGGCATGATTGAGCAGCGCCGTGATTGCACCGGACTCACAATGCGCCGCCATTTTATGATCGAAGGTTATGCTGCTCATTCTGTCGCTTTCTCGATATGGGTGAGGACCACAACGCCGTCCGCGGTCTTCTCCTGGCGCACGCGCATCCCCTTGGACGGCACGATCACCTGGAACATATTGGCCACGGGCACAGCAAACACGTCGGCATACCGCTTGAGCTCCCGGAGTGTAATCTTCTGAAAGCCCTCAGGTTTCAAGTGCTGTCTCAGACGGCGGCGACTGATGCCGACCCGCGCCGCCAGATCGCCCTCCCCGATCTCTATCAGAATCATGTAGTACGCCACCGGACTGATCTCACCGGCCTTCAGCCGCCGCAGGCTCTCCCGCTTGACATGATCGAGCTTCTCAAAAAAGTCATCGATGTAGTTGTGCGTCATATAGGATCCCGTCTCCATGGGTCCATACGAAGCATCATCCTTCTCAACATACATCACCAACCGGTGGCCATCCTCTATTCGGGCCTCTTCTTCTTTCATAGCAATCCTCACTCCCCGCTCCAGCGTACGCCTCTAATCGCGACTGCGGAAGCAGAACACGGCCAGACACATGGACACGGCAAAGAAGCCGAGCAGACGCCACACATCCGGCATCACTGCCGCCAGGCTGGCGCCCCGCACAAACACCTCCAGGAACGCGTTCAGCCCCCAGTTCAACGGCGAGAAGCGACTGGCCAACTGCATCCCGCGCGGCATCAGGAACACCGGGACCATGATACCCCCGAATGCCGCGGCGATCACCACGCTGGTGGCACCGAAGACAGAGGCCTGGTCATGCGTGCGCGCGATGCTTCCAATCAGCATGCCAAAGCCAGTAGCCGCAAGCGCCGCCGACACGGCCACCAGAGCAATCAAGCCGTAGTGGACGCCCATGTCGAGGGCCGGGGGTCCCAGCAGGGGAAACACGAACAGCCCCAGGCAGAGCATGAGACCGAACTGTAGCATGCAAACCGAGGCATAGACGGCCACCTTGGCCAGGACAAGTGTCCATAGGGAAACAGGCAGCGTTCGTAGCCGCACCAGCGTCCCGAAATCGCGCTCCTTGATAATCGCCGCCGATAAGGGAATCACCGTCATGAACATACCGAAGAGCGCCCACGCCGGAACGTTCTGTTGCACGGATGTCGCCATGGGTACCGTGGGTGAACCGCCCGCCCGTACTTCCCGCAAGCCCGCCAGCTCGCCGGGCTCCCACCCCATCGCATCCTCCCGATCCTCTGTCTCAAGTGCCATCTCGCTCTCAATCGCACGAATGATCGACTTCATCTCCATGGCCTGCAGCACCTGATGCAAGGGGGTGATGATGGCCCGCCGGTGGCTAGGGCAGACAGCAGGATCCAGGTAGACCGTGATCGCCGGAGGCGCTGCATCGGCATCGTCATGGCTAGATCCCTCTCCCTCGGCGGGCCCATCCAGCGCCGTACCGATCAATGCCGTGGCACCCGCATGAACCGTATCGAAGAATCCGGGGGGAACGACCAGGCAGACGCGGTACTCGCCTGCCGCCACCGCCCGCTGCGCTGCTTCTTCATCCATGGCGCCATCGGCCGTTACGCGGGTCACATCAAAGAAGTCCGATTCCTCACGCAGTCCGTCGCCCAAGGCGATGGACTCGGGCGAGTCATCGAGATCAAGCAGCAGCAAGCGTGTCCCGGTGCCCAGCGCTTTGCCGAAGGTATCCTCCTGCACCAGCGTCACCACCATGACCAGCACGACCGGCATGACCAGAAGCACCACGAGCCCGGCCACATCCCGCCGTAGGATCAGCGCTTCCTTCTGGATGGCGGCGAGTAGCTTCACTGCCCATCCCTCAGGTGACGGCCGGTCAGCTCGAGAAAGACCTCATCCAGGTTCTCGCAACCCGCCTGGCTATCGATCAGCTGCGCAGGGGCACCCTCCTTGATGATCCGTCCATGATCCATGATGGCCACGCGCGTGCAGAGCTGGCTGGCCTCATCCATGTAGTGCGTCGCGTAGATGATGGTCGTTCCGGCGCGATTGAGCGCACGCAGGTTCTCGGCAATGACATGGCGGGACTGGGCGTCGATGCCAACGGTGGGCTCATCCAGAATGAGAATTGCGGGCTCATGCAGCAGTCCGGCTGCCAAGTTGGCCCGCCGTTTCATGCCGCCGGAGAAGGTATCGACCCGGCGCTCGGCATTGTCCTCAAGCCCCACCATACGCAGGCAGGCGTCCACCCGCTGCGCCAGGAACGGTCCCGAGAGACCACACATCTTTCCAAAGAAGCGCAGGTTCTCCCTCGCGGTTAACGTGCCATACAACGCAATATCCTGGGGCACAAAGCCGATCAAGGACTTGATCTTGCCACGGCACCTCGCGGCAGCCTCACCGTTGATCCGAAACGAACCCCCGGTTGGGCGGAGCAGCCCGCAGATAATGCTCAGCGTCGTGGTCTTACCGGCCCCGTTGGGTCCAAGCAACCCCAGGATCTCACCCTTTTCCACCGAGAGGTCGAGCCCCGCGATGGCGGGTGCATCACTGCCCTTGTACCTCTTCTCAAGCTGTTTCAGATCAATAATCATGCGCTCGCAATACCTGGGTCCATGATGAAGCGCCCTGCCACCGATGAACCATCATGCTAGACAGGTGTGGACAGTACCGCACAACCCTGTTGGTGGCAATATGCCCTTAAATCTTGATTCTTTGAGTAAATGAGTCGAACCATTTGATCTGGGGATTGTGTGATAGCTACGGTTGAGTTTCAAGGTTCAAAGGTTCAAGGTTGAGAGAGGCGACTAAGCGAGGCTCCGACGGCAGATTTTCAACCTGCATTCGGCAGTTGAAAAACTACGAAATACACGAAAAGCGCAAAGGGTGTAACCGGTCTTCCGCTCCTGCCTGAGAGAGGAAAAACATAGAAAAC
>JAOZSS010000139.1 GCA_029939545.1 Kiritimatiellia bacterium | reverse complement strand
GAAAATGGGGGGCGCTTAGTCGCATGAGTGAGAGCGGAAGACCGGTTACACCCATTTGAGTATGTGGACCCAGACAAACCAGACGTCATTCACCGTTTCATGCTGTGGCAGGTGTCAGGGCCAAGTTCCAGGCATGCTGGACGGGGCACGCTACTTATGGTAGCGTGCCTCTCCGTAGTCTAACGGCGATACAACCGCTTCGCCATGCAGGAAGATGGATAACAGAGACAGTTAACAGTGGGCCTCCGAGCCCCCGCGTCTAACGAGCAGCATGCTCCATGATGCGCGGGCCGACAGGGTGCGACAGGAAACGACCGCGCCTCCCGTGGTCATCGTGCACAGTCGTGCACCGATGATTTCACATTGGAAAAGAGACGATGATGATCGACGCTGAACAAGCGTGGCAATGTATTCTTGAGCACGTGCGCCCCGGGTCCTCCAGGCCACGTCCCTTTCTCACGGCGCTATATCACTACCTGGCCGCACCGGTGCAGGCCGACCGCGATATCCCTGCGTGCAATCGCGCAGCGATGGATGGTTACGCTGTGCGCGCGAATGACCTTTCCTCCGTCCCCACCTCCCTGACACTCGCAGGCGAAGTCGCCGCGGGATCGCCCTCCCAGCCGGCGATCTCGGCAGGGGAGTGTGTGCGAATCTTCACCGGGGCGGCCGTCCCCCCCGATGCCGACACAGTCGTCATGCAGGAAGACACCCAAACTGAAGGACCCGGTGCTTCGGGCGAGCGCGTAGAGTTCCTGAAGCCGGTGGAAGCGGGACGCCACATCTTCCGGCGAGGAGAGAACGCGCGCGAGGGGGATATCCTTGTGTCGGCCGGTACCCGCCTCAATGCCGCGCATGCCGGCATCTGCGCAACGGTCGGCTGCGACCGCCCTGACGTCCACGACCGCCCTTCGGTCGCCATCATGGCCACCGGGACGGAGCTGAAGTCGGCTTCGGATGCCGTTGATCGACACGAGATCCGCGACTCAAATGGACCCATGCTGGAAGCGGCGCTCGCACAAAGCGCCTTTCCCTGCGTCAGGCGCGGCACCGTCCCCGACGAGCTGGACACGTTGCTGGCAGCGCTCAAAGCGGCGTTGGCCGAGAGCGATGTTGTGCTTGTGTCCGGTGGCGTATCGGTTGGAAAGTATGATCTGGTACCAGAAGTGATTGGGCAAGCCGGCGGTGAGATTTGCTATCACGGCGTTTGCATCAAGCCGGGCAAACCACAACTATTCGCCACCTTCCCTGATGGGAAATGTGTCTTCGGGCTGCCGGGCAACCCACTCAGCGTTATGACCGGCCTCCAGGAGTTTGCACTGCCGACCCTGCGACGCCTGGCAGGCTGTCCAGCCAACAACTGCCGGCCCGTGCTGCGGCTTCCACTCGCCGCCGACCTCTCGCTCACGGGAAAGCGTCAGCAGTACGTTATGGCGCGCCTGGTCGAGCAGAACGGCGTAACCGCAGCCGAAGCCGTGCGGTGCGCCGGCTCGTCGGACCTGGTCGCCGCGGCACAGGCAGGCGGTGCCATCGTTGCACCGGTAGGCGCACGCGAGCTGCGCGCCGGTGATAGCGTCGCCTTTCGTCCGTGGGGAGCTGTCGCATGATCGCGCCGATCTACAAACCTGAACTTTCCTTGCGGATCTCCGTTACCGACCGCTGTCAGCTCCGCTGCCGCTACTGCATGCCTGCGGAGGGCGTGCCCTTCTGTGAACATGATGAGATCATCACCTTTGAGGAGATCAAGGATTTCGTGGCGCAGCTACAGGTGGCCTACGATGTGCATAAAGTCCGCCTGACGGGAGGCGATCCGCTGACGCGCAAGGGTATTGTCGACCTGGTAGCCATGCTGTCTGAACTTGGCCTTCAGGATCTGGCCATGACCACCAATGCGCAGCGGCTGGCCCGTATGGCCGCGCCCCTCAGAGCGGCCGGTCTTGACCGCGTGAATATCAGCCTTGATACGCTGGAGCCAGGAACCTTTGAGCATATCACGCGCAGTGACAGTGTCGATGCAACCGTCGCGGGAATCGACGCCGCACTTGAAGCCGATCTGCGGCCGGTCAAGTTGAACATGGTAGTCATGCGGGGAATCAACGACCACAACGTACACGATGTACTAACGTTTGCGTTGAAGCGAGGGTGTGAACTGCGGTTCCTTGAGCTCATGCCGATCGGATATGGTGCGGACCTGTTCGAGAAGCGCTTTGTGCCCACCGAGACCGTACACCGCATGCTGACGCCGGCATTCGAACTGACCTCATATCCGCGCGCGGCCGGATCGTCAGCCCAACGCTATGCCGTGCACGCCACGGACGGCGTCGAGGGTGTGGCCGGCTTCATTTCACCGTGCAGCGACCAGTTCTGCTTTGACTGCTCCCGGTTACGGTTGACGGCCGGCGGCCGACTGATGGGATGCCTGGCACGTGAAGAGGGCCATGACATCCGGTCGATGCTGCAGGGCGAGCCCGGTGCCCCCCTGCTAACGGCAGTGCGGCAGGCGTTGGGGTGCAAGCGCGCAGGGGTGCATTTCAAGCAGTCGGTCTCTATGGCCGCCATAGGGGGCTGAGGACGAGACATGATGCGGTTCCTCGCACGCATACGTATTCGAGTCAACTGCGGCGAGCTATCGGGTGCCTTTGGAGACATCGGCACCGCTCTCCCTCTCTTGACGGGCATGATCCTGGCGTCGGGCATGCATCCGGCCTCCGTTCTGACGGTTTTTGGACTGGCCCAGATAGGGTCGGCCCTCTTCTACGGGATCCCCATGCCGGTGCAGCCCCTCAAGGCGGTGGCCGCCCTCGTGAGTGTTCTGTTGCTGAACAACCGGCGCTGCCCCCCTGCCCTACCCGTGCTGGGCGTCATCCTTGTCACCGAGGGCGTCATGCTTATGCGCTTCATTCGCGATACCGTTCCCGACCGCTTCGCGCTCGCGACCGCCCTGCTCACAGCCGCATGTGCAATACTCCTGCCCTCGGGATTCCTGGTTGGCATGGTCGCCGGAACCGGCATGGCGTATGCACCGCAAACATGGCGATCTCTGAAACGGACGTTTATCACACCCATCGTACCGGAGGAATCCGATGCCTGACCTACCCGAGTTCTCTCATCTCTCTGAAGACGGCCATGCGCGTATGGTCGATGTGGGCCACAAAGCACCCACGGAGCGAACCGCACGCGCCGAGGCCATCGTTCGTGTCGGCGCGCCGATCGCCAGCCAGCTACAGCGTACCGGGGCTGTCGCCAAGGGGGGGGTGCTGGAAACCGCACGCCTGGCCGGCATCATGGCGGCCAAACAGACATCGAACCTGATCCCGCTGTGCCACCAGATCCCGCTTAGTGTTGTCAGCATCGAGGCTACACTGGAGGGCGACACCGTCCGACTGAAATCCTTTGTGCGCTGCCACCACACCACCGGCGTTGAGATGGAGGCGATGACGGCCGTCGCCGTGGCGGCCCTGACGGTGTATGACATGTGCAAGGCGGCCGGCAAAGGCATCACGATTGAAGCGGTCCGCTTGCTCGAGAAGAGAGGCGGAAAATCCGGCACTTGGCAGGCTAATGATGAGGCGATCTCCTGATGAGTGAAACAGCAAGCATCCAGGCCATCTGTGTGAGCGAGCAGAAGGGCGAGCGCAAGACCCCGGTCGCTACCGCGCACCTGCTCAAGGACCACGGCATTGAGGGGGATGCCCACGCCGGCGACTGGCACCGTCAGGTCAGCCTTCTGGCGGCATCCGACGTGGACAGCATGCGCGCCAAGGGACTGCCCGACCTGAAGGCCGGCGACTTTGCCGAGAACATCGTCCTCTCTGGCATCGATCTCGGTGAGCTCGGAGTCGGGAGCCGCCTCCGTCTCGGGTCCGATGTGGTGGTCTCGCTGACCCAGATCGGCAAAGTCTGCCATGCCCACTGTGCCATCTATCACCAGACCGGCGACTGCATCATGCCGCGCCGAGGGGTATTTGCCAGGGTACTCGAAGGCGGCAGGCTGAATGCCGGCGACGAAGTGGAAGTCGTTGAGGCCGTACCACGGACCGCCCTGCAGTGTGTCGTGCTGACCATCAGCGACCGCTGTTCGCGCGGTGCGGCCGAGGATACGGCCGGTCCTGCGGTTGCGGCCCTCCTGAGGGACGAGCTGGGCGCGCACCTCTATGCGCTGGAGATCATTCCCGATGAACAGGAACAGATCGAAGCGCGACTCAGACACTACGCGAACGGACATACGATCGACCTTGTTTGCGCGGTCGGGGGCACCGGTTTTTCACCCCGCGATGTCACCCCCGAAGCGGTGTCCGCGGTGGTGGATCGTCCGACGCCGGGGCTCGACGAAGCCATGCGGCAGGCGTCGCTGCAGGTAACGCCGCATGCCATGCTCTCGCGCGCCACATCCGGCATCTGCGGGTCCACGCTCGTGATCAGCCTGCCCGGTTCGGAACGTGGGTCCACACAGAACATCCAAACCCTTCTTCCAGCATTGGGCCATGGTATCAAAAAGCTGCGGGGCGATCCGTCCGATTGTGGCCGATGGGTGTAACCGGTCTTCCGCTCTCACTCATGCGACTAAGTGTTCCAAGACTCCACCATTCAACTGCTGATTCAGAAACACTGCCCTACCACATGTAGATACCGGTTGAGTCAATCAGCCACCCTGTTTTCTATGTTTTTCCTCTCTCAGGCAGGAGCGGAAGACCGGTTACACCCATTGTAATCCTGGCGTTGGCTGGCACCATCGCCGCCGTGCTTGTTCTCAAGAACAGCGGCACCGATGCCGACGCAGAACAGGATGCCACAGCCCAGAAGGGGCTCCCCTACCTGGTCGACCTCGGCACAGGAAAATGTGCCTCATGCAAGATGATGACGCCCGTTCCGGCAGAGCTTAGGCGCGACTTTTCCGGGGTCTTCAGCGTGACGTTTATTGATGTCGGGGAGGAACGTGACGCGGTAGAGAAGTACGCCATCCGCATGATTCCCACACAGATATTCTATGACGCCGCAGGAGAAGAACTCTTCCGGCACGAAGGCTTCTTCTCGCGCGATGATATTCTCGCCACGTGGCGCAAACACGGGGTCTCTATCCCAGCACAACCCGCACTCACACAACCACCAGAACCCAGGTAAGGCCCACTCTCCGAGCGGGCCGCAAATGCATCCAGAAATTCCGATATTGCATTCAGCCCGTCGCCTGTATATTATCCCGCACTTCCTTAGGAGTACCCGTAGCTCAATTGGATAGAGCACCTGACTACGGATCAGGAGGTTGGGGGTTCGATCCCCTCCGGGTACGCCATCCTTTGACTCCAAGATTGCACCCCCATACCCCCATACGCTAGTGTGCCCCCTTGAACGTACACCTCAGATTCTTCCTGTCGATCGGACTGATTCTCGCCAGCGCGGTTGCCGGTTACCTGGCGCGGCGACGGGGTTGGGCCAGAGAGACAGTGGCCAAGCCGATCATGACGGTGGTGACAGTGGTGGCCTATCCTGTGGTCGGGTTCATGGCCATCTGGGGCGCACCGCTTCAGTGGTCGGATGCCTGGCTACCGCTACTCGGCGGGTTGCAGGCCACGATCATGGCACTCCTTGCACTTGCGATCGGCAAGCGCCTCTTCGCCGACCGGGGCGACTGCGGCATTGTGGGCATTGGCTGCGGCATCGGCAATCACGGTGTTACGATGGCCGGTTTTGCCGTCTATCTCCTGTTCGGTGCCGACGGGCTCGGAATCAACACGGTCTACGCCCTCTATACCTTCTTCGCCGTGGTCCTGCTCTCCTACACCATCGCCCAGCGCTTCTCACCCGGAGCGGAGCATCAATCGATTCCCGGCCTGATGCTCAGAAACCTGCTGCACTGGAGGGCGGCGGGACTCTACAGTTGCGTTGCTGCCATTGTCCTGACAGGACTGAAGGTCCCCGCGCCGCAGGAGATCCATTCATGGCATCTGCTCGATGGGTGCATCTACATCCTCATTGCTATGGCCTACTTCGCGATAGGGCTACAACTCCGGCTCACACAGATACTGAAGTTCAAACGTGCCATCCTCTGCGTCATCGGCATTCGCCATGTGGTCGGGCTCGCCCTCGGGGTATCTCTCGCCGCCCTGACCAGGATCTCGCCCTGGCCGCTACAGGGACTCTCTCTCAAAGTCTTCCTACTACAGTCCTCCGTCTCCATGGGCGTCCTCGGCGTCGCCGTAGCCAACATGTTTCATATCAAACCCACCGAAGCCGCCGCCATCTTCGTCGTCTCCTCCCTCGCCTACCTTCTCATCGGTATCCCACTGCTCCTCCTCATCTTTGGAGGATGAGGCCAACCACGGATCCGCCGTTGCCGATCTTCGACGGATGAAAGGCACGGGAGTCTATCTTGACCGCACGCGGCGGGCATCGACCGCGCCGTAATGGGGTGTAACCGGTCTTCCGCTCTCACTCATGCGACTAAGCGCCCCCCATTTTC